>JBDTPH010000269.1:0-8061 GCA_039932795.1 Chloroflexota bacterium
CGGCTTTGCTCACGCTCTTCATCCTGCAATTCCAGGGGATGTGGAACGAATTCCTGCCACCGTTGTTATATCTGAACACCCCCGATATGTGGGTGATGAATGTGGCACTGAGCGTCTTCCAACAACAATACACATCGCAGTGGAATCTCACTCTCGTCGGCGCGATGATCAGTGCCATCGTGCCGCTGACCATATTCTTCTTCTTCAGTCGCTATTACATCGAAGGCGTTAGCTATGCCGGGGTCAAGGGCTGAAAGCTAGCTGAACACCCCTATGCGCCGCTCAACCCTCATTTTGCGCTGGCTCGCATTCAGCACCCTGGCCGCCTGCACCAGCCAGACTCCAACCGCAACCCGCGAGCCAGCGCCGACAGTGGCCGCAAACATCCCTGCCGCTGAGACGGCTACGTCAGAGACCACCCTCGACCTTCTTCCTGCCGAACTCGGCTACGCCAGCCTGGATCTGCCTCTCACTCGGCGCAGCGCCGAGCCAGTGGCAGGCCTGGCAGAGACCAGTGCCAGTGCTTTTGCGCTCGTCACAGGCGAGTATCGTCTTGACTTTGGCCCAGCCGCGCCGGCCGACACCATTCTGCTGAGGCGGGCCGGTTCTGAGGTGGTATTAGCACTGCGTCCAATGGGCGGCGACCTGGGCCTGCTTCAGCATATCACTGAGATAAGGGCATTGGATAATCCGGCACAGCCGGGTATCCGGCTCACTGGCTCAGCCGGCTGGGCCGATTTTACTCTCTGGCTGTGGGTGTACCCGCACAACCCGGGTCTGGTCCGCTATCATCTGGAGTTGGTGCGCCTGGACGAGTTGCCGCCCGGTAGCATTGAACCGGAATGGACCTTTGTGGAAGCGGCAAGCGGAGATGAGATGGCAGCCGGCTATAGCAACTATGCAGACAAGGCTGCCTTTGCCTCACCCAGCTTCTACGGCTATGTGGAGGGCATGGATAGCACGTTGTTGCACTGGGTGGACGTCACGCGTCTGAACCCCTTCCTCGAGGCGACGCATTTCTCGCCTGGCGGCCTGCCCAGCCGGCAGGGTCGTCAGTTTGGGCATAATTTCGGCCGCAGCGATTTACAACGCATCCCCTTGAACATGGGCCTGCCCGTGTACGATGGATATCTCTATCTCGCAGCGGGGGCACCCGTCAATGAAGGGGCGATGTTTCTGCGCTACCTCCAGCAGGTGGCGGACATCTACGACCTCGTCGCGCACCCTGTCGACGGGCTGCCCGATTGGCAGGACCTGGCCCGCCGCAGCCTGGCTGATTTGCAGGATCCCGACACCTGGGTCGAGCTGGATAACCAGCGCTACTGGCGTGCCTACGTCTCCGATACGCGACAGTCAGCCGAAGCCATTACGCAGTTCGACGTGGCACTCGGCACCGCGCGCTACACCGACCGCTATGGAGAAGATCCACTGACTACTTCCATTTTGGAGGACGTGCTCGGCGGGCTGCCCAATTTCTATAACCCGGACTTTGGGCTGATCCAGAACAGCGGTCCGCTGGCCATCAGCGGCAGTCAGGGCCGTGGCGATACCTGGTATGAATTGGGACATGCCCTCAAGGCCGCTGAGCTGGGCCTGATGGGATACGAGACGGGCGCAACCCTGGCCCGAAACAGCCAGGCAGCCTGGACTGAGTTTGCACAAACCGTCAATTATCGCTTCCCGCGCTTCTACACCTTTAACACGTGGAAAGGTAGCGAACGGGAGCCGGATGCAGGCGGGGCATACGCGCTCTATATGTTCCGCTTGGCTGATCTGGGTTGCGGCGCCCCATGCCTGGATGAAGCGCAGGCAGCCGTAGAGGCGTTCCCTGGACATGGTTTCAGCTTTGCATACGAGACACATATGACGGCCATGTCGGCACTGGCAGCGGCTGAACTAGCCGACCGTACCGGCGACGACACCTGGCTGGCCTACGCCTACGGCCCCATCGCAAACTTAATGCGTTTAAGCTGGATCTACGAGGTCGATTACGGCCAGGCCGCGTCCGCACATACATTTTTCGGCCTGGCACCCACCCAGCGCTCAGCCGTGATCACGCCCAAGGAACAGTACGAAGCCTGGATCTACATGAGTGAGTTCCTGCGGCGGACGCACGGCCGCATCGACCCTTCCGTGGAGTAGCTGGTAGCCGAGTTTTGCTACCGGACCCTGGTCACCATGGCGGACAGCCTGCCGCCGCGCCTGGCACCTGGCGTAGTCACGGAGCACCCTGCGGCCTACTCCACCGTCCAGGCCAACCGGCTTGATCTCTACATCCCACTCGAAGATATGCGTGATGGCCAGAGTGAGTGGGGGGCGATTGGTCAGGAGGTGTATGGCGCAGGCATGGCACCCAGCTTCGCCGCTCTGGCCTACGTCGAGATCGCTCCCGGCGTGACAATCTACAGCGGCTATCCGCTGGCAGAGCATGACGGACTGACGGTGACCTTCAGCGGGGTACCCGGTAGCTTTGCACCGGTCATAGTCAGCGGGGCACAATCTGTATCCGATGCACAGGGCCAGCCAGTCATAACTCAGACTTGCGGGAAAGGTCTGTGCTTTGAGGCCGAAGGCGGTGGCACATATGAGCTGCATCCCTGATGGTCACCGCACAGCCTGGGTTAGCGCAACGAGACGCGGGTCAGCACTCTCGCCGAGCCGGTGCGCATCTATCCTGCAAGAATTTTCGTGGGGTACTATTCCGCCGCACATCATACAGCGCGGGCACATGCAGTGGCACTCCAGTAACAGCAAGGACGTCAGTGGTTAAGACTTCTGGCTATTCACGTAAGAATTGTGTGACTCCATGATTCGGGCCATCTCGATCGTCGCCCACGCGTTCCGCCTCTGGTGGCAGGATTTTATGTTGTTGATCTTTTTCAACCTGGCCTGGCTGGCGCTCCAGATCCCCATTATCACCGGGCCACCCGCCACTGCTGCCATGTATGTCATTGCACGTCAGGTAGCAGATGGCGAGTTCATCGGGCCACGCCACGGCCTGGATGCTCTGCGTCGCATGCTGGGTCCAGCCTGGGTGTGGGGGGCGATCAACCTGCTGATCGCAGGTGTGCTTGTGGGAAACTTCTGGTTCTATCAGTCAGCCACGGGCTGGCTTTGGACAGCGTTGCGTCTCCTGTGGGGAATCATCGCCCTGGGCTGGTTCGCTGTAAATTTGTTTTATTGGCCCTTCTGGCTTGCCCAGGAACAACACTCGCCGCAGTTGACGTTCCGTAACAGCTTTTTATTTCTCGCCAAGCAACCAGGTCTGGCTCTCACTCTCGTGTTGATTAGTGCCTTCCTCAGCGTTGTCAGTGTGCTCACTACATTGCCCTTCGCGGCTGGGTTGATGGCCTGGCTGGCGTTGATAGGTGTACTGGCCGTGGAGGAAGCATTGCATCCCCACGATGAAGATGACAAAGTCGTCATCGAACCGATCCAATAGGTGCATTCGCCACATGAAACTGCAACGTCACCCCGCCAACCCTATTCTTTTTCCCGACCCCAGCTCCGAATGGGAAACATATAACGTTTTCAATCCTTCCGTCATCCATGACAACGGCCTGTTTCATATGCACTATCGCGCCCAGGGATTGGATTGGATCAGCCGTATCGGATATGCAGTAAGCGAAGACGGAATCCACTGGAATCGCTTGCGCCGCCCGGTGTTGCAGTCGCGTGATGCCTCTGACGCACGAGGTGTGGAGGATCCACGCGTGACCAGGCTGGATGGGCATTTTTACATGTGTTACACGGCCTACGGGCACGAGTTTACCGGCAAAGGTGAGGCAACCCACGCAGGTGGAGGAGTGCTGCCGATGATCGCCATCAGTGATAACCTGATCACTTGGGAACGGCTCAGCCAAATCGTGCGGGGGGAAGATAACAAGGATCATGCACTCTTTCCACGCCGTATTGATGGGCGCTATATGGCTTTGCATCGCCGCCCTCCCCAGGTATGGCTGGCGGAGAGTGACGATTTGGTTCATTGGCCGGCCGAGCGAATGCGTCCCATCTTCGGTCCTCGTCCCGACAACGGCTGGGATGAAAAGCGCGTGGGCGGGAATGGCGTACCCATCGAGACAGAACACGGCTGGCTGATGCTTTACCATGCGTACAATGAACAACATGTCTACCGCCTGAGTGTTTGCCTGCTCGATCTCGAAGACCCATCACATGTCATTCACCGTCCGAAAGAGTTTATCTTTGAGCCCAAGGAATTGTGGGAATTGCGTGGTGACGTGCCCAACGTGGTTTTTTCGTGTGCCAACCCTGTTGTGGATGGCACTGTCTACGTTTATTATGGGGGCGCAGACCATGTGATCGGCCTCGCGACCTGCGCATTGGATGAATTGCTGGATTTTGCCTGCAATGGATGATCACTATGCATGACATCTGGAATCTTTCCGAAAACTCCCTGGATCCCGAAAAGCAACATCATAAGGAAACCATTTTCACGATTGGTAATGGATATCTTTCCACGCGTGGTGCCTTTGAAGAAGGATATCCCTCTGACCATCGCGCCACCTTTGTCCATGGTGTATTCGACGATGTACCCATTGTCTTCACTGAACTTGCCAACATTCCCGACTGGCTGCCTTTCTATGTTTTGCTTAATGGCGAAAGGTTCTCTCTCGATTCAGGAACTGTCGAATCATACGAACGCCATCTTGATTTATACACGGGTGTGCTGACCCGCACCGTGCGCTGGCGCTCGCCTTCAGGTTATCAGGCATTACTGAATTTCGAGCGTTTTGCGTCTCTGGCGGATGAGCATCTGCTATGTCTGCGTTGCACGGTCACACCCGATTTTGACGGTACCCTTGAAGTCCGTGCCTCACTCAATGCGAATATGGACAATGAAGGCATTACGCATTGGCGATGGGTGGAGCAAGGCATAATCCCCTCCACACCTGGGAGTGAGGCTGGAGCTGATGGAGATGAAGTTGTCTACCTTCATACGCGCACTCGCGATACCGCTATTGATCTTGTCCTCGCCATGCGCCTGGATGCGAGTCATGCACCAACTCACCCTGCTTTTTGGGACGCGCAGGGTGTGCCTACTTTAAGTCGCACTTTTACGGTCAGGCCCGGCGATAGAGTCACATTGGATAAATTTGTCGGAATTGCCACGTCGCGCGACACAACGGATCCCACCCGCATGGCCGTGGATCATGCGTATGCCCCCAAAAGCTGGGAGTCTGCCCTCGAATCGCATCAGCAGGCCTGGGCGCAGGAATGGGAACGAAGTGATATCCAGATTGAAGGCGATGACGAAGCCCAAATCGCAGTCCGCTTCAGTTTGTTTCAGTTGCTCATCGCCGCGCCCCATCATGATAATCGCGTCAATATCGGCGCGAAGACTCTCTCTGGATTCGGCTATCGCGGGCACTCCTTCTGGGACACTGAAATCTTCATGCTGCCTGTTTTCATCTACACTGCACCTCATATTGCACGCAACCTGCTGGATTATCGTTACCAGCGGCTGTCTGCAGCCCGCGAGAAAGCCCGCGCAAATGGGTTCGATGGCGCGCAGTTCCCCTGGGAGAGCGCCGATACCGGGCAGGAAGTGACACCCACCTGGGTGCCGCATTTTGCTGACAGAACCAAACTCGTTCGCATTTGGACAGGCGATATCGAAATCCATATTTCGGCGGATATTGCCTACGCTGCCCACCTGTATTGGAAGATCACCGGCGATGAAACCTGGTTCATCGAAAGAGGCGCCGAAGTAGTGCTTGATACGGCCAGGTTCTGGGCTGCGCGTGCAGAATGGAACGCTACTGAAAATCGCTACGAACTCAGTGATGTGATCGGTCCGGATGAATACCATGACCACGTGGACAACAATGCGTACACCAACTACATGGCTCGCTGGAATTTACAAACAGCATTGGATGTTTTGGATTGGCTCAAAGTACATGCCCCTGCGAAAGCAGACGAGTTGACCCAGCAGCTTGCACTCAGCCCGGAACTGCTTGCCAAATGGAGGGATGTACTGACCCTCATTTACCTCCCCATCCGTTCTGACGGGCTGATCGAGCAATTCGATGGCTACTTCCGGCGCCGCGACGTGGACCTGGCAGCCCTGGAGCCGCGCGACATTTCTGCACAGGAGCTATTCGGCATTGAAGGCTGCAACGAGACTCAGGTACTCAAACAGCCTGACGTGCTCATGCTTCAGTACCTGTTGCGTCATTCCTTCACAGACGAAGAGGTGCGCACAAACTACGATTACTACACACCGCGCACCGATCACACATATGGCTCATCCCTGGGCCCATCCATCCAGACGATCATGGCGTGTGACGTGGGCAAGCCTGATGAAGCCTATGAACACTTTATACGCGCTGCCCGCGCGGACTTGCGCGACGTACGAGGCAATGCCGGCGATGGCATTCATGGTGCATCCGCGGGTGGTACCTGGCAGGCCGTCGTATTCGGATTTGCAGGAGTGCGCTTTTCAGACGATGGCTGGACAGTACAGCCTCGCCTGCCACAACATTGGAAGCGATTGTCTTTCAAGTTTTTCCATCATGGACAGCAGCAAATTGTGGAATTAACAAAACCCGCCACCACACCTGAAAAGGTTTAGAAACTTAATGAAGACTCAAATTAAGGGTTTCATATTTGACCTCGATGGTGTTCTGACGGATACCGCAGAATTTCACTATCGTGGATGGAGACGCCTTGCCGACGAACTCAGTATTTCGTTCACGCGTGAAGATAACGAAGCATTGCGTGGAATTCCACGCCGCGAATCACTGATGCTGATTCTTGGAGGTCGTGAATATGCTGAAGAGGACGTTCTGGAATTGATGAAGCGCAAAAATCAATACTATCTGGATTTCATTCGTGATATCACCCCGCGCGACCTTCTGCCCGGAGCCCGCGAGCTGCTGGAAGAAATCCATGCCGCGGGACTAAAGTCCGCGCTGGGTTCTGCCAGCAAAAACGCACCTGAAGTCGTTCAGCGGCTGGGCATCGCTGACCTGCTGGATGCCATCTCACATGGAGGCAGCGTGGAACGTCAAAAACCAGCCCCCGACTTGTTCCTGCACGCGGCAGCCCAGCTGGGCTTGCAGCCGGTCGAATGTGTTGTAGTGGAAGATGCTGCATCAGGGATTGAAGCTGCCCGCGCCGCTGCATTTCATTCGGTGGGACTGGGGCCACAGGAACGCGTGGGTAGAGCAAACCTCGTCCTGCCCAATCTGGCCGGTGTACATCTCAATGAGATCCTGCTGGCTTTGGAGAAACACCAATAGACATTTCATTAACCTTGTGATGAATCTCAATTGGAGTATGCCATCCAGTTACTGTCAATCGACTGCAAGTGCCGCGTCCATTCAGGTCAGGCAAAAAAGCGACTCGCACGAGTCGCTTTTTTGCTTATTCACCTTTCTTCCAGTGCATTGCGTGGAGTTTCTCCCCTTCTTCAAAGCCTGAAATGATGATGATGGCAGTGGCAACGGTCCGGCCGGGGTTCTTCCACTTGTGCTTCAAATGTGCCGCAAACAGGAGGCTGTCGCCAGGGTCGAGGTGAAAAATCTCGCGTTCCACCTGGTATTCCAGTTCACCGCGCAGGCAAAAGACGAACTCATGCCCCGTGTGGGTCATGGTGCGTGGACCGCTGTTGGCGCTGTTCTCGAGGGTGAGCATAAACGGCTCCACCCTGCCGACAAACTGCTCCCCACCCAGGCCCTCAAAGATGCCGCGCGTGAAGGACATGCGTGTGCGTGCATCAGACTTCAGGAAGACGACTTGTTTTCTCTCCGTCTGTGAAGAGAAAAAGGTTGTGATGGAAATACCCAGTGCGTCTGCCAGTTTATACAAGGTACTGACGGATGGCGAGGCCTTGCCGCGCTCGATCATGGACAGGGCATTCGCGGAAAGACCGCTCCGTGTGGCAAGCGAGCGCATGGAAATATTACGCTCTTCTCGAAGAGCACGAAGCCGTTCACCGATATTTACAGAGACTGCATCATTTTGATAAAGGGCCATGGGGTCGCCTCATTAAAGTTCCCGAAATTATACATCATCTCCTGTGACATAATGCACACTTAT
>JBDTPH010000270.1:0-5165 GCA_039932795.1 Chloroflexota bacterium
CAAGAATTCTTCAAGGCGTCGTAAAATTTAGCTCTGAAGTCTGCGGACAAGCTGAAATACGATGCGATCCAACAGCGAAGAATGCAAACTACTGCATTAACTCGTGATGGAATTGAGGTCGTTCCAAACATAACTGTTGTCTTCAAAATCGATGCCGATCCAGTGCTAGACCGAAACCTACCAGGTTCACGCTTTGGTTTTGATGCAAATGCTGTGTTCCGGGCCGTAACGGGGGAACCTATTAACACCAACACGCCAAAGGAGTCCTTTCGATATCGCATCCCTTGGAACCAACTGCCTGCCTTGCTGGCCGCAGACGCGTGGCGAGACCTTCTTAGCAAATTTACACTTAACGATCTATTTGAACAAAAATATTTGTTGCCACCTTCATTTTCTAATGAAATTTCAGATGTTGTCGATAATAGCCCTTTGCACAACCCAGTGATACCGCAAAGCCGATTAGCAGATAACATTACGGAAACAATCAAAGAATTGAACCGAGTGATTTCTCGATTATCAGATTGGATCGATACTAGTTGCAATCCTGAGCAAAAAAACGAGCCGGAAGACAAATCTATAGAAATCAAAAAGGAAACACCGAAAGGGAAAAAGGTTACTGGGTTGCAGGTAATCAATTTTCTAGTACGGGAGCGCCTGCAAAAACAAAAAGGGGCAGTTTTGGACCAATATGGAAACTACCAAACAGGAAAAGAAAGCTCTGAATATAACTTCTTGCAAGGTCGTGGGATACGAATAATCTCTGTGAGCGTAAGCAATCTGAGATTTCCCGCCGAGGTGGATGCTAAACTGATTAATCAATGGGCAGCCACTTGGCTTCTGCGCGCCCGCGCAGAACACGAGCGTTTGGATCAAGAAGAAGGTTATAACCGTATCCAAAACGAAGAAAACGCGTTGCGAGACTATGTTGTCCAGTTGAGTAATGATCTGTTACTGCAATTAAGCCGTGGCAAGGCAGGAGATTTACGAGAAACCTTGCGAGCCTTGATGATGGAATCTCGGGCCATTCTCGTTAACGAAAATCAACTTCACCGGCGAAGCAGTACAGAGCGCGAGGCTCTTGAAGATAATATTCAATGGCTGGAAAAGCAGGACCAATGAGTAAATCCTATCCAAACCGTCGTTCAATCACCGAATTGGACCAACAAGTAAGTCGTTTGTCCAAAGAATTATGGCATCTCATCGACGTGGGGTTGAATTGTATGTTTGCTTTGAATATTAAGGGAACTCGCAGGCGGAGCAAGGTGCTTATTGGAGCATTCCTCATCATACTTTTTTTATTTGGTCTTTTTAGTCACGAGATGTCCGTATGGCTGGGATATCTGCGTAATATATTTCTGTACTTGTTTAATCCAACGGTCGCAGTAAGTTTCGTGACAAATCCAATTCAAGACTTTTTTCAATTCATTAGTGGAACCTATTTAAACTTGGTGGGGCTCCGTTATTTATTGGTTTTTACTCTGCCTTTCTTAGTAGCTCTGCAGTTAGCAGCGACCTATTTAGCAGATATCTTTGAAAGTAAAGTTAAGATTGCTAGGACTTTCATCTGGCAGGTGGCATTGAGGGGCGGAAAAAATAAAATCCGTATATGTGAAGGTGAGATGGACCGTGAGAGTGAAATTTCACCTGTTTCGGAAATTGGAGGTCCCGGCCTTGTTATCGTTGAGCTTGATTCTGCCGCCCTGTTTGAACGACCAGATGGCCGTCCACATATAATTGGCCCCACGGTCAATGGCCCTGTGGTTTTGGATGGTTTCGAACGTTTTCGCCAGGCGATCGATTTACGCGATCATCGTACAGAAATTCTGGATATTGCAAACCGTAGTTTGGATGGTATCCCAGTCCAGGCTGTGAATGTGAATTTCTTATTCAGTGTTCTTCGTAAGAATAATCAACCATCTTCAGAAAATCCATATTCATTTTCGAATAACAACGTAATTGAATCACTTATATATGGCCAGGCAGCTCGTGTAACTCCATATGGACCTCGTCCTGCTGATATGAGTAAAGATTGGGCAGGAACAATGAAAGGTTTAATCCGCAAGACTCTGGGAGAATTCATGAGCGAGCATAATCTGACAGAGTACCTCGCCAGCTTTGGAATGCCAGAGATCCAATCGGCTCGCGAACAGGCCAATGCAGTTGTTGAAGTAGCCCGGAGAGTACTGCCTCCTGAGGGTCCGCTACCTACTTTAACAATCGACGGAACTCCTCCTCCTTTCATTCCCCGACCGGAAATCAAGTCAAGCCTATTCGGCAACTTCGTTCAAGCGTTTCCTGCTCTTGCTGCTCAACGAGGAGTGGAGTTACATTGGGTTGGAATAGGCTCATGGAAAACACCAAATCAGATTATTCCAGAGCAACATTTGGATGCTTGGCAGCTAAGTATGGACAATCATGCACAGCAAAACATAGGAAGACCAGACCTGCATCCTCGACACATCATACGTTTCATTCAGGACATTCCATTAGCTAGATTTGTGGAGAATCTCAAGCGAGAGAGATCACATCATGAGATCATGTTCAGCTTGCTAGTCGGCTATCGGGAACAGTTCATAAAGATCCTGAACATAATGGAAAAAAAATGGGAGGGTTTGGACGGTACAATTATCAACAGGATTTTAGGAGCTCTGCAACACATAAATCGGATTCTTGATTGGCCCGATGACGCTCATTGGGCCAATCAACCACCCCCCCCACATAGTCCGTCTGGGGGACGCCCTCCTTCTCAACCCCCTGGTCCACAACCGGAGAGTCAAGCTCAATCCGTTCCATCTAATTCGCCAGAAGAGCTAAGACTATTCAGTGATTTAATGCAAAAAACTCGAAATGTTGTAGTTGCAGAACGACTTATTGATCATGAACGCATATTGACTCCACATGCCAGCGAAATGGACTTAATTCGCCGTGCGATCGAGCATTGGGAAAGAGACAATCACTAGAAGATTTAGATATGGCAGCTACCATTACTTCTAGAGAAATTGAACGTGCAAGGAGTTTATCCTTTCCAATCGTAGCACTTGAATCGACCGTTCTTACACATGGTTTGCCGCGCCCCCAAAACCTGCAGCTGGCGCGGGATATGGAGCGAGCCGTCCGGGAAAATGGTGCAACGCCAGCCACCATCGGATTTTTGGATGGTTGTCTGCACATTGGGTTGACCGATTCTGAATTGGAAAGACTCGCAAACGAAACCGATGTATACAAGGTGGGTCCACGCGACTACGCGACCGTGATGGTCAACGAAGCGTGTGGAGGCACAACCGTGGCAGGCACGATGCTGGCTTGCAAACATGCCAACATCAAAGTCTTTGCAACCGGCGGGATCGGCGGTGTGCATCGTGACGCGCCTTTCGATATCTCTGCTGATCTGCAGGCGCTGGCAACCATTCCGATGATCGTTGTCTGCGCGGGGGCAAAGGCGATCCTCGACCTGCCCGCGACATTGGAATATCTCGAAACGATGAGCGTTCCTGTGGTTGGCTATGGGACCGACGAATTTCCCGCCTTCTACTCGCGCGAAAGTGGCCTCGACGTGAGCGTAAACCTTGGGACACCGCAGGATATTGTCGATTTTGCAAAAGCGCACTGGTCCACAGGCCTGCAGAGCGCGGTCCTGGTGGCGAATCCCGTTCCAGCAGCGGATGCAATCTCACGGTCAGAAATGGAGCCGCATATCGCGCGAGCCAATAAGGAGGCACACGAGAAAGGTATCCACAGCAAGGCGCTCACGCCTTTCCTGCTCCAGCGCATCAGTGAGCTGACAAAGGGGAAATCCATGAGCACAAATTTATCTCTGTTGCTGAATAACGCCCGCCTGGCTGCCCAGATCGCCTCTGCAATGCGCATGACCGAAAAAAGACGGCAGGCCTAGATGGAAAGCGGATTTACACTTTCCACTCTGGTCCCGGCCCGCGCCTCAGATATTTATCAAGCATGGCTCAACAGCGAAGGTCATGCCGCGATGACGGGCAGCAGTGCGCACGTGGATGGAAACGTAGGGGGCAAATTCAGCGCATGGGATGGATATATCTGCGGCTCCACTCTCGAACTGACACCGAATGAGCGCATCGTCCAAGCCTGGCGGACCTCGGAATTCCCCGCCGACGCGCCTGATTCGCGCCTCGATGTTTACCTGGAAGAAGTGGAGGGTGGCACTCAGATAACACTCACCCACAGTGATCTGCCTGACGGCCAGGTTGATTCATATCGACAGGGTTGGGAGGACTTTTATTTCAAGACCATGAAGAAATATTTTGGCGGGTAAATAGTTCAAATCAGCTGGCAAAGACACAATTTAAGTAATCTATACACGTTTTTCCTTGACTTTATAGAACACATGTTCTATAATCAGTGCAGTTGTCCCCTTATTCGACAAAGGAGGTCGAGATGACTGCATATCGAAGAAATACTGGCGATGGTATTGCCGCCCTTTTCCGTGGACGCCGCTTCAACCGTGGCGCGACCTGGGGCTTGATGATCATTGGCGCCCTGCTGGCTTTTGAGATTTTCAACTTC
This sequence comes from Chloroflexota bacterium, assembly GCA_039932795.1. Classification (GTDB taxonomy): domain Bacteria; phylum Chloroflexota; class Anaerolineae; order Anaerolineales; family Villigracilaceae; genus Defluviilinea. The sequence continues at coordinate 4,537 of JBDTPH010000270.1, forward strand.
AGCACCACGCAATTTGCCCTGGCGGACGTTCTGGGCGATCTAAAATTCATGGGCCTCCGTTGGGCATCCATTCTGGCTGTCGCTTTCTGTGGCATTGACTTTGCAGGCATTGCCCGCATCTTCACACCTGAACAGGGCACCGAAGAACCCAAGGAAGTCTATTATCTTTTCGGTGCCTGGTTCCTTGCCGCAGCATTCAATGCCATGCTCACCTGGTGGGGTGTTTCTGTTGCCATCGTAAACCACACCAGTCAGTCTGGTGGAGCAGTGATCAGCAACGAAACCATGACGAAGGTCGTCCCGATCTTCGTCTCGGCCATGATTCTGCTTATCCGCGTATTGATCATCGGCACATTCTCTCTTGCAGGTGACCGCCTTTTTACTACCAGCGAGCGCCGCGCCTACAACAATGAGCCGCGCCCTGCGCAACAGTCGCAGTCTTATCGTTCCATTCCACAACAGCCCGTTGTCCGCTCGGCTTCCAGCCTGAACCGGCCTACGGTGCAGAGTACACCCAATACATTCCGTGCAACACCGAATCCGGCACCTAAACCCTCCTCGCAACAAACATCTTTCGTGCGCCCGGAACCCACCTATCACAACGTTTCCTTTAATGGACAAAGCAACGA
>JBDTPH010000271.1:0-19006 GCA_039932795.1 Chloroflexota bacterium
TTTAGGAACTTTTCGAAGTGCGCAAAATTTCCTCACCTCGTCTGGCGCACAGCCAGGCGTGGAATTCACGATGAACCAACCAATATGGGAATGATACCTGTGGCAACTTGATACAGCTATCAGATCAATAACGTATAGCAGGGCTTGAAACCAAAAAAGGAGACAGCAGAATTGCTGTCTCCTTTTTATTTGTTATGTCATGCTGAGCCCTTCGGCTTCGCTCAGGATAAACTCCGCGAAGCATCTCTGATCAGAAATTGAGCCTCTTCGTCTGCGCCACGCTCCGCTCACACCGTTCGTGCCGCGAGCACGTCGGTGCGAGACGGCATTGTCACGACACCTGCACACACCGCAGGCGCGGTGTGTTCTTTGGGAGCGCAGGGTACTAAAACAACTTCAACACCGATGCATATGCCCAGGCGAACAGGAATTGTGGGACGAGGCTCAAAGCCACGGTGAGGACGGCTGTTGCACCCGTCGTAAGATCGAGAAAGGGTTCGCGCGAGGTTGTAGGGTCACCTTCCTGCATGTACATGGTAACGACGACACGCAGGTAGTAGTATGCGGAGATCAGTGAGGTCAGCACGCCGATAATGGCGAGACCCGTGAAACCACCTGCCAGGACAGCGCGGAAGAGGTAAAGCTTGCCGACAAGCCCGAGTGTGGGAGGCAGGCCAATCAATGAGAGCATGAAGACTGTCATCGCGGCGGCTAGGGCGGGATATTTCCTGCCGAGCCCTGCGTAATCTTTTATCTCGAGTCCGCGGCCTTCCGCTTTTTCAAGGGCTATGACAACGCCCCACGTGCCGAAGTTGGTCACCGCATAGGAAACGAGATAGAACAACCCCGCGGCGACAGAAATGGGAGCGACCTCAGGGTTGCCATACGGCACGAACGCCATGAGGATGTATCCTGCGTGGGCGATGCTGGAATACGCCAGCATGCGCTTGATGTTGCTCTGCGAGATGGCGACCAGGTTACCCAGAATCATTGTTGCTGCGGCCATTGCCCAGAGGACGCCAGTCATGTCCGCGGCGATGGAGGGGAATGCAGTGACGAACACACGCAGCAGTGCGGCAAAGCCCGCGATCTTCGCGCCGGATGCCATGAAAGCTGTCACGGCGGAAGGCGAGCCCTGATATACATCTGGCGTCCACATGTGGAACGGAACCGCGGCGATCTTGAAGCCGAGCCCGACGAGGATGAGAGCCGCGCCGATGCTCAGGAGCAGGTTCGGGGTCCCGTTGGAGGCGACGGATGCCACGATCCCAGTCAGGGAGGTGGTGCCCGTGGCGCCGAAGACGAGAGCTGTCCCGTAGACAACAAATCCGGTTGCAAACGCGCCGAGCAGGAAGTACTTGAGTCCCGCTTCCTCCGATTCCACTTTGGGGCGGTCAAATGCAGCGAGAACATACAGCGGGATCGAGAGCAGTTCGAGCGCAAGGAAGACAACGATCAGATCGGCGGCCTGTGCCATCAACATCATGCCTGAAACGCTGAAGAGCATAAGCACGTAATACTCACCGCGTTCGAGATTCATGCGCTTGATATAGCCAAAGGAGAGGCCGATGCCGAGCAGACCACTGACCAGAAGAAGAGCGTTGATAAAGATCGAGAAACCGTCGAGCACGATCATGCCCTGATAGCCGGTGCTTTCCTGACCGATCTGTGCAAGGGTGAAACCCAATGTGAGCGCCAACCCGAGAGCCGCGAGTGCAGCCGTGAGGCCTTTGCGATCCTTCGGAATGAAGAGGTCGATCAGCAAAAGCGCACATGCCCAAACGATGAGCAGGGTGAGCGGAAGAGCGGTATTAAAGTCAGCTTGCGTCATAATGTTTAGTGCATTGCCAGCGCGGCGGTCTGCAGCGCGGCAACGAGTTTGTCAACAGTGGGAGCCATGAGAGCAAAGAATGGCTTGGGATACAGGCCGATCCAGAAAATGAAGAGCAGCAGCGGGGCGACCGTGATGATCTCGCGCCAGTTGAGGTCGCGGATGCCGTGTCCGTGCTGTTTGACTTCATCCACGATCGAGCCCTGCGGGCCGAGGAACATTTTCTGGAACATGTAGAGGATGTAGACCGCAGCCATGATCACGCCAAGGGCTGAAATCGCGGCGTACCAGGCGTTGCCAATCGCCTGTGAACCGAAGGCCCCAAGCAAAATGGCGAACTCACCGACGAAGCCATTGAGACCAGGCAGGCCCATTGAAGAAAGTGCAACGATGAGCATGATGCTTCCGAAGATCGGGGTGATCTTCCAGAGACCACCATACACTTTAAGCTCGCGCGTATGCGTCTGTTCGTAGATCATACCCACGAGGAGGAACAAAGCCCCCGTGCTCAGGCCGTGATTGATCATCTGCAGGATCGCGCCCTGCATCCCCTGGGAATTCAGGGCAAACATGCCGAGCATCACAAAACCGAGGTGACTGACGGAGGAGTATGCGACCAGCTTCTTGACATCTCCCTGGGCATAGGAAACTGCCGCACCATAAATGATACCGATGGTCGCCAGGAGGGCGATCCATGGGGCAGCTTGAATGGCGGCCTGTGGGAAGAGCGGAATGTTAAAGCGCAGGAAGCCATACGTTCCCATTTTCAGCAGGACACCTGCCAGAATGATGGAGCCAGCGGTGGGTGCTTCGACGTGTGCATCGGGCAGCCATGAATGGAGCGGCCACATCGGCACTTTGATGGCGAAGGAGGCTGCGAACCCCAGGAAGAGCCATATCTGAACACTCGCGGGAATATTTCCCTGGGCGATCAGTTCAGGCACCGAGAAGGTTCCGCCGTAGATGCCAAGCCACAGGATGGCAAGCAGCATCAAAATGGAACCGGCCATCGTATACAGGAAGAACTTGATGGCGGCATAGATGCGGCGCGATCCGCCCCAAATGCCGATCAGGAAGTACATGGGAACGAGTGTGAATTCCCAGAAGATGTAGAACAGAAAAAGATCCTGTGCCAGGAAGACACCCATCATGCCCACTTCGAGCAAAAGGAAGAAGACCATGAAATCCTTGACACGGTCTTCCACTGCCGTCCACGTGGAAAGGATGGAGATCGGCGTCAGGAACGCGGTCAGCAGGACGAGCAGGATGCTCAGCCCGTCCACGCCGAGATAATATTGGATGTTCCATCCAGCGACGGTGATCCAGTCATATTGTGCCGTCAACTGCAGGTCGGGGTTCGATGCGTTGAACATCGAGAGCACCCATAGCGAAAGAGCAAATACAGCCAGGGATGTCCCCAGTGCGACCCAGCGCAAAACATCCTTGCGGTCACTGGGACTGAAGAGCAGCACCAATACACCCACCAGCGGGAAGAAGGTCAGCAGAGTAAGCGGTTGTAAGAAAAAATTCATGTTCCATCCTCGTTGCCCTCACCCTACCCCTCTCCCGAATGTGGAGGGGACTCCCTTCTCTCACTGCGAGAAGGGCCGGGGATGAGGGAAAGTTTTATTTCAGAATCAGATATCCAAGTATAAGGACCACACCAAATAAAACAGATAACGCGTACGAACGCACGAATCCATTCTGGACCTTGCGCGCGGCCGCCGATAACCATTGTGTGACGCTCCCCAGGCCGTTCGCGAAAGCATCGATGCCCTTTTGATCGGCGTAGCGATTGAGTGCGATCTCACTCACCCAGTTGTACGTGCCCGCGATGACCTTCTCGTGGAACCAGTCATGCCAGAAGCGCCAGTCGATCACATCCGCGAGAAATTGGGAGATCTTTTCATACGGAGTAAGGATGAGCGCCTGATAGATCTCATCCACGAACCATTTGTTTTCCATGCCTGTAAAGAGGAACCCAAGCGGCCGCTTCAACGGGTCGATCTGACCCGTCTTAAGCGGGTTGCGTCCGTAAATGAACCATGCCGCGACCAGAGCAAGCAGGGCAAGTACGGTGGAGATGCCCGCGACCTGGTAATCGAGCGGCAAACCTTCCACTTCGTGAAGTGTGTATTCCAGCCAGTGACCGAGATTATGGAAACCTTCGAACGGCAGGTTGAGCGCACCACCCAGTACCGACAAAACCGCCAACACCATCAACGGCACAGTCATTACTTTCGGGCTCTCTTCGGCGTGTGCCGCGGCAGCTGAACGGGCCTCACCGAAGAAGACCATCCAGATCTGTCGTCCCATGTAGAAGGCGGTTAAGAACGCGGCAACGCTCAGAAGGATGTAGATGACTGGAAAATGCAAACTCGCATCCAGCAGGATCTCATCCTTCGACCAGAATCCCGCAAACGGGACAATACCAGCCAGCGCAAGAGTGCCGATGATATAGAGCCAGAACGTGACAGGCATGGTCTTGCGAAGCCCGCCCATGTTGCGCATGTCGCCGGGGTCGAAGACTTCCTGGCCGTGATCCTCCTGTACTCTTTCTTCCTTCTTCACCCCGCCTTTTCTGAAGGCATGCTTTACTTTTCCTTTTCCGTGCTTCTCTTTATGCTGACCATGGGCCAGATGGTGATGCCCGCGCTCCACGCCGAGAATGACAGAGCCAGCCGAAAGGAACAACAAAGCCTTGAAGAAGGCATGTGTGATGAGATGGAACATGCCCGCCGCGAACGCGCCCATTCCTACCGCGGCAACCATAAACCCAAGCTGACTGATGGTTGAGTACGCCAGCACCTTCTTGATGTCGTATTGCCCTACAGCAATCGTCGCTGCAAAAAGCGCGGTGATCGCACCCGTCAACGCCACGATGTATTGCGCATTGGGAACAAGCATATAAAGTTCAGCTGAACGGGTGACAAGGTACACGCCTGCGGTCACCATCGTTGCAGCATGGATCAACGCCGAAACCGGAGTCGGGCCGGCCATGGCGTCTGGCAGCCAGACGTACAGCGGTATCTGCGCCGATTTCCCGGCAACACCGATGAGCATGAACAAAGTAATGGCAACAATAATTCCTGGAGGCGCGGTCTTCGCGGCTTCGAAGACCTGGTCGAACTGGAAGCTGTTTCCCAGATGCCAGAACATCAGGAAGGCCGCGATCAGGAAACCAAAATCACCGACGCGGTTGGTGATGAAGGCCTTCTTCGCAGCGTTCGAGTTCGCCCACGAGGGTCGCCCGAGCGTATCCAGTTCGTACCAGAAGCCGATCAGCAGGAACGAGCAAAGTCCCACTCCCTCCCAACCGACGAAAAGCATCAGGTAGGAGTCGCCCGAGACGAGGATCATCATCATGGCGATGAACAGGTTCAGGAACAGGAAGAAGCGGCGGAAGCGTCCCACATCGTTCTTGAAGCGGACGTCCTCGTGCATATATCCGATGGCGTAGATGTGGATAAGAGTCCCAACACCCGAGACGACCAGCATCATCGTGGTGGATAGCGAGTCGACGCGGAACGTCCAATCGAGATTCAGCGTCCCAATATGGATCCACTCCGCAAGTTTCCAGCGGATCACTTCGCCGTGACTGGCTGATACCGTATACGCCAGCAATACCGAAATGACGAATGCCGCGCCCGATGCGAGACTCGCCACTGCACCAACAGCTTTTTCACCCCAGGCGTGTCTCATGAACCAATCACCTGCAAGGAGATTGATCAGTAAGCCGATGAGCGGCGAAAAGACCAGCCACGGGGCAAGGAAGGCAAAACCTGTGTTTACTGCTTCGCTTAATTGCATGCTTAACCCTTCATACTGTTCATCTGGTCCACGTCGATGCTGCGCTTGGACTTGAAGATCTCGACGATCAAGGCGAGCCCCACGGCAACTTCCGCGGCGGCGACTGCGATCACGAAGAACACAAATATCTGTCCGCTGAAGCTTTTGAGCACGCTGCTGAAAGCGACCATTGCCAGGTTGGCGGCGTTCAGCATCAACTCCACTGACATGAAAATAATCAGCGCATTTCGGCGAACGAGCACACCGAGCGCCCCAAGTGTGAACAGTATTGCAGAAAGAATGATGTAATAATTAATCGGGACCATGTTCTAGCGCACCCTTTTTTCTTTCCGGATCAACACAATGGCACCTACCATCGCAACCAGCAACAAAACAGATGTGATCTCAAACGGCAGGAGATACTGGTTGAACAGCACCATACCCAGTTCACGGAGGTTATCCATGCTGTTGGCTGTCTGACCGGGTTGAATAACATCGCCTGCGGGCCGGGCGCGCGTGATCAGAAGATATGCCGCCTCTCCCACAAGAATGACAGAAAGAGCGATTGCGAATGGTCTCTGCCAGGGCAGTACTTCCGCCTGGGGCAAACTTTCTGCACCCAGCAGCATGATCACAAACAGGAACAGTACCATGATCGCGCCCGCGTACACTGTCACCTGCGACATGGCGATGAATGGTGCGCCCAGCAGCAGGTAGAACACAGCCACGGTGACAAAGTTCAGCACAAGGAACAACGCTGAATAAATTGCATTGCGACTCATCAACATGCCAATGGCGGTGGCGATGGCAACGAGGGCAAGGACAAGGAACAAAATGAGGTCAATGGTCATAGGTGTATTATGCAGGTACACAGGTATACAGAGTTACATGTTTCCCGGTTTGTGTGTCTACTTGTGTACGTGTCTACCTTTCTGCTAATCCGTAGGATCTTTCATTTCAGGCACGGACCGCCTGTCGAATTTACCCGGCTGCACTTCCTGCGGCGTGGTCATATCTACGGTCGGGACAGACTCGATCAGCATTTCCTTGGTATAGATTGCCGAGCGGCGGTCATAGAAAGAGAGCTCATAGTTGTCGCCAAGTACGATCGCTTCGGTAGGGCAGGCTTCTTCACAGAAGCCGCAGAAGATACAGCGGATCATATTGATCTCGTAGGTGGAGGCATACCGTTCTCCGGGCGAGAAGCGTTTCTCATCCGTGTTCTCAGAGGCTTCCACGAAGATCGCATCTGCAGGGCAGGCTGCCGCGCACAGCGAACATCCAATGCATTTTTCAAGACCATTGTCATAGCGCTTCAAAACATGACGCCCACGGAAACGCGGACGTACCGGCCGCTTCTCCTCGGGATATTGATAGGTCCCCGGGCGCTCGAACATCATCTTAAGCGTGGTACCCAGCCCACGCACCAGTTCAATAACGGGATCAAGCACGCTCATAGGCTTTTCTCCTCAATTCACGGTAAATCATCACAACAGTAAACAAACCCACAAGGATGGAAACAAAAGGTATCGCCCAGAAATACAACTGATTATTCAGTTCCTGCGCCAGCAAAATACCGGCCGCGGTAATGAATGTGATCGCCAGTGATATGGGCAGCATGACCTTCCAGCCAAACGACATCAGGCGGTCATAGCGGATGCGCGGCCAGGTGGCGCGCACCCAGATCATGCCGAACAACAAGGCAATGACCTTCAGCAGAAGATACACAGGACCCAGGAACCAATTGGTGATCTGCCACGAACCGAGCGTCCATGTGTAATCCACGCTAAAAAATGTATCTCTTAGGAACCCGAACTCACGGAAGCCGCCAAAATACAATGTCGCGGCAATGGCACAGATGACGATCATCTTCTGATATTCCGCCATAAAGAACAGGGCGAATTTCATGCCCGAATATTCACTATGATACCCGGCGGTCAATTCCTGTTCAGCCTCCGGCATATCGAAAGGAGCGCGGTTCACTTCCGCCAGGGTCGCGATCCAGAAGATCACTGCCCCCACAGGCTGGATCACCACGAACCACATATTCCTTTGTGCTTCGACAATATCGAGCAGGCGCATCGAATCCGCGAGAATGATGCTGGTCGCAAACGAGAGCCCCAACGACAGCTCATACGAGATCATCTGTGCAGAGGAACGCAGACCACCCAGCATGGCATACTTGTTATTGGAGGACCAGCCCGCCAGCACGATCCCATACACCGCGATCGAAGCGATGGACATCAGGTACAACACGCCGACGTTGATATCCGCGACATACAAAGTGATCGTTCGTCCGAATGCAGTGAATGAAGTTCCCCACGGGATGACCGCCGCGATAATGATCGAAGGCACCAGCGTCACTACGGGAGCCCAGAAGAACATGATCTTGTCTGCCTTGCCCGGCGTCAATTCCTCCTTGAAGATCAGCTTGACTGCATCAGCAATTGGCTGAAGTAAACCAAACGGTCCCGCGCGATTTGGCCCGATACGCACTTGAATACGTGCCAGCGCCCGCCGTTCATACCATGTCAGATAGGCAAAGCCTGTCAACAACGCCAGCGTCACCACCAGCGCCTTGATCACCCATTCCAGCCAGAGAGTCCAATCCGATATCATCATTTCACCTTTGTGGACGCACGTTTGCGGGCACAGGCTCACGGATCGCAAGCCCCATGCTGCGCGGGATCAACGCAACACCCACCGGGATTGTGTCATCCAGTTTGACCACTGCGTCACCGCTGACGCCATCGAAACTGACGTTGACCAGCTGCCCCTCTTCCACACCCAAATTCTGCGCGGCATCTGGATGCAAAGCGATGGTCGCCCCGCCAATGCGGTCGCGCAACAGATCCGCAGACATCATGACAGTGGTTCCCCGGTCGTATAAGCGTGTGATCGGGACAGCCAGCAATTCCTTTTCCTTCGGACGTGGAGCCGCTTCCTTGTCGATCTGTGGAATGTCCACCGTTTCGCCGCGCGTTGCGGCAGCTGACAGTTGTGCACCCATTCCATGTTTGTTTTCGTAGGTTGTGCCGCCATAGTACATATCGCCGCGCCCGACAATGGGCCACTGCGGCCGTACTTCCGCCAGCCTGGCATAGCTCAAACCTTCAAATGATTTGACAGACGTAGCCAGACCATCGAACAATACCGAGACGGATGTGCCTTCCAGGGTAACGCCCATATGGCTGGCGATCTGTGATGTGATGGCGTAATCCGGCTTGGCTTCGCCCGTTACGGGTACGGCCGGATAGAAGCGCTGCACGCGTCGCTCACCTGATGTGAACGTGCCATCCCGTTCGGTGAATGCCTGGGCGGGCAGGACAACATCCGCAATTTCGGTCGTCGCCGTTTCCATAACATCCTGAACCACCACAAAGGCTGCCCCTTCGAGAGCCTTCGCCAGGTTCGGGTCATCACTGACGGGGTCAGCACCGATAATGTAAACAGTCCTGCCCTGGAGCACTTCTGCCAGATTTTCCTCAACCTTGAAGCCGATTTCCCATGCACCCTGATCGTTGGCACGTTCCCACACACCGATCAATCCGTTGTTGGGTTTGCCAGCATGCCCGCTGTCCTGCAATACCGTTGCACATGCAGAAGCCAGGCCTGCTGAACCTGCAATCCCCAGCCCATCACTGCCAAAGAGGATGACGGCATTTTCCGCCTGAGTGAAGGCATCGCCGATCTTTGTCTTGCGGCTGAGATCCTGGACACTCTTCATTTCATCGCCATACGCATAGCGGACAACATACGAAGAATAGCGGTCGAGTTTTGTTTCGCGCGCGTTTAGCACGATCAATGTCGCGCCGCGGTCAGCGGCCTGTTTTACACGCAGGTACCAGATCGGCGCTTCCTCGTATAAGTCGGAAGCCACAACGACAATGGTCGTGCCTCTGCCCATATTCGCAAAATTCGAGCCTCCGCTCATGCCGACCAGCGAGGTCATTTCTCCGCCGCCCATGCGTGAGTAGAGATAGCCAGTGCCTTCCGAACGATCCACAAGCATCTTGACAGTGAACAGGTCTTCATTGGAAAGCCGGCCTGAAACCAGCACAGCAAAATCCTTCTTCGCCTCGAGGAAGCGATCCGCTGCAAGTTTGGTGGCGGCATCCCAGGAAGAGTTCACCAGCTTTCCATCCTCGCGGATCATTGGTCTGGAGAGGCGCTTCTTGCTTTCAGCATAGTGATAGGCAAAGCGACCTTTGTCACAGATCCAGATCTCATTAACTTCTTCATTCTGGCGAGGCATGACACGCTGTACCGTAATATCGCCGCCTGCGCGTGGTTCACGTCGCGTGTTTAAGGTTGTGTTACACCCCACGGGGCACTGGGTGCAGATCGAAGCCTGCGCATCCAGTTCCCAGGGGCGCGCTTCGAAACGGAAGTCTCTCGTCGTCAAAGCGCCGACGGGACAGATATCGGTGGTGTTCCCTGAAAAAACGGAATCAAACCCGGGGTCCGAGAAGGAGACGATCTTCGTCCCGCGCCCGCGGTCATCGAAGTCGATCACCGCGTCGCCCACGATCTCATTCTGGAAGCGGATGCAGCGTGCACATTGGATGCAGCGTTCCTGATCCAGCACGATCAAGTTACCAAGCGGAACATGCTTGCCCAACCGCAGCTTTTCATCATAGATGAAACGGCTCTTGCCAGGCCCATGCGCCATGGTGAGATTCTGCAGGGGACACTCGCCGCCCTTGTCGCAGACCGGGCAATCCAACGGGTGCGAGGTAAGCAGGAATTCCACCGTGCTCTTCTGCCCCTCCCTGGATTTCTCTGTCTGAGTCAGCACCACCATGCCTTCTTCCACTTTATTCGTACAGGCCGTTTCAAGCTTGGGCATGAACTGGATCTTCGGCGCGCCATTCTCCATGACAAATTCACCCGTTGCCCGGTCACGGACAGGACGTCCGATCTCAACGAGACACATGCGGCACATGCCGACGGGTTCGAGTTTTGGATGATGACAAAAGACGGGGATATCGATGCCGACCATCTTCGCGGCATCTGCCACCACGATTCCCTCTGGAACCGTCACCTGTATCCCGTCAATTGTGAGCGTTACCTGTTTTGACATAGTTCTCCGTTAAGCCTTGCTCACAGCTTTTTTGAAATCCTCAGGGAAGCGTTCAATGCCTGTGACCACTGCCATGGTTGAAAATTCACCCAGGGCGCACAAACATTTTCCCTGCATTTGTTTCGCCACATTAAGTAGGAGATCCACGTCACCCGCTACACCGCGTCCTTCGCGGATACGTTCCGTAATGTTGGACATCCAGTACGTGCCTTCACGGCAGGGCGTGCACTTGCCGCATGATTCATGGTTAAAGAAGTGGACAGTCTTGTTGACCAGCCAGTCAATCGGAACCGTGTCGTCGATCACGATCACGGAAGCAGACCCAAGGTCTCCGCCAATGGTGCGGACGCTGGCGTAATCCATGGGTGTGTCGAGAACCTTTTCATCATTCACAAGGATCAATGAAGAGGATGCTCCTGCAGGCATAATGGCTTTGACAGAACGTGAGTCCTGTACGCCGCCACCGTAGGTGTAGATCAACTCGCGGAAGGTTGTACCAAATGGCAGTTCATAATTACCAGGTTTGCGGACGCGTCCCGAAAGCGAGAAGACCTTGACGCCAGCGCTATCCGCAGTGCCAAGCGATTTATACCAATTTGCACCCCTGGCAAGAATGGGCGGCACATTGGCAAATGTTTCAACATTATTGATAACGGTCGGTTTTCCATAGAGACCATACGAGGGAGGGAACGGCGGACGAACGCGCGGCTGCCCGCGTTTGCCTTCGAGGGATTCCAGCATGGCAGTCTCTTCACCGCAGATGTATGCACCCGCACCAAGATGCGTGTACATTCGCAGGGAGTACTCACCACCAAAAAGTTTATCGCCGAGATAACCTTCCTTTTCCATTTCAGCGATTTTCTCATCGAGGAAGGCGGCCAGCTCCCAGAACTCCCCGCGCAGATAAATGTAGGCGACATTTGCGCCGACAGCATAGCAGGCAATTGCAAGTCCCTCCAAAAACTGAAACGGATTGCCTTCCATGATCTCGCGGTCCTTGAATGTGCCCGGCTCAGACTCGTCCGCGTTGGCAACAATATAATGCGGCCAGTTCTTGTTATCAATGAAGGACCACTTCATGCCGGTGGGGAAGCCTGCGCCGCCACGCCCGCGCAGCCCCGAATCTTTGACCACCTGGGTCACTTCGGTAGGCGTCATTTTGGTGACCGCATTCTTATATGCAGCGAAACCATCGTTCTTTTTATAGACATTGAGGGTATTGAACTCAGCGATATCACGATGACGGAGGAGGATGTGTTCCATTACTTCACCTCTCTCACGGATCTCTTCAATATGGAGATTAACTCCATGGTCCGATCCACGGTCATATTCTCGTGATATTTGATCCCATCCGGTCCCTGTGTCTGGAACATGGGAGCCTTGTCACAGGCGGCCAGACAGGTCACGGCTTCGAGTGTGACAAAGCCATCCCCAGTCGTCTCTCCGACCTTGATGCCCAGGTTCGCGCACAGGGAGTTCATGAATTCGTCTGCCCCACGCAGCGCGCAGGGAAGATCTGTGCAGACCTGCATCCGATATTTGCCGCCCTTTTCCTCATGGTACAACGTATAAAAACCGACGATCGCGACGACCTCTGTTTCGGTAATGTCAACGATCTGGGCCACATCCTGCATGGCGGCTTTCGTCAGATAGCCTTCCTCACGCTGTGCCAGATATAACAATGGCATGACAGCCGAGCGTTTGTGCTCGAGCGGATATTTTGAAAGGATCTGTTTTATTTCCTTCGGGTATTTTTTCGCAAGGCTCATCGGTCAATATCTCCGAGCACAATATCAGTGGAAGCAAGGATGGCGATCAAATCTGCCACCAGATGTCCTTTAACAATCTTGGGTACCACGGACAGGTTATCAAAGGAAGGCGTACGCCAGTGAACGCGATGTGGCTTGGGGCCGCCATCGCCTTCCAGGTAGACGCCGAGCTCACCGCGCGGCGATTCAACTGCCTGATACACAGAACCCTTCGGGGCAGGGAAGCCTTCGGTCCACAGCTTGAAATGGTGGATCAACGCTTCCATGCTGACACCGAGTTCCGAACGCGGGGGTGGGACAAATTTGCGGTTGTCACTGCGCACGGGCCCCATCGGCAGTTTGTTCAACGCCTGTTCGATGATCTTCAGCGATTCGCGGAATTCCTGAACACGGACTATATAACGCGCGTAGGTATCACCTTCGGTTGCCACCGGCACATTAAAATCGTACTGTTCATATCCCATATACGGACGCGCCTTGCGCAGATCCCAATTTACGCCTGAAGCACGCAGCATCGGGCCGGTCACGCCATGCTGAAGGGCGGTGGCCGCGTCCATTTTGCCAATGCCAAGCAATCGGTCCAGGAAGAGTGGGTTTTTCGTCAGCAGCGATTCATACTCATCAATACGTTTGGGGAAGATCTTGATGAAGTTGCGTACCGCCGCTTCGAATTCCACCGGGACATCACGCCATATTCCACCCGGGCGGATGAAGGTTGTCATCATGCGCTGACCTGAGATTAATTCTTTAATGTCCAGGATTATTTCGCGTTCACGAAACGCATACAGGAACATCGACATCGCGGCCAGGTCAAGCCCAAACGTACCAATCCAGACCAGGTGCGACTGGATGCGCTCCAGCTCAGCCAGGATCACACGGATGGTGAGAGCACGTTCGGGTACGTCAAGATCCACCAGTTTTTCGATCGCCATGCAATACACGAGGTTGTTGCCCATGTTATTCATGTAATCGATACGGTCGCTCATCACCTCGGCTTTGAGATAGGTCTTGGCTTCCATATTCTTTTCAATGCCCGTATGCAGGTATCCAATGTCCGGGATGGCGTTTACGATGGTTTCACCATCAAGCTCCAGTAAAAGCCGAAGGACGCCGTGCGTGGAGGGATGCTGCGGACCCATGTTCAACAACATGGTCTCGCCCGTCAGAGCGCGCTCTGACAACAGATGTTTATAGAGATCTATGCTGACTTCTTCAAGCTGAGACATATTTATTCCTTTGCGTACCGTTTACGCAAATTAATATCATCGAAATTGAACGTGAACTGTACTTCTTCATAGCCAAGCGGAAAATCCTTGCGAAGCGGATGAACTTCCCAATCTTCGGGCAGCAAAAGCTTGCGAGGGTCGGGATGTCCTTCCGCAATAATGCCAAACATATCCATCAGTTCGCGCTCGCGCCAGTTCGCCACCTCATACACGCCAGTGGCTGTTGGGATCGTGGGATTGGCATCATTAACAGGGACTCTCAACTGTATCGACAGGACTTTCGCCAGCGATGTCAATTGATAGATGACATGAAATCGCGGGGACAGTTGAGGCAGATAATCGGTGGCTGTCATCGCTGACAGCAGTTCAAAATCATACTTATCACGCAGGAGTGTCAACGCTTCCACAATCTGTTCCGGATTCACGAAAACATGTACTTCACCGCGGAACTCCTCGAATGAGGCGTCAAATTTCTCCTGTAAAGCTTGAACAATATTTTCCAGTTTTTTATCCATGATCATTACCCTGTCATTGCGAGCCTGAGCCTTAAACGGCGAGTGGCGGAGCAATGACTCTATTTTTGTTCGACCGTATCCTTAAATTTTTGAGCATTTACTTTTTGATATAGCGTTACCACACTGTGGATCAAAGCTTCCGGGCGCGGCGGGCAGCCTGCCAGGTAAACATCCACCGGGACCACTTCATCCACACCCTGCACAAGGGCATAGTTATTGAACACACCGGTGCAGGAGGCGCAGTCGCCCATGGCGATCACCCATTTGGGCTCGGGCATCTGATCATACAAGCGGCGGAGCACGGGTGCCATTTTGCGCGAGACGCGTCCCGCTACGATCATCAAGTCTGACTGCCGCGGGCTGGCACGCATCAGTTCCATGCCGAAGCGGCTCATATCAAAAGTCGAAGCCTGTGCTGCCATCATCTCAATGGCGCAGCAGGCCAAACCAAACAACATCGGCCACATGGCATTCGTGCGCGACCAGTTGACAAGATCCTCCAGCTTGGTCGTCACGACACCCATATCACCGAGCTTTTGCTCTATTCCCATTCCAACGCTCCTTTCTTCCAGGCGTACACATATCCAACCAGTAAGATGACAATAAAAATGATCATTTCGACCAACCCGAACCAACCGAGTTGACGGAACGTGATCGCCCATGGCAGGAAGAACACTACTTCTATATCAAAGAGGATGAATAACACCGCAATAATATAGAAGCGGATAGGCATACGCCGGGTCCCTTCGCCGTATGGATTCATGCCCGACTCATACGGCATGGATTTTGCTTCAGATGGTTTTTTTGGTCCGAATAATGTCCCCAGGCCAATTGCTATCAATGCTATGACCGTTGCGAGAACGATCATGATTGCTATTGCTACATATTCGAGCATTCTGACACCTCAAAACGCCCTTAAAGGACGGTATTTGTGCTTCTTGGCACGTTCGGCGTAGTATAACATAATAGGTTTTAAGGGGCTAGTGAAAGTGTCACATTTCACAAAAATGATGATAATAGTCATATTGGAAAAATATGAAGGTGAAAGAGACAGGTCACGCGTGTGGCGTGACCTGCTGTGTTTACCCCAAATAATCTCGTAATTGCCTGCTTCGTGATGGATGGCGTAGCTTCCTCAGCGCCTTCGCCTCGATCTGGCGTATGCGCTCGCGCGTGACATTGAAGTAGCGGCTGACTTCCTCAAGCGTATGGTCCTTGCCATCTTTCAGACCAAAGCGCAATTCCAACACTTCGCGTTCGCGATCCGACAGAGACGTGAGTGCACTCTGCACCTGTTCACGCAGCATCTGGCGCGCAGCTGCATCCATGGGTGAGAGTGCGTCTTCATCTTCGATGAAGTCACCCAGCGAACTGGAATCCTCATCACCTACAGGTCCATCAATGGAGACGGGCTCCTCTGCCGAGCGGAGAACGCGGCCTATTTTTTGAGTGGCGGTATCCAGCCGCTGCTGCAGGTCAGGTGGAAGAGGCTGCTCCTCGGCATGAGCGCGCAGAATGGCCTGCACATCAGAAGCAGGCAGATAACCCACCTCTAGCGCGAGTTCCTCTGTATTGGGGTCACGGCCCAGTTCCTGGGTGAGTGTTCTTTGGGTTCGCAAAATGCGGGTGATCGACTCAAATAGATGCACAGGGATACGGATCGTCCGTGCCTGCTCGGCGATCGAGCGGTTAATGGACTGGCGAATCCACCAGGTTGCATACGTACTGAACTTGAAGCCGCGCCGCGGGTCGAACTTCCCCACCGCACGCAGGAGACCCATGTTGCCCTCCTGGATCAAATCCGAGAATGAAATGCCTCGTCCCAAATAGCGCTTGGCAACACTGACAACGAGCCGAAGATTGGCATTAATGATCGAATGGTTGGCATCCACAGCGCGCATTTGAGCAGCATCCAGTTCCAGGATCAACTCTTCGTCGGGCGGCAGGTTGCGGTATAGTGTCCGCTGGTTGGGAAATTTGTGCGTCTGGTTGACATGCTGGAGCAGCCAGGTCGCGTAGCTTAACGGAAACAGGTACAGGCTTAGAAAGACACTGTACGCCTTGCGCGCGATCTCATTCCAAAGCTCATCCGTGCCCCACATCCCATTATCCAGAAACGCTCGCAGGTAGGATGGTTGATCCGATTCCCAACCGGCATGCAGCGCCTGCGATTCTGAAAGGATAAGCCCCAGGTCAGGGGGTGCATGGTGAAACCGTTCTGCATCTTCGAGCAGCCGTTCCCACGAAGTTTCCATGTCAGAGATGAGAGAGTGATAGACGGCGCATGTAACGGTGAGGTTTTTCCGCAGTGGGCGGCGGCGATAGGTGATCACAAGACGGTTGGCCTCGATCATTGTGGCAAGCCTGAATTCGCTATCCGAATCCAACAGCTTTACCTGGCCGATCTCACGCAGGTAAAGACGCACAGGGTCTTCAGATAACTCGGCCGCCACCTCAGGGTTTTTCAGGTCAATGACATCCTCATCCAAAATCTCTTCATCCTGCACAAGGACACTTGCATCGGGATCTCCCACCTCATCGAGTACAGCCATATCCGGAAAATCATTAACATCTGTGGTGACAGCATCCTGAACACCTGCGTCAACATCGAACTCCCCGGTCTCGGGGCGCGAAAAACCATCTGTACCTTCGTTTTCAGGAATGACCTTCAAAGGCGGATGTGCTTCTTTTTTAATTGTCATAATCCCTTTCTCTATAAGACGAGAGTGTGAATGATTGGTTACTTAACCTCATTTCACTCCAGTTTTTTCAGGGACATTTTCCGGGAAGCCTGATCGAGATCCCGCAGGAGTTTCGTATTCTGTAACACCAGATCCTGATAGGAAGAGGCTCTTAAATCGCCAGCCTGGTGGGCCTCCTCCTGTAAATAGCGCAATTGGTTCAAGTTCTCCCCCGCTGCAACGCGCCGCAACTTAATCACACCACGGACCATCTCTTCCAAAACCTTTTCGTCCATGCGCTCGAGTTTTTCCGTCTGCGCAGCCAGGTCACGTGAAAGGCCATGCAGTGATTCCGGCACCGCGTCCACGACAAAATCGTGATGCTCCGTCTTATCCTGCTCCACCGATTCGCGTATCAGGTGAAACATCATCTGATGATCGGTATACTCGAAGTCCGGTTCGGAAAGAGCCACCAGCCCATATTGTTGCAACAGGCGGTCAAGGCGATAGAGCAACTCAGGCCTTCTGAATAAAACCCCGATCACATACGATTCGACCATTTTACTGGACGAAACCGTCACTGTGACTTTCTCTGGCGAAACAACCTGTTTCTGCGGGATTTGTCTCTGTCGCCTCACGCGTGGACCCTGTACCTGTGTGGCGTTCAACGCGCTTTCATCCACCCTCAACATTCGCGCCAATTGCTGACGATACGTGTCCCGCTCCAGCGGATTGGGCAAATCCTCGATCAGCGGCGTGACCTGTGCGGCGATCTGGTTCTTTACCTTGGGATCATTGACGTTCTGTCCCGCGGCCAGGGTTTCCATCACATGCGTGACGATGGGTTTTGCATTCTCGATCAAACGTGCCCATTCATCCTTATCACGTGCAACAATCTCATCCGGGTCAAGATCATCAGGCATGGAGGCAACGCGCAAGTCGGCTTGCAGGCGTGCTTCATTACGAAGCATCGCCCGCGCATCGAAGCCAAATTCCCCTTCGCGATCCATGGCGGCGCGTGCTGCATCCAATCCGCGCAGAATGGCCTTCTGGCCCGCAGTATCAGGGTCAAGCGCAAGCACGATCCGGCGGCTGAATTTTTTGAGCAAACGCAGCTGGTCTTCTGTAAGTGCAGTGCCCATGGGCGAGACGACATTTTCATATCCGGCCTGATGCAAGGCGATGACATCCATATACCCCTCGACGATCACTGCCTGATCCGCGGCACGGATGGGTTTACGGGCACGGTCCAAACCATACAGCAGATGTCCCTTTGTGAAAACAGGGGTTTCAGGCGAATTTAAAAATTTGGGGATGTCATTCGGGTCAACGATGCGCGCACCGAAGCCTGCCATCTTTCCGTTCTCGTCACGGATGGGGATCATGATGCGGTGACGGAAGCGATCATAATAGCCGCCGCTTTCGCGTTCCGAGAGCAAACCCGCCTCGAGCATGTCGCGTTCTGTGTAACCGCGATGAGTGAAATGGACCAGGGCCGCGTCCCATGAGCGGGGTGCATAACCCAGGCCAAAGGTTTCGATGGAGGCGTCTGTCAGTCCGCGTTTGACTCGCAGATAGTTAAGGATGTTTGCATTTGCCTGCAAATGACTTCGATAGAAGATCAGCGCGTCTTCGAGCAACTTGCGGAGGTTTTCATGCGCCTCCTTTTGCTGGGGAGTCTCCCTCGTCAGCGCAGGGATCACAACGCCAGCACGCGCTGCAAGTGTGTTCAGCGCCTCCTTGAATTCCAAATTATCGCGCTTCATCACGAATTTGAAGATGTCACCGCCCTCATTGCATTGACCAAAGCAACGCCACGTGCCTGACTCCGGCCAGACCACGAACGCGGGTGTTTTCTTGTTTTCGTGGAACGGACAAAAACCTGTATAGTTTTTGCCGGCGTGCCGCAGTTTCACACCCGCTTCCGAAACGAGGTCTACGATATCTACGCGTGATTTAATTTCGTCAATTATGGACATAAGGTAGCTGAATTATAGGCAGGTTCAGAATTTTGGTAAATATCCATTCCATAGACATTAGTACAGGCTAATGATTGTACAGCCTTAACCCAGCAGAAACGGGGCAGCTTTCACTGCCCCGCAACCTAAGAGG
>JBDTPH010000272.1:0-3638 GCA_039932795.1 Chloroflexota bacterium
TTCGTCGCCAGGAGAACGCTGGCTCCTCAGAATGACAAACCTGTGACTTACTGAATTTCTCTAAAAAAAACATCCCGAAGTTTTTCTTCGGGATGTTTTTTATTCAGGGAAGTGTTTATTGTTGCGCACCAAGCTTGTCAATCAGGAATGCATAGTCAGATGCAACTTCCTTTAGAAAATCATATCGCCCGGATGCGCCTGCATGACCCGCGCCAAAATTGGTTCTGAGCAGGATGGTTTTATCATTCGTTTTGAGCTCGCGTAGTTTCGCTGTGAACTTGGCAGGTTCCCAATAAGCGACGCGTGGATCATTCAAGCCTGTGGTGATCAGGACGTGTGGATACTCCGTGCTGCGGACATTGTCGTAGGGTGAGTACGACATGATGTAATCAAAATATTCCCTGTCATCAGGGTTGCCCCATTGATCGTATTCGAGGGTGGTCAATGGGATGGACGCATCGCTCATGGTGTTGATCACATCCATAAATGGGACCTGTGCCACGACCGCTCCGAAGAGATCGGGACGCATGGTCAGACATGCACCGACCAATAATCCGCCCGCCGAGCCACCCATGATGGCAATTTTTTCGGTGCGGGTGAACTTCTCTGCAATCAAGTGCTCTGCGCAGGCAATAAAGTCGGTGAATGTATTTCGCTTGTGTAGCATTTTGCCATTTTCGTACCAGGCACGTCCCATCTCCGAGCCGCCGCGAATGTGCCCGATGGCGAACACAAACCCACGGTCCAGAAGGCTGATGCGGTTGGCGCTGAAGCTGGGATCCATGCTGTAGCCATAGGAACCGTATCCATAAAGCAAGGTGGGGTTGCCCCCATTCTTTGTCATTCCTTTTTTGTATACAAGCGACATGGGTACCTGTGTTCCATCCGGTGCTGTTGCATAGGTACGTTCAGACACATATTGAGTGGCATCATATCCGCTGGGAATCTCATCCTGTTTTACAACGGTCCATGTCTTCCCTTTCACATGAAAGTCGATCACAGAATTTGGAGTGACCAGGGAAGTGTAGGTAAATCGCAAAATATCCGCTTTGGATTCAGGGTTACGCATCGGGAAGAAATTACATACAGGCTCAGGGAAGGGAATGTTCCACGCGTCTGTGAGCCCATCAGTTCCAGAGATGCGAATTTGCTGGAAACCACCGTTGCGTTCATACAGGACGAGGAAATCATCGAATGCATCCATTCCTGTAATGAGGGTAGCGGCGCGATGAGGAATGACCTCCTGCCAGTTTTCCTTTGTCGTTGCATCGAGCGGCGTACGCATCAGTTTAAAGTTTTGTGCATTCCCGTTGGTGATAATGAAAAAATGATCGCCGGCGTGTTCCACCTGATACTCGATGCCTTTGATGCGCGGTTGGAACGATTTGAACTCGTAGGTCGAGCCATCATTGGGAAAAATCATCCACTCGTCGGTCGTGGTGGAATGCAGGTGTGCCATGATATAGGCTTTGCTCCGGCTTTGCGAAAGCCAGACAAAATAGGTTTCATCCTGTTCTTCCAGGAGTAGCGTATCCTGCGCTGGGTCTGTGCCGAGAACATGACGGTGAATGCGGAAGGGCCTGAGGGCTGCATCGCGCGTCACATAGAAGAAACTCTTGCCATCACACGCCCACTCCACGCCGGTGTGACTATAGACATTACCATCTGTATTTTGGATCTGCTCGGGCAATAAAGTGCCTGTAATGAGATCCCTGATATAGATTATGCAAATTTCTGTCCCATCGGCATCCACCGAATAGGCCAGTTTGGTTGCATCGGGGCTGATGGCAAAAGCACCGATGCGACAGAAATCAGTTTCGCCGGCCAGCGCATTCTGGTCTATAAGAATTTCTTCAGGCGCGTCTGGCGTCAACTTTTTGCGGCAAAAGAACGGATACTGTTTCCCAGTTTCATAACGAGTGTAGTAGATGTAGTCCCCATTCTTTTCGGGCGCAGAAGCATCATCTTCCTTGATGCGTCCTTTCATCTCCTGAAAGAGCTGTTCCTGCAACGGCTTGGTGTGTTGCATGATCTCTTCCAGATAGTCCTGCTCCGCATGAAGATACTGTAGCACTTCGGGGTCTTCACGGTAACGCATCCAGAAATAATTATCCACACGTGTTTGGTCGTGTTGTGTGATCTCTTTGGGTCGTTTTGGGGCAACTGGAAAAGTCATCATATTGAATCCTCCCGGGCAAGTTTCGTGCCGAAGCACATATTAAAAAACGAAACCCGCACAGTTCGTCCATCGAACTGTGCGGGTACCGCTTCAACTGTTTTCTGAATGTGCCTTGTTGGCTTCGCCAAATTTCTCCAGTTTTACAATGCGGGCCTTGTTCCGTATTCTCCAGGGGACGATCTGTTTTGCATGTTCCTTGTTATCCGTTTCGATGATTGCCCATCCACAGTGAGCGCCATCATGGCATCCCCATTCGAAGTGATGCAGATAACCTGCCGCGTGGATTTCCTGGATAATGGCATCACAGTCGTCAGCGGCATGTGGAGATTCGATCAGATAACGGTCCATAGCACCTCTCCTTTAAGAAACGGATAAGTATTATCTAAATTATATACCCGTTACCGCCTGTAATTCAACCTGTAATTCAATCGGACGCAGCACCTGCCCGCATAACCTGTCGATCAGGAAGGCATAATCTGCCGCAACTTCCTTAAGGTAGTCGTACCGCCCGCTTGCGCCCGCATGACCCGCAGCATAGTTTGTCTGCAGGAGAAGCAGGTTGTTATCGGTCTTTACTTCGCGCAGTTTCGCCGCGAACTTGGCCGGTTCCCAATACGCCACGCGTGGATCGTTGAGGCCCGTAGTGATGAGCATATGTGGATATTCCGTGGGGCGGATGTTATCGTACGGGGAATAGGACATCATATATTTGTAGTGGTCGGGATTCTCAGGGTTGCCCCATTCATCATATTCAAGAGCCGTGAGAGGGATGGTTGGATCACTCATCGTGGTAACTACATCCACAAAAGCGACCTTGGCGATGACTGCTTTGAAGAGATCGGGTCGCATTGTAAGGCACGCGCTAACGAGAAGCCCGCCTGCTGAGCCGCCTTCGATGGCGAGTTTTTCCTTTGAAGTGAAGCCCTCTTTGATGAGATGTTCTGCGCAGGCAATAAAATCGGTGAATGTGTTTTTCTTGTTGAACAGCCTGCCATCCTCATACCAGGCGCGTCCCATGTCTGAGCCGCCGCGAATATGGCCGATGGCGAACACAAACCCACGGTCCAGTAGAGAGAAGCGCTTCGAGCTAAAGTCCGCGTCGATGGCTGAACCGTACGCTCCGTATCCGTAGAGAAGCGTTGGGTTGCTTCCATCCCGTATCAAATCTCTTTTATAGACGAGTGAGATCGGCACCAGACTGCCATCGGATGCTGTCGCGTAGATTCGTTCGGAAACGTATTGCAACATGTCATAGCCACTGGGAATTTCATCCTGTTTCATCAGCTGCCATTCGCCTGTATCCATATGGTAGTCAATGACGGAATGAGGCGTGATCAGTGATGAGTACCTGAAACGCAGCATCTGTGTATCATATTGTGAATTGGATTCCAGTTCCACGTTGTAGGCAGGTTCGGGGAACTGTACATAGCGGACGTTCGTCAGCGCGTCCGTGGCACTG
>JBDTPH010000273.1:0-11544 GCA_039932795.1 Chloroflexota bacterium
GGAGACGCGTCGTTGCATCGCCAATGCCAGTGAAGATCGTTCAGCAGGATGCGATTATATCCCTGGTTGAGGCAGGCTTCTCAGTGGTCGCGGTGGGAGGCGGCGGGATTCCCGTCATTGAAAACAGTAAAGGTGACATCGAAGGCGTGGAAGCCGTGATCGATAAAGACCTTGCTTCAGCCCTGTTTGCTTCAAGCATACAGGCGGATTTGTTGCTGATCTCTACAGAGGTCGAGAAGGTTGCCATAAACTTTAACAAGCCCAACGTGCAATGGCTGGATAAGCTTTCCATGGAAGACGCAAGGAAATATCTGGCGGAGGGTCAGTTTGGCAAAGGCAGCATGGAGCCAAAGGTCAAGGCTGTGCTTTACTATCTTGAGTGCGGCGGAAAGAAAGCCCTGATTACCAACCCCGACCATATGCTCAGAGCCCTGGACGGCCAAACCGGCACACATTTCGAATCATAGTAAAGAGCGAAGGATGCAAACATGAGCATGCTGCACTGAGTGCGGCATGTTTGGCTTCATGGCTCCTCCAGTGGGAAATGAAATAATCAAGAAGACTTCCACTTATGCATGCAAAATAGCAGCCCATTGGAAGTATAATTTCAATGGATATAGTAAAATCATATGCCCCGACTTTTCCAGGTTACTGGTTGCAGGATCGAATCCCGCCAGGTGCGCTGATCCGTCCGTTTAGACGCTTTTCTGTGTTGATTGATTTCCAGGAGGGCGCAGTGAAAGAGGAAGTAGAAAGTATGCCTACCATCATCCGTAGATCATTTCCCACCGTTATGGAAACCCGTCGAGAGATCCTTGTTGCCACCAGCTGGCAGGTCCATTCGAACATTTGGACTCCGCCCACAGATGTCTACGAAACAGAAAAAAATCTTGTGATCAAAGTCGAAGTTGCCGGGATGCGGGATGATGACTTTGAATTAGGAGTTGAGGATCAATTTTTGACGATCACAGGCAATCGTCCTGATCTTCATGAGCGGTGTGCCTACCATCAAATGGAAATAAGGTCTGGAAGATTTGAGATTGTCATTGGCCTGCCCGCCATGGTGGATGTTGAGATGGCTACCGCTGAGTATAAAGATGGATTCCTGATGGTCATTTTTCCGAAAATACGCACCAAACAAAATGAGGTTGAATAAACATTATGCCTGCTTCCCGCTGGCAAACCAGCTTTCGAGACCTCCTGCAATGGAATGACGACGATGAGAATGAGTTGCTATCCATGCTGATGCCTTCGATGTTCTCAAAGCCTCTCAAAATCGAGCCCACTCCAAACGATTCTGACCCTTCGGATGCATCGAAATCCACAAAATACCCGGATGTGCTTCCGATCCTTCCACTGCGCGGGGTGGTCGTTTATCCCCAGACCGCTGTACCGCTGACGGTGGGGCAGGCGCGCTCGATCAAGTTAGTGGATGATGTCGTTGGCAGCGATAAGCTTGTGGGCCTGGTGGCAAGCACAAATCCAGAATTGGAATCGCCAGGTCCGAATGACCTGTATCGTGTAGGGACTATCGCCATCATCCACCGTCTTTTGCGCGCGCCAGATGGCACCATCCGCTTGCTGGTGCAGGGTATGGACCGCTTTCGGCTGGGTGAATTTGTCACAGAGGAACCCTACCTCAAGGCGCACATTGAACTGGCGCCAGAAGTCATTGAAGAGGGACTTGAGATCGATGCGTTGGCCCGCAATGCACGCGATCAGTTCCAACAGATCACACAAATGATCCCGTCGTTCCCGGAGGAATTGGCAGGTTCCATCACGTCGGTGGAAGACCCATTGCAGACCGCATACACGATTGCGAACTTTCAGCGGATGGACATCAAGGATTCGCAGGAGCTCCTTGCCATTGATTCAGTGGCAGACAAACTTAAAAAGTTGATTGGGCTGCTCGTGCGTGAAGCTGAAGTCCTGCAACTGGGTCAAAAGATCCAGAATGAGGCGCGTGGCGAGATCGAAAAAGTTCAGCGTGAATATTTTCTGCGCGAGCAGATGAAGGCAATTCAAAAGGAACTGGGTGAGAGGGACGAACAGGCTGCCGAGGCGGAGGAATTTCGCAAAAAGATCGAAGAAGCGAAAATGCCTGAGGAAGCTGAAAAGCAGGCCAAGCGTGAGTTGGAACGCTTATC
The DNA here is from genome assembly GCA_039932795.1 of Chloroflexota bacterium. Lineage (GTDB taxonomy): Bacteria > Chloroflexota > Anaerolineae > Anaerolineales > Villigracilaceae > Defluviilinea. Next base: position 2,148 of record JBDTPH010000273.1, read on the forward strand.
GCGCCTGCCGAGTGCTGCTGCGGAATATGGCGTCATCCGTTCGTATCTGGACTGGCTTGTCTCGCTGCCCTGGTCGAAATCCACACCTGACAATCTCGAGATCGTTCACGCGCGTGAAATATTAGATAAGGATCATTATGGGTTGCAGGACGTCAAGGAGCGTATTCTCGAGTTTCTTGCGATCCGCAAATTGCGCATTGACCGCCAGGATGAGATCAAACAGCCTTCAGACGATAAGATTCGACGTGAGCGTGAAGGTGTGATCTTATGCTTTGTCGGCCCTCCCGGTGTTGGGAAGACATCCCTCGGACAATCGATTGCACGGGCTATGGACCGCAAGTTCGTTCGTGCGTCACTCGGTGGCGTGCGGGATGAAGCCGAAATTCGCGGGCATCGCCGTACCTATATCGGTTCCATGCCTGGCAGGATCCTGCAGGCGCTGCGGCGCATTGAGTCCAGGAATCCGGTTTTCATGCTGGATGAAATTGACAAATTGACATTCGATTTTCACGGCGACCCCGCGTCTGCGCTGCTCGAGGTGCTTGACCCTGAGCAGAATGGCGAATTCCGTGATAACTATCTTGAGGTTGCTTTTGATCTCTCACAGGTCTTTTTCATTACCACTGCGAATACGCTGGAAACCATCCCCGGACCGCTGCGCGATCGCATGGAGATCATCTATCTATCAGGCTATACCGAAAATGAGAAGATCGCGATTGCCAAAGGTTACCTGATCCCGCGCCAGATCCGTGAAAACAGCCTGCGTGAAGACGAAGTAAAGTTTACAGATGAGGCCCTGCGCAAGATCATCCGCGAATATACGCGCGAAGCTGGCGTACGTAATCTTGAACGAAAAATTGGAGCGATCTGCCGCAAGGTTGGAACGCGGATTGCAGAAGGAAAAGTTCAGGTAGCTGAAATCACGCCTGCGTTGGTGGAGGAATTCCTCGATCACCCCATCTTCCAAAGCAGCGAGGAACTCAACCAGCGTATCTCCATCCCTGGCGTTGTGCCCGGTCTCGCATGGACACCCTACGGCGGCGACGTGCTGTTCGTGGAAGCCACAAGCATGCCTGGCGGAAAGGGATTCCAGATCACAGGCTCCGTTGGCAATGTCATGAATGAATCGGCGCGCGCGGCAATGTCGTTCGTCCGTTCGCGTGCCAAGAAGCTTGGCCTGGACGCTGATTTCTTCAACCGCTCCGACTTCCATATGCACATACCGGCAGGATCTCAGCCGAAGGATGGTCCGTCTGCAGGCGTCACGATGGCGACTGCACTCGTCTCATTGATATCAGGGCGCAAGATCAAACCCAGGGTTGGCATGACGGGCGAGATCACCTTGAGAGGACAGGTGCTTCCCATCGGGGGTGTGAAGGAAAAGGTCCTGGCCGCTCATCGAAATGGGTTGCGGACCATCATTCTCCCAAAGCGCAATAAGCAGGATATTGACGATGTTCCTGAGGAGATCCAAAAATCCATGAAGTTTATTTTTGTGGAAACGGTCGACGATGTCATCGAATCTGCGCTGGAAGAGCCGAAAAAGAAGTCGCGTTCCAAGGCCAAGGCAGCACCCAAGAAAAAAGCGGTGTCGAGGAAAACAAGTGCAAATGGCAAAAATACTGCTCGCAGAGGATGACGAAACAATGGTCTCCCTGCTGAAAACCCTCCTTAAAATGGAAGGGTATGATGTGGTGGCCCTGGACGCAGACACGGATGTGGCCGCGGCGGTTGAGCGTGAAAAGCCCCAGGCCCTCTTTATGGATGTGCATCTTGGCGGACAGAGCGGGATCAAGATACTTGAAGCGATTCGCAAAAACCGCGATACAGCCCACGTCCGCGTGGTCATGACGTCGGGAATGAACATGAAGGATGAGTGTTTGGACGTGGGTGCCAACGCATTCCTGCTCAAACCATTCATGCCCGATGACCTGCTCAACGTGTTAAGATAATAGTACCGTGGTCTTACAAGTCCAGATCCGCGAGTTTCAATACCCTGCAGATTACCAGCAGGTTTTCGAGCTATGGTCGTCCATTGAAAAAGGTGTACACGTGGGTCGTTCGGATTCACCCATGGAGATCCAAAAGAAAATCTCACGCGACCCCGAACTTTTTCTCGTTGCCGAATCTCAAAACAAAATAATTGGTTCGGTGATCGGTGGTTACGATGGCCGCCGGGGACTCGTCTATCATCTTGCCGTCGACGCGTCCTTTCGTGGGCAGGGCATCGGCTCCCGTCTGATGGACGAAGTTGAGGCCAGGCTGCGCTCCAGGGGATGTCTCAAATGTTATTTGCTGGTCACAAGCGACAACACGGAAGTTGAACATTATTATCGTCAACGTGGCTGGCAGCGTATGGACTCGGTTCACCTGTTTGGAAAAGAACTCTTATGACGATCCGCTTTGGAATTCTGACCCTCTCAGACCGTTCTTCACGTGGTGAACGCGCGGATTCGTCCGGACCCGCCCTGGCGCGTCTCATCCAGGCCCAGGGCTGGTCTGTTGCCAAACAATCTCTTCTGCCCGATGACGAAACTGCCATCCGTGACATCCTGATCTCCTGGGCAGACAGCGCCGAACTGGACGTGATCCTCACCACAGGCGGCACCGGCTTCTCGCCGCGTGATGTCACCCCCGAAGCCACACGCGCCGTCATCGAACGCGAAGCACCCGGACTTGCAGAAGCCATGCGGGCTGCGAGCCTCGCAGTTACGCCGCATGCCATGCTTTCGCGTATCGTCACAGGCATCCGTAAAAAAACACTAATCATCAACCTTCCGGGCAGCCCAAAAGGCGCAGCCGAAAATTTGCAGGTGGTCATTCCTGTCCTGCCCCACGCAGTCCAGCTTCTCAACGAAGACCCGGCCTCCGAGTCGACACACTAATTATCTGTCTGGTATAATCCCGCCGCTTCTGACTGCATACCCTGCAATCATCATCTCACAACAAGGAAAGTGCAAGCATGATAGACGTAAATGAACTTCGCAAAGGTGTTACCTTCGAATTGGATGGTCACCTGTACAAGGTGCTCGATTACAGCCACAACAAAACCGGTCGCGGCAATGCCAATATTCGCATCAAGGCCCGAAATCTTCAAACTGGTGCCAACATTGAACGCACCTTTAGTTCAGGTCAGTCTGTTCAGAATGTGAGCCTTGATTTCCATAACGTCTCCTATCTTTACACCGATGGCGAGTTCTATCATTTTATGGACAACGAAACCTTTGAGCAGCCCGCCCTCAAACGCGAGGTGCTTGGCGAGAAAGCCCCCTTCCTCAAGGAAGGCATGGAAGTCAAGTTGACGTTTTACAACGGTGCGCCGCTGGATGTTGAAATTCCTGGTTCGGTGGAATTAAAGGTGATCGAAGCCGAAAATGCAATTCGTGGTGACACCGCTACAGGGGTGAGCAAAAAGGTAAAAACCGAGACGGGACTTGAAGTGCATTGTCCGCAGTTCGTGAAGGTCGGGGACACGATCCGTGTCAATACCGAGACCGGTGAATACGTCACTCGTGTGTAACTGTTGTTTGAGCATGCGGATGACTGTCATTTTTGAATGTCGGTGATCTTTCGAGCGAGCGACTTCGGATATTAAGCAGGGCGCTCGCTCATCGTTTATTCAGCATGCAGGTCTATAATCCAAAACATGAAAACTCCCGCCGGCATTGAATGCCGCTACTTCTATGGCGATTACTTCCGTGGACGCAATCTGGAGGAATGCCGCCTGCTCAAGGCTGCCGGCCAACGCTGGACACCCGACCTGTGCCGGACTTGTCCTGTGCCGGGTATCCATCGCGCCAACGCCTGCGAATTTCTCAAACTGAATCCGACCGTGGAGAGACCCCTCCACGCGTTATTCCAGCGTCGCGTGCAGATCTCAGCGTATTGCGAAAAGACGAAACGAAACGTGACAGAACCGCAGATTGGTTGTGGTGAATGCCATACGTTGCCGTTTAAAATTGATATCAAATCCTGAACATCGTTTGATGGGGATCGAATGAGAATCCTATGCCATTAACATTGCTGCTCGATCTCGATGACACCCTTATCGACACCAACCTGGACGCGTTTGTCCCCGCTTATTTTCAGGCACTTGGACAACACATGTCCGGCCGTGTTGCACCCGAGGTGATGCTGCGAGCGCTTGTCAGCGGCATGAGTCTGATGAGCGAGGCGGAAGATCCAACTCATACTCTCAAGGAAACTTTTGACTCGAGCTTTTATCCAAACGTGGGGATAGCCAGGGAAGACCTGATCGAGACTTTTGATGACTTTTATGAAAATGTTTTCCCCATGCTTGCTGCGCATACAAAGCAACGGGCTGGAGCCGCGGAGTTGATTCAGTGGGCCCTGTCCTGCGGGTTTCGAGTTGCCATTGCAACAGATCCGTTTTTTCCAAGCAAGGCAACCTATCACCGCATCCGCTGGGCTGGGATCGATCCCAGTGCTCTTGAGTTAATCTCAACCTATGAGCATTTCCATTTTAGCAAAACACATCCCGCCTATTATGCCGAAGTGCTCGGACGTCTCGGCTGGCCTGATGGGCCCATCCTCATGGTTGGGAACGATGTGGACCGCGATCTGACGCCCGCGCATCGGCTGGGGCTGGCAACTTATTTCATCGACGGTGAATCCGCCTCAAGCCCCGGATTTGAAGCGGGGCGCGGCAAACTGGCAGACCTGCGCCCGTGGCTTGAATCCGTGGATCTGTCCACGCTTGAGCCATCCTTCAAATCCCGGGATGGAATCCTGGCCATTATGACGTCCACATCTGCTGTCCTGCGCAGCCTGACCGCCTCGCTGACAGACGATCAATGGCACCATGAGCCAACGCCTGACGACTGGGCGTTGAACGAGATCGTATGCCATCTGCGGGATACCGAGCGTGAAATACATCAATTGCAGCTGAATCTCCTGCTCGAACGCGAAGGTGCGTTCATTCCACGCCCTGAAACAGGGATCTGGGCGAACGAGCGCGAATATTTGAACGTGGATGGGCCGGTTGTGCTGTCTGAGTTTGCGGCTGCACGGATTGAAATTGTGCAGATTTTGAAAAACCTGGGTGAAGACGTGTGGCTGCGCAAAGCCCGGCATGCCATATTTGGCCCTACAAATTTTACCGAGGTGATGGGTTTTGTTGCTGACCATGACAGACTTCACATTCAGCAAGCCTGGAAGACCCTTCGTGCAATTTAGACTTGCGTGTCTAATTTAGTGTAAACGTGTTATAACGCCTAGAAGCCGCGGGGCAGGTCACTGCCCGTACCCATCGAAGGAGATAACTTTATGAGACGAGTAGTAGTGACAGGGATGGGATGCGTTAGCCCTGTCGGAAACAATGTCAAGGATACCTGGAGTTCCCTGCTGGCCGGAAAATCAGGTGCAGGGATGATTACTCATTTTGATGCCAGCAAACACAAGACACGCTTTGCGGCCGAAGTGAAGGGGTTCGACGGCACAGCTTTATTCGGTCCGCGCGATGCACGCAAGATGGATCGTTTTACCCAGTTTGCCACAGCCGCAGCACTGGAAGCACTTGAACAGTCTGGCTTGAAGATTGACGAATCAAACCGTGACAGGGTAGGTGTTCTGATCGGGAGCGGAATCGGTGGGATTGGCACCCTGCTCGAACAGGCAGATGTCATGCGCGAACGCGGGCCCGACCGTGTCAGCCCATTCCTCGTCCCGATGATGATCTCTGACAGTGCCGCGGGGATGTTAGCCATCCGTTTTGGCGCCCGTGGCCCCAATATGGCCATTGCAACAGCCTGCGCTTCGGGCAACAACGCCATCGGTGAAGCGCTGGAAATGATCCGGCGCGGCTCTGCAGATGCGATGATCGCGGGAGCGTCAGAAGCAGCGCTTGTCCCTGTCGCAATGGCGGGTATGAACGTGATGACAGCTCTCTCCACCCGCAATGATGATCCCCAATCCGCCTCGCGTCCGTTTGACAAGGACCGCGATGGCTTCCTGATGGGGGAGGGTGCAGGTATTTTGATCCTTGAATCCTATGAACACGCGCAGCAACGCGGTGCAAATATTCTGGCCGAGCTGACAGGCTATGCGACCACTGACGATGCACATCATATTTCGGCGCCTGCTGAAAATGGCGCGGGCGCGGCCATATCCATGCAGCTGGCATTGGAAGACGCGCGATTAAGCGTAAACGATATTGGATATATCAACGCACATGGCACGTCTACGCCGCTCAATGACAAAAGCGAGACTGCAGCCATTAAAACCGTTTTTGGCGAGCAGGCCCATCAAATCCCGGTCTCATCTACCAAGTCCATGACCGGGCATCTGCTTGGCGCCTCAGGGGCGGTCGAAGCGGCATTTTGCGTGATGGCGATCCGTGATGAGGTTTTACCTCCCACCATAAATTACCACACACCCGATCCCCAATGTGACCTGGATTATGTCCCGAACCAGCCACGCAAGGTTTCGCCAAGACATGTCATGTCGAACTCGTTCGGCTTTGGGGGGCATAACGCAACACTGGTGATCAGTCGTTTTGAAGGATAGAAATTTATCTGGCGGGCCCAACTTTTGGCGCGCCAAATAGCATAGGAGCAAGGAATGCAATACGCACATATTACTGGTTGGGGGATGTCGGCGCCTGAAACGATCATGACAAATGATGATATCTCGAAACTGGTGGATACAAATGACCAGTGGATTCGCGAACGGACGGGCATTCACCAACGTCATATTGCCAACAAGGATCAATTTCCTTCCACACTCGCGGTGGAGGCATCCATAAAAGCATTGACAGTTGCCAATCTGCGACCCACCGATCTGGACCTGATCATCTGCTCCACGTCGACACCTGAGTATATTTTTCCAGCCACGGCCTGTCTGGTACAGGATCAATTGGGCGCCACAAAAGCAGGCGCGTTCGATTTGCTGGCAGCCTGCTCTGGCTTTATTTATGCCATGAATATGGGTGCCCAGGCAATCCGTAGTGGTTCGATCAAGAGCGCTCTTATCATTGGCACCGAAACTCTTTCACGTTTTGTCAACTGGAAGGACCGCAGCACCTGCATTTTGTTTGGGGATGGGGCGGGTGCATTTGTTTTACAGGCAAGTGACCAGCCAGGCGGCGTTCTTTCGGCCGTTCTGCACTCGGATGGCTCCGGCGCCGATCTGCTCACAATTCAGGGAGGCGGCAGTCGTTTTCCCGCAACAGAAGCTTCCATCCATGAAGGGAAACATTATATCCAGATGGATGGCAATGATGTATTCCGCTTTGCTACGCGCGTCATGGCTTCTGCAACACTGGAGGCGCTGGATGCCGCGGGATTGAAACTGGAAGATATCAATTGGATCATTCCGCATCAGGCAAATATCCGTATTATTCAAGCCGCAGCGCGTGGACTCAAACTGCCGATGGATCGGTTTATTGTCAATGTGCAGGACTATGGCAACACCTCAACGGCATCCATTCCGATGGCGATGGTTGAAGCCGTCGAAAAGGGACAGATCAAAAATGGTGACAAACTTGTGATGGTGGGTTTCGGCGCTGGGCTCACATGGGGCGCACTCGCGGCCGAATGGACGGGACCGATCCCAAGCAAGGGACATGTTCGTCCTCAGCAATATCGCCAGTTTGCACGGCTGCGCTCGTTTGTACGGCGTGCCATCCGCTTTGTCGAAGGCCTGCTGTATCGCCGCGAACTATAGTAGTCAACGCAACTCGATTGTGGTAGGATAAGAATAATTCAATAAAGGAGTGTCTCATGCTTGGACTACCACGAGGTGCAGAATGGATTGTCATCCTGGTCATCGTCCTGTTGCTCTTTGGCCCGGGGCGCATTGGCAAAATTGCTGGTGAAATGGGCAAAGGCATAAGGGCTTTTCGAGATGGGCTTGGCAACAAAGAAGAAGATAAGGATTCAACCGACACGAACGGCAATATCGAACCAAAATAACATAAAAGGCTCTCGTGCGAGAGCCTTTTATGTTATTTATCTTTCAACAGTTTAAATGCGGACTGATCGGAGTTTTCACGTGCATCCATCGTGGAACGTGCCGCTACTTTACAATAATTTTTCCAGCTCAGGAATTGAAGTGACAGGATTTTTACAAACAAAACCTTCACACACATAGACCGTGGCTGCACCATTTTTCAAAGGACGATCCCTCAATAACTCGGGCGCGTTGGATGGCGGTGGATACACCGATGCAGCAATGACCATGTTGGGTCTATATGTGGATCGGATGACCTGCAATAGTTTCTGCGTGGCCTCTCCGTCCACTTCATACACAGCCGCCACCTGTTTCACGTTTCCCAAAGCGAAATCCGCGGCTGACAGCCAGCGCGCGAATGACGTGGGATAGCGGGTTGCAAAATCCACGACAAGCCCCAATGCTTTTTCTGCACTGTCGCGGTATTTCCCATCGCCGGTAAATGCAGCGAGTTTTAATAAGGCATCGCAAGCCAGCGAACTCCCAGAAGGGGTGGCGTTATCCTGCAGGTCCTTTGGGCGGACAAGCAGTGCTTCATGATCGTCACGCGTGTCGAAAAATCCGCCGTCAGGGTCGGCAAAATGTGCGATCAACTCATCCGCCAGCCTTGCAGCAGAAGCGTACCAATCGGGGTTTGGATCAGATTGATATAGTGTCAGGTGTGCCAGGATCAATGCGGCATAATCCTCCAGATAGGCATTGTGCTTTGCCTGCCCATCCCGCCATGAACGCAATAAGCGATCATTCACATACAGGTTATCCATCAGAAAGCGCGCGTTGCGGATCGCTGCATCGAGATAATCCTGCCGCTTCAAAAAGCGACCCGCTTCAGCCAAAGCAGCAAGGACAAGCGCGTTCCACATCACCAGCACTTTATCATCCGTACCAGGGCGAATGCGGGTATTCCTTATATCCAAAAGCTGATGATGAGACTCGGCCAGATTTTGGCGAAGGGCCTCAGGGTCCAGCTTGAAGCGGGAAGACAGGCTGGAGTCATCCAATGCGCGTTGAAGAACTATCTTCCCTTCCCAGTTTCCCTGTAGGGTAATCCCATAGGCGGCTTTGAAAAACTCAAACTCAGATCCGAGAGCTGCTTCGATTTCATCCTGTGTCCAGACGTAGAACCTGCCCTCTTCGCCTTCTGAGTCAGCATCGAGGCTGCTGTAGAAACCTCCGTCGGGATGAGTCATCTCGCGCAGCAGGAAATCCAATGTCTCTTCGCACACCTGGCGGAAATTCACATCGCCAGTGACAAGGTAGCCATGCAAATATGCCAAAGCAAGCTGGGCGTTGTCGTATAACATTTTCTCAAAGTGCGGAACCAGCCAGAAGTTATCCACACTGTATCGGGCAAACCCACCACCGATAACATCGTACATGCCGCCACGTGACATGGCATTCAGAACATGCCTGCATGTTTTCAGGATCG
>JBDTPH010000274.1:0-12329 GCA_039932795.1 Chloroflexota bacterium
ACTTGAACCTAGAACCTAGCGGTTAACAGCCGCTCGCTCTGCCAATTGAGCTAGCGAGGAAAGCGACCGACATTATACGTGCAAGAGTATAGAGTGTCAAGCAAGTCTTGGTTTTGCAGGCCTACTTACAAGGATACGGTCAATACTTTACTGCACTAAGATGTCGTAACTTATCAATCCGATGTGTCGCGCTGATCTGGCGCACTGTGCCCGTCAGGCCGCGCACCACAAGCGAATCGGTGCTGGCTCCATCCCCGAAGTAGCGGACGCCCTGCAGCAGCTCACCATCGGTAATACCTGTTGCCGCAAAAAATACATCCTCCGACGAAACAAGATCATCCATGGTAAGGACCTTGTCGAAGTCGTAGCCAGCTTCACGTCCACGGCGGAATTCATCTTCATCGCGCGCATAGAGTTTGCCCTGGATCTCGCCGCCCATGGCGCGCAAGGCACATGCTGCGATCACACCCTCAGGCGTACCGCCTACGCCGATCAAGACGTCCACCCCGGAGTCCGGCCAGGCAGTCATCAATGCCGCGGCAACATCACCATCAGGGATCTGGCGGATGCGCGCGCCGGCTCTGCGGATTTCAGCGATCACATCTATGTGGCGGTCACGATCAAGGACGATGGTCGTCAGGTCTTCCACATCCTTTCGTTTGGCTTTGGCAATGGCTTTAAGGTTTTCGGTGATGGACATTTCGATGTTGATAATGCCTTTTGCCTCCGGCCCCACTGCGATCTTGTTCATGTACACAAAAGGACCTGGGTCGAACATCGTACCGCGCGGAGCAATGGCAACCGTCGCAAGCGAGTTCGACCGGCCAAACGCCAAAGGGCGGGTCCCGTCAATCGGGTCCACTGCAACATCCACGTCTGGGGCTGAACCGTTACCCACATGCTCGCCGTTGTAGAGCATGGGTGCGTTATCCTTTTCTCCCTCACCGATGACAATGACTCCGTTCATATCCACCGTTTGGAGGACGATTCGCATGGCATTGACCGCGGCCTGGTCCGCCCCCTCCTTGTCACCGCGTCCCATAAAGCGACCGGATGCTAATGCCGCGGCTTCAGTAACCCTTGCCAGCTCAAGAGCAAGGTTCCGTGTCGGGTCACTACCCATTTCTACTGACATATTGCCTCCTCTATAGGATAAAAAAATGGATTATGAAATAACCAATTGCTGCGCCCCAAATCCATGAATCAATGCGGTCCAGAAATCCGCCGTGACCGGGGAAAATGTTGCTTGAGTCTTTAAGACCGCTTTGACGTTTGAGCATACTCTCGCCAAGATCACCGAGAGGCGCGACCGCACCGATAAAAAACCCGAGCAAACCGCCCTGCAGAGGGTTGATCAAGCCACCCAGCGGCTGTGGTCCCAAGGAAGAAAACGCATAGGAGAAAAATGCGCCGACAAGCACGGATGTAAACAGCCCCGCAAAATATCCCTCCCAGCTTTTCTTTGGGCTGAGGCGCGGCGTCATTTTATGTATCCCATAGACGGCTCCGATCGAATATGCGCCTGTATCTCCCGCCCAAACAATGGGCAGGACGAGCAACCACCACCATAGTCCCTGTGGAAGTTGGCGCAGATCGAGTAGATAGGAACCAATCCAGCCAAGATAGGTGAGGCCTGCGACAGTAATACTAAAATCAAGCGCGGCCTGATTTCGACCGCGCTCAAACGCAAATAGATGGACTGTCATTGCCAGCAGGACGATCACCACAAATAAAGGGCTCGCCCAATCTGCAAAAAAGAAGCGTGCTGTGGCAATCACGAGCACGCCTCCAACGGTCACAATTTCATGTGGTTCATATTGAACAGTCCGATAAAGACGGACATACTCCCATGCACCGCCAACCAGAAATACCGCCATCAACAGAAAATAAAACACCCCACCATAAATAATGGCGGGAAGTCCGATAACTGCCATGGCAAGCGCTGTCGATGTGCGCCTAAGCACTGGAAGCCTCATACTCATTCGATGAGACTTTTCCATAGCGGCGTTCGCGTTGAGCAAATGCTTCAAGCGCGCGGCGGTATTCTTCCTTGTTAAAATCGGGCCAGTATGTGGGTGTGACGTACCACTCGGAATATGCGGCCTGCCAGATCAGAAAATTGCTCACGCGCAACTCTCCGGAGGTGCGGATGATAAGGTCAGGGTCAGGTACGCCCGCCGTATAGAGGTAGCGGCTAACCAGTTCATCTGTCACATCTTCAACAGGAATGCCATCCTTCATGATATTCTGAATCGCGTTGACAATTTCATCCCGCCCGCCATAATTAAAAGCGACATTCAGGATCAGGCGGTCATTATTCTTGGTCAACTCAATTGCTTCCAGCACTTTTTCCTGAAGTGTCGGAGCAAGACGTTCCAACCGGCCAATGTGACGCAGCTGAACACCTTCCTTGTTCAATTCAGCCAGTTCACGGTCAATGACATCTTCCAGGATGTACAGGAGACCTTTAACTTCTTCCGGAGGTCTTCCCCAGTTTTCCGTTGAAAAGGCATAAATAGTCAGATACTTTACACCAAACTCCACGCTCGCGCGTATCACCCGGCGCAGGTTTTCCGTCCCTGCCTTGTGGCCGGCGAGACGCGGCAGCCCGCGCGCAAGCGCCCAGCGGCCATTCCCATCCATGATAATGGCAACGTGACGAGGAAGCTTGTCGGGAGGAACTTTGTGAGGGGAATTTGTCATGAATGGCACCTGTCATTTCGAGTATCAAAGTGGCAAAGCAATCTTCCAGATCCAAAGGGAAGTGCCTGCCCAAAAGCTCGCAATGACATACTTCTATACTTCCATAATCTCTAGTTCTTTTTTCTTACCCATCGTCCCGACCTCTTCAACGTGGCGGTCGGTCAGTTTTTGCAGGTCCTCTTCACCGCGCTCCAGTTCATCCTTGGAGATCAGTTTTTCCTTTTCGAAATCGCGCATGTCATTATGAGCATCGCGACGGATATTACGGATGGCAACACGTGACTCTTCCAGACGATGATGGACATGTTTTGCCAGGTCACGACGTCGTTCCTCAGTTAACGGAGGCAGATTGAGATGAATCACCTTGCCGTCGTTATTCGGGTTCAAGCCAAGTTCCGACATCTGAATCGCTTTTTCAATGAGTTTTATCGTGGATGCATCAAAGGGTTTGATCATGAGCGAGCGCGGCTCGGGTACGCTGATCGAGGCCAGCTGCATCAATGGCGTGGGCGCACCATAATATTCGACAGACAATCTCTCAACCAATGCTGGACTTGCGCGTCCGGTACGGATCGAGGCAAGATCATCATGAAGGACTTGAATGGCGCCCCGCATGCGATTCTCGGCGCTACTAAGAATGTCTTTTATCACCACAGCCTCCTAGTGCTGAGTTACCGCTGTCTGATTAATCCCTAAACTTTTTGGGAAATTGCATACTTGATTTCAAATTTTGAGTTTAGATATTCGCGCGGCACTACATAATCTCGGTTAAGGATACACCAAAATTACAAAAAATGCTACGTGTACTCCACGTGAGAGAGGTTTTGGAGAATCCTGAGAGTCTCTCAGAAATAAAAAAAGGAGAGACCAATCTCTCCTTTTGATTGATCCAAAAAACGTTAGTCGTATACGAGAGTGCCAACGGGTTCGCCGCGCAAAGCACTGGTCAATGCCTGGGTATCCCAGAAGTTCAGGACCAGGATGGGCAGGTTATTTTCCATACATAAAGTCACAGCAGTGCTATCCATTACGGTTAACCGGCGGCTCAAGAAATCCATATGGGTCATAGTAGTGAATTTTGTAGCAGAGGAATTCTGCTTTGGATCCGAGTCGTAGACGCCATCCACCTTCGTGGCTTTGATGACCACATCCGCCCCAATCTCAGTCGCTCGCAACGCAGCAGCTGTATCCGTTGAAAAATACGGGTTTCCAGTGCCCGCACTAAAAATGACCACACGTCCCTTTTCCAGGTGACGGATAGCGCGGCGGCGGATGTAAGGCTCAGCAATGGCGCGCATCTCAATCGCGGACATGACCCGTGTATAAACACCGGCGCGCTCGAGAGCATCCATCACGATCAATGCATTCATGACCGTTCCGAGCATACCCATGTAATCTGCGGTCGCACGGTCCATGCCTCGTTGCAATCCCTGCTTGCCCCGCCACAGGTTGCCGGCCCCGATCACCACGGCGATCTCCACACCCATGTCGTACACTTCCTTGATGCGGCTGGCAATCGACTCGGCCTCATCCACGTTGATCCCATAGCCGGATTTGCCTGCCAGGGCCTCCCCACTTAATTTGAGAAGAATACGCTTGTATTTAATTTCGCTCATAATTCTCCTTTTTTGCCCTCACCCCCTCCTCCCGAATCTGGAAGGACGCCAGGTGAAGAATTATAAAAATGACCAACCCAGGGGTTGGTCATTTCAAATTAATTGTTTAAGCTTTCACCCAACTCCCATCGCTGGAAGCGGCGCACGACCACATTCTCGCCGATCGCAACAACATTCTGAAGGATCAACTTTTCAACTGTAATCGACTCGTCACGGATGTATGCCTGTCGTGAAAGGACAACCTCATCCTTGAACTTTTCAAGGCGTCCCTGTACGATCTTCTCCATGACATTATCTGGCTTGCCTTCCTCTTTTGCGCGGGCACGTGCGATCTCTGCTTCATGTTCCAGAACGGATGCAGGAATATCCTCCGCTTTGATGTAGCGCGGTGCAGATGCAGCGATCTGCAAGGCAATCTCATGTGCCAACTGGCGGAATTTCTCGGAACGGGCAACAAAGTCCGTTTCGCAATTGACTTCCACCATCACGCCCACGCGTCCGCCACCGTGGGAATACAGTTCAACAGCCCCTTGTGAAGCTTCACGGTCAGCGCGCTTGGCAGCGGTTGCCATGCCCTTCTCGCGCAACCAATCCACTGCCTTCTGAAAATCGCCATCTGCTTCTGTAAGCGCCTTGCGGCAGTCCAAAATACCTGCACTGGTCGCGGCGCGTAACTCTTTGATCATTTCTGTCGTGATATCCATCTAATTATCCTTATTACCTGACCGACTACTTGGTCGTTTCTTCAGCAGACTCTGCGGGCTTTGCAGTTTCTGCTTTTTCAGCAGCGGGTTCCACAGGTGCGGGTGCCGCGGGCACTGGTGTTTCTGCAGTTTCTTCACGGGCAGCGCCCATCTTCGCCAGGGTAGCTTCTCCGAGCAGCGCATTATCCGCCAGCTCTTCATCGGTTTCTACAACCTTGGGGGTCTTGCGAGCAGACTTGTCGGACCTGCCTTTGATCTGCTCGGCAGGCTTCTCTTCAACATCCTCTTCCTTGCGCATCGCCTTGCCTTCGAGAACGGCATCAGCAACCTTCGCGACCAACAACTTGATGGCGCGAATGGCATCATCATTGGAAGGAATGACATAATCAATATTCTGGGGATTACAATTTGTATCCACCATCGCAACGATGGGCATCTTGAGCAAATTGGCTTCATGGACTGCGGCTTCTTCACGGCCCACATCAATGATGAAGAGCAGGTCGGGGCGGCGCTTCATGGCTCGGGTGCCCGAAAGACGGGTGGTTAGACGTGCGATATCGCGTCCAACCATGAGGCCTTCCTTCTTGGTCAGGCGGTCAAGTTCGTTGTTATCGCGCATCTTCTCAAGGCGTTCCAATTCCTTGATGCGGGCACTCATCGTGGTCCAGTTGGTGAGCATACCGCCCATCCAGCGTTCGGTCACGTAGGGCATGCCGCAGCGAGCGGCTTCTTCAGCAACAGTTTCCTGTGCCTGGCGCTTGGTACCTACGAACAGTACGGTGCCGCCATTCATTACAGCGTCGCGGATCACATTGTATGCATGGTTCAACATTTTGGAAGTCTGTTGCAGGTCAATGATGTGAATGCCGTTGCGCTCCGTAAAAATATACGGCTTCATACGGGGGTCCCACTTGTTGGTGCGATGTCCGAAGTGAACACCGCTCTCAAGCAGGGCTTTCATGGAAATTACAGCCATTGATTTCTCCTAACTGATCCACTCTCACACGCGCAAACCAGTTGGCGTGGAATGGAATGAGTTTAGCGGGGATGCGGCTCTGGGAGCCTGACCCGCTCAAGGACGCTTGATGCCCGTCCCAGGCAAGATGTGCTCCCGAATGGGGAGCGGCGAGATTATATCATGGAAAAGTGGACTCACGCTTTTGACGCAACCGGAAATTGGTGCCGTTACCGAAGACCATCTCCTGTTAGCGATAAAAAAGCCCCGAGTTTCCTCGAGGCACATGGGCTAGATGACGGCTCCATGACCGTACAATTGCTGTTTGACATTGACCACGCGTTTGCGCAGGTCTGTCTTGGTCTCGATATCACTGGCGATCTTCTGAATGGCATACATGACAGTGGTATGGTCGCGCCCACCAAGGACCTGGCCAATCTGTGGCAGGGACGCATCCGTCTCTTTGCGCATGAGATACATGGCGACCTGCCTGGGTTGTGCGATCTTCTGGGAACGGTCGCGTCCGATCAGGGCCTCGACAGATGTATGCCATTCCCTGGCGACCAGTTCAATGATCTTCCCAGGTTCAACATCGCCGCGTTGTGGCAGCAGGTCAGCCAGAGCCATTTCAACAAGACTGGGCGTAAGCGAAGTGCCGCTTAGATCTGCAAAGGCAAGAATGCGGTTCAAAGCGCCTTCCAATTCGCGGATATTGGACTGTACGCGTCGTGCAACGCTTTCCAAAATATCGTCAGAGATCTGACGGCCTGTACGTTCAGCCTTCGAGCGCAGAATCGCCAGCCGTGTTTCAAGATCAGGCGGCTGGATATCGGCAGTCAGGCCCCATTCGAAGCGTGAGCGCAGGCGTTCATCCAATGTGTTCAAAGACTTGGGCGGACGATCCGACGACACGATGATCTGCTTGTCCTGACCGTGCAGTGTATTAAAGGTGTGGAAGAACTCTTCCTGCGTGGATTCCTTGCCAGCGATGAATTGAATATCATCCACCAGCAGCACATCTGCCGAACGATATTTCTCACGAAAAGCCTGATTGGTATGCGTGCGGATGGCATTGATCATATCGTTGGTGAATTCTTCAGATGAAACGTACAGGACGTTTAATCCGCGTTGATGACAGGCATTGCCGATGGCGTGAAGCAGATGAGTTTTGCCGAGCCCCACTCCACCATACAGGAAAAGCGGATTATAGGCACGTGCGGGCTTCTCTGCCACGGCAAGACAGGCTGCATGAGCAAGGCGATTCCCTGATCCAACGACATATGTGTCGAAGACGTAACGCGGATTCATCGTCGAGTGGCGCACAGGTTGTTCATACCCCTCAACAGGCCTGCCCTGACTGGCGTAGTCATGATCGGCACGGAGTCCTGCTGAGGGCTCCGTCTGGTTGCGAAGAGCAGTCGCTTCATCCGCCAAGGGTTCAAGCTCGTTGCCATTCACCACAAAATCCACTGCAACGCTGGCATTCATGATCCCAACAAGCAAACGACTGACCGTGCTGGCAAGACGGCTTTCCAGCCAGTCACGCGCATATGCATTCCGTACGCCAATTGTTAACGTTCCATCCAGATAGGATATTGGTCTTGTGTCGCGCACCCAGGTATCAAAAGAGGCGCGCGGCATCTCCATCTGGAGTTGTCCTAGTACGGATTGCCATGCCTGTTCAGCGTTCATAAAGACTCCATCATGCGTAAAATTGCGTGGTCGAATTAACCCGCCTTGCGAGCGGCTTGTTTCACCTACTTATAAAGTTTTTCTAAGTCTTACTGGGACTGGAGGAGGGTCACATTCACCACATCCTTATTTCAGCGTGCCTTCATTCTAGCAGATATGTAGGGAAAATAACAACACGTAAAGCCTACGCTAATTTTAAAACATTCGTTTTTTTAAGGTCACTCAATGTTAAAGATTCGCGATGCAAATCTGAAGAGTCTGATCTTTTTTATAGAACACATGTCTCAGGCACTAGCAAGCCCGCCTTATTTTTTACCCCCCATATATGGGGTTGAACTGCTCGTTTTAACATACAGTGCTAAATATAGAGGATGATGTTCGATTCACTGTGCGCTGATCTTTTCCCTGTTTGCTGATTTGCGAGACTCAGAATTCCGGGACTCAAGATTAAAGAATTATCGATTCGGTCTTTTATATCTTTTTGTTGCGCGGAACCCATGCAAGAATGGTTGTTCCTTCGCCCGGAACAGATGATATATCCACATCACCACCAGCCGATTGAGCGCGTGTTAGCATGTTGGCGAGGCCATGTCCAATACTGAGACTCTTTGTTTCCATATCAAAGCCTCTACCATCATCATGGATCTCCATTAATGCGCGTTCGTCTGTGGACCATAGTGAAATTTCAACTTTTTTTGCCTTTGCATGTTTTGCTGCATTTGCGAGGGACTCCTGGCAAATATGGAATAACGCCAGCGCTTGTGATGGGGTTAGATCCATCATATCCTTCTCGGGCCCTGTCAACACAACTTCGGTAAGCGAATTCGCACGAAACTCAGTAGCAAGGCGCTTCAAACCGCTCATTAAGCCATCATTACCCATCTGCCGCGGTCGCAGATCCAATATATAGGCTCTCAGATCACGGATCGCCTGGTTCAAACCTTGAATGGAACGTTCAATGCGCAACTTTGCATCAATGGGATCTTCTTGAATTGAAAGCATGGCACCTTCAAGAGACAGGCCCACGCCGTAAATGGATTGAATAATGCCGTCGTGCAGGTCCATGCCAATGCGCTCACGCTCCTCCAGCACAGCCAGGCGATGCGTATTTTCATGTAGACGCGCGTTCTGGATGGCCGCCGCAGCATAAGCAGCCAGCATCTGGATGATCTTTTCATCGTCAGCGGTGAATTCAGCTGCATCCATCTTTTCGGTGAGATAGATCTGTCCCAGTTGTTTATTTGCGGCCCGAATAGGTACGCCTAAAAAGGAAACCATGGGTGGATGATTGGCAGGGAAACCTACCGAGCGTGGATGCTCCTGAAGTACACGCAGGCGCAACGGCATCTCGGTATCCATCAACTCACCGATCAAACCTTTCCCAACAGGCGGGTGTGCCATACGTTTGATCTCATTATCCGTCATTCCAACAGAAATGAACTTGACCAGTTTCCCGCTATCGTCCAACACCCCCAGGGCCGCATAGCGGGCATCCGCCTGTTCACAGGCAACAGCCGCGATCCGTTCCAGCAGGCGATCCAGTGAAAAATCCTTTACTAGCTCTAAACTGGCTTTATGGAGTGCAATGAGTCTTTCTTGAAGTTGTTCACGCGTTAAGAGCATACCAAAGACACCTCTTCGCTATTATCTCATAAAATGTGATAGATTTTGGTAGAAGACAGGAATAAAATCAATTGTAAAGGTAACGCAATGACAAACTCCCGCATCTCCGGATTCTACAAGATGACCATGGACGAACGCCGCTCCCAGCTTGGGAACGCTGCACCTCTACCTCCCGAGGACCTGCTTCCGTTTACCACAGGCGGACTCTCCGCTGACGCCGCCGACCACATGATTGAAAACGTGATCGGCTTCTACAGCCTGCCACTGGGAGTTGCGCTCAACTTCCAGGTAAACGGACGTGACGTACTCATCCCAATGACCCTCGAGGAACCGTCCGTCGTTGCGGGTGCATCCTTTATGGCGAAACTCGCCCGTGCAGGCGGGGGATTCACCGCCACAACCACCGAGCCGCTCATGATCGGGCAGATGCAGGTCATCAATGTCACCAATTTGCACGAAGCGAAGCTCAAACTCTACGAACATAAAGCGGCCCTGCTCGCCGAAGCCGATACCATAGACCCTGTCCTCAAAAAGTTTGGCGGCGGCGCACGCGATCTCGAGGTGCGGATTATTGAATCATCACCGATCGGGCCTTTTCTCGTTGTTCATCTCATCTATGACGTCCGCGACGCGATGGGTGCCAACGCGGTCAACACCGCCTGCGAAAGGCTCGCCCCACAAGTCGAAACCATCACTGGCGGAAAAGTCCATTTGCGCATTCTTTCCAATCTGGCTGATAGACGCGTTGCTCGTGCGCGTTGTACCATCCCAGTAAAAGACCTGGCGTTTGGCGATTTTTCAGGCGAAGAAGTCCGGGATGGCATCATCGCCGCGTATGCCTTCGCCGCCGTGGACCCATACCGCGCTGCGACCCACAACAAAGGCATCATGAACGGCGTGGACGCGGTCGTCATCGCGACCGGCAACGACTGGCGCGCCATCGAAGCCGGTGCACATGCCTACGCGGCTCGTTCAGGCAGATACACTTCATTATCAACCTGGAACAAAGACGCGCAGGGAAATCTCGTCGGCACGCTCGAAATGCCGATGGCAGTCGGTATAGTTGGCGGCGCGACCAAGGTCCACCCCGCCGCGCAAGCTTCGGTGAGGCTTTTGGGTGTGAAGACCGCCAATGAACTGGCGGAGATCATCGTCTCGGTGGGGCTCGCTCAAAATATGGCAGCCCTGCGCGCCCTCGCCACCGAAGGCATCCAGCGTGGACACATGTCGCTGCACGCAAGGCAGGTGGCGATCGCTGCAGGTGCGAGTGGAGACTTGATCGAAAAAGTCGCGGCGCAAATGGTGGTGGAGAAAGTGGTTAGAATTGATCGAGCAGAAGAGATTCTAAAAGAGATACAATAAAACCATGATAGCCAAACGCCCGCTTTCTTCTAAAGAAATTTCATCAATTGTTGAGGCATTCGATCCCGTTGATTGGGTTCAAATGGAGTTACTGGCGACGTTGCCTCCTGGTCAACGCATTCTTATTCCTCTACAAAAAGCCGAAATGGTTCGCACAGATCTTCGCAACAAACTGATGGAAGATTTTTCAGAACTCTCACTACCTGAAATCAATATGAAAGTATTGAGGTCATTGACTCCTGTGCGGATAGGAAGGAATTACACTGAACCAGCATATTATGGATGGCTTTGCTAAACAAAACCGCGCCGCGCTTTTCCCCCTCCCAAAATGGGAGAGGGCTAGGGTGAGGGCGCACGCAGGTTTGACTTCAGCGTTTTGGTATATGTAATAGAATCGGCACGGGATAAATCCCTCCCTCAGTTCATGGAAGTCGGATAAATCCGACTCGCTCATCAGCCCGAAGGGCTTCCACGCGCTGAGGTAGGACTTTAGTCCGCACCGTGCTGGTAGGATTGACATCAACGTTTTGGCATGCGCAAAAGTAAGATATGATACCCAAAGAACTTTGTCATTACACTAAGAAAGATATTGCAATAGAGAAAATCCTTTATGAAGGAAAAATTAGGTTTAACCAAATTGGACGTACAAATGATCCTAAAGAATCCTTAGTTAATCTCAGCGTTTCTTACTTTCCAGCGCTCGGACATAAAAATGCTGAAGGTTATTATTTCTTGTTATCTAATGAGTTTCAAAGAATCCAAAAAGAAGAGTGGAAAGTACTATGTATGACAATGCACTCATCCAAGGAAAAGAACCAAGACGAGATAACATCAAAATTCCGATATGGATGGAATCGACCTGCAATGTGGGCACATTATGCAGAAAACCACTCAGGAGTCTGCATAATATTTGACGGAAATAGCCTATTTGAAAATATCAAATCTGACCTAAGCCAACATAAATTGTTTCCGAAAAAAGTTTCTTATAAAAAACCTTTCACACAAACCAAATACTATGATGGTTTTCAAAAAATAATTAAAGAGCAACCAGAAATTGATAATTTAAGAACCGAAATACGAAAACACCTCAAAGAAAAACGCAACGAATACTTCTTTTCAAAATTTTCTACATGGAAAGATGAGTCGGAGTATAGATTCTTAGCCCATAGCACTAGTACTGATGATGAATTTGTAAATATACATGGCACAATCAAATCTATCTTGGTTGGTTCAAATTTTCCAAATGCTTATATACCATCAATTGAAAAGATAGCAATAAAGTTAAATATTTCAGCTGGAAAAATGCTATGGGTTAATGGAATTCCAAACCCACAATTTGGTAGCATTCACAACTCGAAAAAATCAAAGGCGACTAAATGACAACCCCTCACAATCACACTCACTCACCCACCCTCCTCAAACCCGCCAAGCCCGTCGGCATTGTTGGCTACGGGTCGTATGTGCCGCGCTATCGTCTGCCTGCGAAGGAAGTCGCGCGCGTATGGACTGGCGGCAAAGGCGGACTCCCCATCAAGGAGAAAGCCGTCCCTGGGCTCGATGAAGATGTCATCACGATGTCGATTGAGGCGGCGCGCAACGCCATGAAACGCGCCCAAATCGACCCGACCGAATTGCGGGCGGTCTGGGTCGGGTCTGAGTCCCACCCTTATGCGG
>JBDTPH010000275.1:0-28930 GCA_039932795.1 Chloroflexota bacterium
GAGATGCTTCGCCTCGCTCACATCGTCCCGATGTCCTTCGGGAGCATGACATGACTAAGAGTCAACCAATTAAGGTTAAACAGAATAATGACCACTTTTCCTCGGGCGCGGCCTTCTTCAAGATACCTGATAGCTTCAGCGACATCATTCAACGGATACATCTATCGATAACAGGTTTTACTTTTCCGACTTCAAGAAGTTTCTTTAGACTTTATCGGTAATTAGAAAAAACGTCCCGAAGGTTGTTGTTGGGCGTTCAAATTGCTCGAAATAAACCCTTCGGGACGGTGCTTGTATGTTATTTCCGATAACGTCTTTTATAAACGACAAATCCTGTTGGTTCAGTTTCGCCAGCAAGTTACCCATTTTCTGACTCCCGGTCATGGAAATCCATGGTCCTTTGAGCATCACTTCGGACAGTTGAACCATGGCTCCCCCGGTCATGACATAAATCCCCATAGGACTTAATGCACGTCTATAATCTGAAATCGAACGATATCCGTTGGCCGCAGGTATCAGGTCGTAGCGCTTATCATTTTGGGTGAAATCTTCTCGTGTGTAATCAATGACATGGTCACCTCCATTTGCTACAACCATGAACAGCCCCCAAAGGCTTAGCATTTGTGGAGAGAAGCGGTAAAATTACGCTCATTCTATGGCTAAAAACAAGAATGCAACCGGCGTTCCCATGCGTATTAATAAGGAGAGCAATCGATTGCGCGTGCCTGAGCAGGATATCTCTCAGCGGCTGAGTGATGAAGCGCTGGCGGCTCAAGTGGCGCAGGGTCAGCCTGTTGCGCTGGAGGCGCTGTATGACCGCTACGCAGCCACCGTCCTGGGCGTTTCCTTAAAGGTGACCGGCGATCAGGCTCTGGCTGAAGATGTGTTGCAGGAGACCTTTTGGCGAGTATGGAAAAGCGCATCCGGTTACCAGTCTGATCGTGGTACCTTTACAAGCTGGCTCTTCCGTATTGCGCGCAACCTGGCGATCGATGCCTACCGTCGGCGAAGCGTTCGGCCGCAGGCGGTCTATAGTGCAGAGGATCATGATCCGATTCTGGAAAACATGCCCGACCCCGATATGAACGTGGCAGAGCAGACGCAATTGGTCCTCAAGAACCGGCAGGTACGTACTGCGCTGGCATCGCTGCCTCAGGCGCAGCGCCAGGTGATCGAGATGGCTTTTTTTCATGGGATGACGCGGCAGGAAATTGCCGAAGCGACCGGGGAGGCGCTGGGAACGATCCACACCCGGGCTCGTCTGGCACTACAGAAATTACGTGATCAATTGGATGGAGAAGAGTTCGAATGACAACAATGGACCCACGGCAGCAGGTTGAAGAATTACTTCCCTTTTATGCGCTCGATGCCCTCTGCGACGAGGAGCGCAAGCTCGTCGAAGAGTACCTGGCGGATCACCCGGAAGCGCGCCAGCAGCTCGAAAGCATGGGTCGGGCGGCTTCGGCGCTGCCGTATGGAGTCGCGCCTGTGGAGCCGCCGCGGGGAGTTAAGGAAGCGCTCATGGCGCGCGTCACTTTGGACGCAGAAGCGCAGGCACACCCCTCGCGGGAGATTTCGCCCCAGCCTTCCCGGCGCGCGTTCTCCTTCGAGAGTTTCTTCCGGGCATTCAGCCTGGCCACAGCTGCGATCGCGATCATCTGGGTGCTCATTCTCAACCGCCAGGTATCCCATCTGCGAAGTGAAATCACCACGCTTAATGGGCGCCTGGTGGAGCAGTCCGAGTCGCTGGAGCAGATCCTTCAGAACCTGCCGCAGACGAATCCGATTATCTCGGTTTCCCTGAAGGGCACGGATGTGCAACCGCAGGCGCAGGGACAGCTGATCGCCAACCCGAATGACCAGTCTGCCGTGCTGGTGATTTCAGGTCTGCCTCCACTCGAACCGGGCAGAACATATCAGGTCTGGCTGATCGGGGATGCGCCCGTCAGCGCAGGCCTGCTGACTGTAGATGAGAACGGACGAAGCGTCCTGATCATTACGTCAGAAGAAGCCATTGGTTCGTTCAATTCACTGGGCATCTCCATTGAACCGCAGGCAGGCAGTGAACAGCCGACCGGCGAGATCGTTATCTTGAGCGACTTGAGCGAGCTGTAGTCTCTGTGCGTTTGCTTCCAAATGAAAGGAGTGTTGACCTGGGTCAACACTCCTTTTGGTTTTCATAAATGCAAATCCAGCAGCCCTGCGTATAAATAAGTGTACCCGTTCCGGTACCGGTCGATAACCAGAGGAAGGAGGTCTCGTATTACCCAAAAGCCAATTGTTTTTCGAAATGTAGGATTGATGACAGATAAATCTTAGTGTTAATCTTAGTGTTAAAAGGAGTTTCTGATGCGTAAATTTCGTTATACGGCCTTCGTCACTCTGGCTGTCCTTGCGCTGGTCGTCGGCTTGGCGCCGGCGCCTTCCAGTGCAGCCAGCCACCGCGAAGCGCCTTTGATTTCCATGGACCCCACCGCGGACATTACGGACTTTTACATGTTCCGCAGCTATGAGGCCGGCCAGGAAGACAAGGTCGTCCTGATCATGGACGTCATCCCCGGCGAAGAACCGAGTGCCGGCCCCAACTACTACAACTTTGACCCGAGCGTCCTGTACTCATTCCATATCGACAACGATAAAGACGGCGAGGCGAATGATGTTCGTTTCGAGATCCGCTTCAAGAGTGAGATCCGCGGGATCGTCAACGATTTGGACCTGTTCCTCGCTTATGTGGCTCTGCCGCCGATCACCGCTCTCGATGGACCTGGCTCAGAAGGGCTCGGCTTGCGCCAGACCTACACTGTTACCATGTTCAAGAACGGCAAGAAGACCGTTATAGGCCGCGACCTGATCGCTGTCCCCTCCAATGTTGGTCCCCGCACCATGCCGGATTACGAGGCACTCGCCATGCAGGGTCTATATGAAGTGAAGGATGGCATCCGTGTGTTCGCTGGTCAGCGCGATGACCCGTTCTACATCGACTTGGGAGCAATATTCGACACACTCAACCTTCGTGACCCTGGAGTAGACCAGCTCTCCGGATTCAACGTTCACACGATTGCGCTCGAAGTACCGGCCAGTTTGCTCACCAAGGATAAAATGGGTGCAGGGGAAACCGCTCAACCCGTTCTTGGCGCCTACGCAGCCACCAGCCGCCGCGCCATGCGCGTGATGAGCAGTGATGATGATGATGACCGCCAGAACAAGGGCAGAAACTGGGTGCAGATCCAACGCCTTGCCAACCCATTGGTCAATGAAGTCGTTATTCCGACCGAGTACAAGGACAAGTGGAACACGCTCGATCCCTCACAGGAAAAGAGATTCGTCGAGTACTACCTTAAACCACGCTTCTCCCTCGCCCTCCAGCTGGTGATTGGCCTGGATACGGGATGTACCCCCTTCGGTGACGCCAATTGCCAACCGAACCCACCTGCCCCCGCCGATACGACGCTTGCCGCGTTCAACCGCACCGACCTGGTGAATATTCTGCTCAAGTATGCGCCTTCAGACAGGAAACTCTCTGAGTTACTGCGCCTCGATCTCAGCGTTGCACCCGTAGCACTGAGCGAGCAGAATCGCATGACGGTTTTGGCTGGGGATAATGCTGGCTGGCCGAATGGCCGCCGCCCGATCGACGATGTGATTGACATTGGCGTTCAGGTGTTCGGTGGACCCAACTATATCGCTGCTGATGCGGGCGATAATGTGGACATGAATGATCGTCCTCTGCCAGAAGCATTTCCGTTCCTGCCAACACCCTGGGATGGCCGTGATCATACTCACACGAATCCCATGGATGTCATGACTCCGTAGGAAGTTTTCAGTAATCGGGAGTGAGCCGGCTGGGTACCCCCGTCCGGTTCACTCCCCATGCCCTACGACCTTGAAGGATATGAATTCAGTGGCGAGTCAGCCAAACCTGTCCCAAGACTCACGTCCCCCAGGCCAGCTTCAAGCAGTGTAATAGAGGAAACGCCATGCAATCTCTTCTCCAAAACCGAACTTCCAGTCGTGTGATCATGTTAGTGGCTTTGACGACACTAATTATTTTTTTGTCCTGGTGGCTGACCTCTGCGCGTCCGCTGTCCTCCAGCCTGGAAGACGTGTATGGCTATCTGGTCAACTCTTCTTCGCGTGCCACTACATCTACTGATGCATTGATCGCGAGCCTGCAAGACCGGCTTCGGGAGAATCCAGAGGACTGGCAGTCCTACAGCCAACTGGGGTTGGCTTACCTGCAGAAGGCGCGCGAGACCGGCGACCCCACCTACTATCTAAAAACGGACGAGGCCCTCGAAGAGGCGCTATCCCTGCAACCGAATGATTATGTTTCCGTGAGCGCCAAAGGCGCGCTGGCTCTGGCAAGACACGATTTTTCCGCCGCGCTGCAGTGGGGTGAGCAGGCAACACACCTCAATCCAGATCGAGCCTATGCCTATGGGGTGACCGCCGATGCGCAAATCGAACTGGGTCGTTATGAAGCAGCCATTCAAACTCTGCAAACGATGGTGGACCTGAGGCCCGACATGAGCTCGTACTCACGGATTTCCTACATCCGTGAACTGCACGGCGATGTAGACGGCGCGCTGGAGATGATGCAGCTCGCTGTGGATGGTGGGACGCCCAATTCCGAGAGCACCGCATGGGTGCGGACGCAGTTAGCCAATTTGTATTTCAACACAGGTGATCTCGAGCAGGCGGAAGTGGAATACAACCTTACCCTCCAAAACCGACCAAACTATGTCTATGCCCTCGCCGGGCTGGGACGTGTCCGTGCGGCACAGGGCGATATGGAGGCAGCGATCAAATTACTTAACCAGACGGTTGCGATTATGCCGATGCCCGAGTTTGTTATTATGCTTGGAGATCTATATCTGGCATCGGGTCAGCGAGAAGCGGCAACCCAGCAATACGAGCTGGTTGCCACAATTGAAAAACTCTATCGCGCCAATGGTGTGGACATGGATATGGAGATCGCTTTATTCAACGCCGACCACGACCAGAATCTCGAAGAAACCCTTAGCCTGGCGCGCAAAGCGTATGCCAACCGCCCAAGCATTCACGGAGCAGACGCGCTGGCATGGGCGCTGTACAAAACGGGCAACTCTGTCGAAGCACAAACATACTTAATGGAAGCACTGAAATTAGGAACCAAAGATCCTTTGAAATTATTCCACGCCGGGATGATCGCCCTCGAACTTGGAAGCAAGGCACAGGCGCGTGAGTATCTGGAAGAGGCGCTGGCAATCAACCCGCATTTTTCGATTTTGTATGCCGAGGAAGCGCATAGGACGCTAGAGATATTAAACAAATGATATTCCGTCACACGTGTGTACTCGTGCGGCTGTGACGGAAATTCAGAGGTATTTATGAAAAAGATTCGACGTTCACTGACTGTCATGTTCACTCTGCTCGTCTGTTTTGTCTTCGTCCCGGCGGCGTTTGCGCACCCGCTGGGGAACTTTACGATCAATCAATATGCCGGGCTGCACGTGAGCCAGGATGCGATTGTGATCGATTATGTGCTCGACATGGCAGAGATCCCCGCTTTTCAGGAGATCACCCGGTTCGATGCCAACGGGAATGGGCAGCCCGACCCTGCGGAAGCCGCGGGATATCACGCCGATACATGCGCTTCGCTCCTGCCAAGCCTGAGCCTGCGTAACAATCAAACCATGCTGCCTCTCGCACTGGCATCTTCCTCTGTTGAATTCCCCGCGGGCGTGGGCGGCTTGCCTACCCTGCGCTTGACCTGCGAATTTCAATCTCCGATCGATGCGGCAAATGGAGCGTTCGCGCTGTCCTTTCACAACGATGCCTTCGCGGACCGCTTAGGCTGGAAAGAAATTGTAGTGATCCCCGAGGGTATCACCCTGCAGGGAGACTATTCTTCCACCAGTCCCAGCAACCGCTTAACGAATTATCCGCAGGACCTGCTCACCAGCCCATTGGATCAGAGAGATGCAGCGTTTGAAATCAGCTCTGTTGTTGGGCTGCCCGCGCAAGCTCAGTCGTCTTCTCTCGCACAAGGAGGTGCGATACCCGCGGATCGCAACGACGCGTTCACCCGCCTGATCCTGGTGGAAGAGCTCACCCTGCCCACGCTGCTCCTGGTATTAGGGATCTCCTTTATCTGGGGTGCGATGCACGCCCTCAGCCCCGGTCACGGCAAGACGATCGTGGGCGCGTATCTGGTGGGATCACGCGGCACGATGAAGCACGCGCTGTATCTGGGATTGGCCACGACGATCACGCACACCCTTGGCGTCTTCGCCCTGGGATTGGTTACGCTGTTCGCGGCGCAATACATCGTGCCAGAGACACTATATCCGTGGATGAGCCTGCTTTCGGGGCTGCTCGTGGTGAGCATTGGAATCAATCTTTTGGCAAGCCGGCTTAAATCCTCGCGGATGGCGCTGAGGTCTTCAGCGGTGTCACCGCACACTTTTGTAACAGGAGTTGTCCATCCCCATAAGTTCGTCCTGAATGCCACGCAGGCAGAGGCTCACGCGCACACGCATGGACATTCCCACATCCACCCTCACGCGCATGATCATGTCCACGGGGATGGCGGTCATTCGCATACCCCTCCTGAACAATTCACATGGCGTAGTTTGCTGGGGCTGGGCATCTCGGGTGGATTGATTCCCTGTCCTTCCGCGCTGGTCGTGATGCTCGGCGCGATTGCCTTGAACAAGATCGGTTTCGGCTTCGTGCTGGTGCTGGCATTCAGCCTGGGCCTGGCGGGAGCATTGACTGCCATTGGAATGCTGTTCATTTATGCAGGCCGGCTCTTCGCACGCTTTCCGTCACAGGGAAGGGTGCTCCGTTTCCTGCCAGTGTTGAGCGCGTTCTTCGTGTCCGCAGTCGGCGCGGTGATCGTTTGGAAGGCATTGGGGGAAATGGGGATCGTTTGATAAAAATTCGTGCGTCTGGCGCTGTTACTCGCATTTCATTTTCGAAGAAGAACAGCGCAGATTCTAATAAGAACGCCGCCGGAAACGGCGGCGTGACGCGGGCAGGATTATTTTATGAATGTCCCGGTGCGTAATTCCCGGAAGTATTGACAGGAATGGACTGGCCTGCCGTATCCAGTAGCTGGCGATTCGTTTGGCAGTCATCGCGCTGAGGTCATACACCGGAATGGCGGACGCCTTGAGAACATTCTCCTGCCAGGCTCCTCGACCGACTCGTTCGTGTACCGTTTCCCGCGTATTAAAAGGAATAGTCATTTTAGCTGCTCGTTCATACGCGTCTCCTGGAATGACCCTTGATGGCAAGGCCTGCTACCGGTGGAAGCTATGGCGGCGGTTTTCGTGGATTCTGGATGTAGATCAAGTTCAAGACTCCTATTTACTCTCCATGACCCTGCCTGACCAGGTACCTGGCTGACATGTTCAACATAACAGCATGTATCTATCCATCACTTGCAGTTGAGCGTGACATCCTCAGCGTAGCGGAAAAAAGCGCTGCCGCAAGCTTAATCAAATATTACTGTTTCTGTCCACAATCATAGAATTGTTCTTGTATGGGTCAAGGCGTAAACCTGGCTCCTCCTGGTACGTATGCGATTTGTTTTACACTCGTTGCCTGAGAAGGAAGGTGGGAGCTGGAGATAATTGCGGGCAGTGCGCTGGAGTTTCTCGTCTGTTCGCCTGGTGAATGCAATGTAAGCAGAATATGAAGGTGCTGGGAATATAGACCCATTTGCCTATCAAGCATGAAACACTATGGGAGGAAAGAGACTGTACTCTACACGAAACTGTTAAAGTTACGTGTGTACTGTTGAGTTTCAGAAGTAATTCGCTTAAATCAGCACCCTATATTAAACTAGTACTCGAACAATCTAAAACTGTAGGGTAGAAAGTTCGATTCTTCCCTTGTCTCACCTTCCGACTTAATCTTGTTGGGGTACTGGTGACATGAGTTACGCCGTACGGGCGTTATATATGAGGCGATCTCGATTTTGGGCCTTATCGATCCGGGAACGCCGGAAATGATGACGAACATCATACGATCTGATGATGGAGCGATTCGATAAAAATATGATCCTTTATCGTTCGGTTGGTTTGCAGGAAATGGAGTTGATCTATGACAGCGGCATGAAGGCCTTTCCTGCCAGCCTGCCTCAACAACCAATTTTCTATCCAGTTCTTCAGCTTGAATATGCCCGTCAGATCGCGTCCGACTGGAATGCCAGAAACGGACAATATGCAGGGTACATTACTCAGTTTAAGGTGGAGGATCAATATCTCAGTCAATTTGAAAAGCATACGGTTGGTGAATCTCAACACGAGGAATTCTGGATCCCAGCAGAGGAATGGGAGGCATTCAACCAGCATATCAGCGGTCATATCAAGGTGTTGGAAGCATATTTTGGAGATGCGTTCCAGGGATTCATCCCCGAAAAGTTTGGGCTGCAGGGGAAGGATGCCGCTGCACAATTCACCCTGCTCGCCAACTCCTATATTTACAAACGGATTGATTTTTACCTCGAAATGAGGCGCAACCACAAGGCAGTATTCCTGAATTACCCATTTTGGCAAAAGCATGATTTCCAGAATCAAGGATTGAAGGAAAAAATACTACAGGCTATTAAAGAAGTCTGGTTCACATCCTTCCCCAAGATTCCCCTGCCGATGCCTGTTCACGAGGACACCGCGGCTGTAAAACCGATCGATTTACAATCTTTGGAGAAGCCTGCTCACGAGGATGTTGCACCCATAAAGCACAGAGATCCACATTCCCTGGCGAATCCCATTCAGAGGGTAATCCCGCCTGTAAAACACACAGACTCCCATTCCTTGGACGATCCTATTCATGAAGATAGCCCGCTTGTAAGCAAACCAGATTCGCAATCAGCAGTGAATCCTGTTCATGAGGACATCATACCTGTAGAGCATACAGATTCACGTTTTTTGAAAGGACTCGAACTAGGATTAAGCGGAAGGTATCACGAAGCGATCGCTGAGCTGTCCAGGGCTGTCGAAGAAGACCCCAACCATGTAGTCGCTCGTTCCAGTTTGGGGGTTGCTTTTCATCGGTTGGGTGAAGATGACCGTGCTCTGTCCTGCCATGAAGCCGCGTTAAGAATAGACCCCATATATGCCGAGGCTCACTACTTCCGGTCCAACATTCTCTACAGCCAGGGAAATGTTCACGAAGCGATTGCAGGATATCGGATCGCGATCGGTCTGAATCCTGAACTGATTGAAGCGCATAAAAAACCCGTACCTCAGAACCGCCTGACTGATTACAGCGGCTCACCTGCTGAGATGCACTGGATCGCAAAACCGGCTCGTCGAATCCTCGACCTGAACAAATCGCTCGAAACCAATCCCGGGCAGGCAGATCTATTCAAGGAACGAGCGGCTGAATTTTATCGACTGCGGAATTATGTACAGGCAATCGCAGACTATGGTTCCTCCCTGGAGATCGAGACTTCTGACGCCAGTGTGTTCCACCTTCGGGGCGTAGCCTATGAACAGATTGGGCAATTCGACCGTGCGCTGGAGGATTACCAGCGAGCCATTGCCATCAACCCGCAGTTGTCGGACGTGTACATCAATCGCGGCGTTACGCTTGGGAAAATAGGGAACTTCCGGCAATCCGTTGCCAGTTTTACCGAAAGCATCCGTCTTGCACCCAGGAACCCCAATGGGTATTTCAATCGCGGCATGAGCTATTTCCAACAAGGCGATATCGAGAGCGCCATTGCTGATTTTTCAAATGCCATCCGGCTCTCCCCGGGAGATGAATCAGCCTACTACTGGCGCGGGATTTCCAATGAGGAAGCTGGACGCCAGCGGGATGCAATCGTCGATTACAGGCAGTTTCTTGCGTTATCCCAGGATGCGAATGCCAGGCAGGAGATTGAACAAAAATTGAGTCAATGGAATGCAGGCGAGCCAGACAGTGCAGGAAGTCGTAGTATCGTTCCAGGTGACAGGCAAGAAGCAAATCAAGTCCAGTCGCAGAAACCAGACCAGGACCGCGACTTATATGGATTGATCGTTGCGCTTGGAGAACGGGCTCTCAATTCGACATGGTTTGGGAACGGTGTTGACTGCCACGGAGAAAAGGCAGAAGAACTGTATGCTTTTACCGATCAAAACAAACCGATCGAGGGCAGCGATTTACTGCATATCACATCCGGCATTCAGCAAACGATTGACGGTGACTTCATGGCCTTCGATCCAGGTGCAACTTCCCACTGGATTTTCATTCGCGCCTGGAATGGAAGCGGATTCTACATTGAGACGGACGACCCCAAAATCAAGGAGCGCCTACAGACTTATTTTCAAGTGGTCGAGCAGGTGGAAGGAGCATCCCCTCCCTATGAGAGTTTATTTATCACATCTGATTAGACTTCTGAATAAACGGAACATGGTGCTTTAATTTCAAGGCGAACGCAGGGGATTAATCCGCCGACAAGACACTCATACACAAATCAAGTTATAATTCAAAAATCGGTCGAAGTCGATAATCTTTGTTTCAAAGAAAGCGTTGGTCCTGGAAACTTCCGTCTGCAATCCTTTGAAGCCATTCAGAAGGGGTTCACAGTTGTCGTGCCGACCATCCATTACCTGCAACACACAAGTTCAAATTGAAAGGTTTATAGTACCCCCATGAGCAAAGTAATTCTTATCATGTCTGATGCCCTGCGCTATGATGTTGCGAGGTCCCATATGGGTTTTTTGGGACACCTGGTGGAAACGAAGCAGGCAACCCTGTATAAGATCATCGGTGAGCTGCCCAGCATGTCACGCCCAATGTATGAGACCATCCATACCGGAATGGTGTCCAGCGCTCACGGCATCGTCGCAAATACCGTTGTAAGGCGTTCGTCGGTACCAAATATCTTTCAATGCGCCGTGGACTCAGGCAAGGTCACCGCTGCTGTGGCTTATTATTGGGTGTCCGAATTGTATAATCGTGCACCATTTAATTGGATCGACGATAAGGAAGTGGATGACGAGAATTTATTAGTCCAGCACGGACGTTTTCACAGGACGGATGATTATCCTGATGAAGAATCGTTCGCCTCAGCGGCGCTTCTTGTACGGAAGTTTTCGCCGGATTATTTGCTGCTTCATCCCGTCATGATGGATTACACGGGCGAAACATATGGCTCAGATTCAAGCCAGTATCGGAGGCAGGCGATCAAGCAGGATGTACTCCTCGGCCCACTCAGTGTGGAATGGAGGCAGCGCGGTTACACCATATTGGTTACGGGCGACCATGGGATTAACAGTGATGGACATCACGGTGGAACCACGCCCGAGCAGCGTGAAGTGCCGTTGTACATCATCACGCCAGATGGACAGGGCAAAGGCGATACGGGCGAAACCGTCTCCCATCTGAATATTGCTCCGACGGTCCTGAAACGGCTCGATATTCCGATCCCTTCATCGATGAAAATGAAACCTTTGTGAAGTTCCAAATCACCCTTCTGTTTTATTCTACGGCGCCTGCAGATGGATGTATATTGAACGAGGGTAACTACGTTTCAATAACACTGATTCAAGCGAACCAGGTGTCGCGTCATACCCTGTATGCCAGATCGCTGTGCTGGCTTTCGAAGTCCCCATCCCTACATCCGGGTTGGATTCAAGCAGAACGATATCCAGTTCATAACGTGAGAGCTCACGTGCGATGGCAGAACCTGCTGCACCTGCGCCAATGATACCGACATCGTAGATTTGTGTCATCCGATATCTCCTGGTCTATTGCGATTTAGTCCTCATGGGATCCTGTAGATTGCCTTGACCTCTTCATATGACACTTCTCAACAGGTCAATGGATTTACGTACTCCGTCCATCGGCGATACGCTGTAATCTTCGTGTTCAATGCTTAATACATCGTCATAGCCATTCTGCTTCATCTGGACGACAAAATCACGCCACCAAATTTCTGAATGTCCATATCCCAGGGTCACGTAATTCCACGAACGCTCGGTGACACGCTCATTGGGTTTTGTTTCCAAAAGGGTGTTAATTTCACTATTATGGGGATCAATGCGAGTGTCCTTGGCATGGACGTGATAAATCGTGCCGCGCAGTTGGCGGATGGCACGCAGAGGGTCGCCTCCCATCCAGAGGGCGTGACTGGGGTCAAAATTAACTCCCAGCATCTCACCGACGGCCTCACGCAGTTTAAGGAATGTTTCCGTGTTATATACAAGTTGATGAGCATGCTGTTCAACACAAATCTTTTCGATACCATTCTCGCGAGCCTGATTCACCAGGTCGCGCCAGTAGGGCAGGGCCACTTCGTCCCACTGATAGCGAAGGATCTCATGTCCTTCGGGCGGCCAGGCTGTTGTAATCCAATTCGCATTCTGATCGCCTGGGCCGCCGGGCAGGCCAGACATCATCACGATTCGTCGGATGCCGATCAATTGAGCCAGCTTCATTGTATTGCGAACAACCCGATCGTTCGACTTCCCCCGCTCTCCCGGAGCCAGTTGGTTGCCTGAGCAATTCAGCGCGCTGATCTCCAGGCCATGATCGCGGATCTTCGCGACGAAATTTGCCCTCTCCGTTTCATTCTCCAGGAGAAGTTCCAGGTTCATATGGGGAGCTGATGACCAACCGCCACAACCAAATTCAAGGGTTTGAATACCCAAATGGGCGGCCGTTTCGAGCATTTCATCAAACGACAGATGCCCTACACTATCGGTGACTAAACCTATTCGCATGTACCTTTCCTTTGCTGGTGTTGTTTCCAACTATAGAAGCAGATGGTATGGGAGACGCGGCGCACTGCCTGGGAATGACAAGGTAGGGCATCAGATTCTGTAGTACCGTATTCAAAGTGCGGCGCTATGCCTGGTCAACCTCGGTGTCAAACTCGCTCACCTGTACCCAGCGACGCTCCTGACAGGAAACATCAACAGCATCGATAACCTTGTTCACTCGATAAGCAAAGCGGACGTCAGGTTGAACCGGTTGGTCCAAAGCGATGGCAGTGAGTAGATCATGGGCCTCAATGATCTTCTGATCGTTGTAACCCAAACCGATCCCCGCCAAACCGAAGAAGGCCTTATAGCCGGGATGTTCCGGCCCGATGTAAACTGTTTTATAACCCTTCTCACGTTCCGGGTCCGTGTGGCGATAGAGCTTAATTTCATTCATGCGTTCCTGGTTGTAAAACAAACTGCCTTTCGTACCCTGAATCTCATAACCCAATCCAAGCTTGCGTCCCATGCCGATACGGCTGGTACCGATTGTCCCAATGGCTCCATTATCAAAACGGATGAGGAACTCCATGATGTCTTCATTTTCGACGTCCCGCTTCTGACCATCGCTTTGAGCGGTTGCCGCATAGCCCGAGCCAGCGGCTGGCACAACTCTCGCTTTGATTTTCGTTGTATTCAGCCCGCAAACCTCAACAATATCGCCTACCAAAAAATGGGCGAAGGCAATGGTATGCGAACCAAGATCGCCCAACGCGCCCGTACCTGCTACTGTACGATCCAATCGCCAGCTAAATGGGATGTTCGGGTTGGCGAGAAAATCCTGGTCGAATGTACCTCGGAAGAGCGTAATGTCGCCCAATTCCCCGGCAGCAAGGAGTTGCTTTGCAAACGCCTGGGCAGGGTTTTTTAAGTAATTGAACCCCACGATGCTGATGACTCCGGATTTTTCTACTGCCGCGACGATACGGGCTGCGTCAGCCGAAGTCGTTGCCAATGGTTTTTCACAATAGATGTGCTTGCCAGCCTGGGCAGCGGCAATGGCCATCCCGGCGTGCAGGGAATTGGGAGTTGTAATATCCACAAGTTCCACGCCAGGGTCTTCCACGATTTCATGCCAGTTTGTCGTCCAGCGGGCGAAGCCAAACTCCCCCGCCCACTTTTCCACGGCTTTCGCATCGATGTCCGCGACGATTTCGAGAATAGGTCTGCCTGGCTCGTTCCCAAAGACCAGGGGGACGTTTTTAAACGCTGTAGCGTGGGCTTTGCCCATACCGCCGGTGCCGATAAGTCCAATCCGTATGTCTTTCAATGATTATGCTCCTTTGAATATATGTGCTTTCTTGATCCCAATTGCTTCAGGATCATTTTCGAGGAGAATATTCCTGCAAAATTATTTTGGAACTGGATCAATCATTTCCCACCCCTGCTACGGTATGGGTGCTTGGCTGCCTTCGCTCAAGACGCGAAACATTTGCTCGTGAAGCAGACCATTCGATACTAAAATAGAGTCGTTCGACAAGAAATCTTCATCCAGGTCCACTGATGTGACGCGTCCGCCCGCCTCACGCACTATGAGTGCTCCGGCTCCGACATCCCATGGTTTGACTCCAAATTCCCAGTAGCCATCCAGTCTGCCCAATGCCGTCCATGCACAATCAAGGGCTGCAGAACCCAGATGCCTGACCGCTTGAGTTCGCAGTTGGAATTGGGTAAATTGAGCAATATTATTTCGTGGATTGGTGCGAACATCATAGGGAAAGCCGGTAGAAATAACGGCCTGGCCCAGGTCAGTCTGAGGCGAGACATGGATGGGACGGTTATTCAGGGTGGCACCCTGTCCTACTTCTGCTGAAAACATTTCGTTGCGAAACGGATCATATGCCACCCCCACAACAGGGGAGTTGTTTTTCAACAACCCGATTGACACTGAAAAAATCGGGATTGCATGAGCAAAATTTGTTGTCCCATCCAGCGGGTCAATCACCCATTGATATTCACTTATGGTTTTATGATGACCGCTTTCTTCTGCCAGAATGGCATGGTCAGGAAATTTTTGTTGAATGGATGAAACAATAACATCCTCAGAACGCCTGTCAAATTCTGTAACGAGGTCAATGACACCTTTTTGTTGAATATGGCGCACATTCCCGTAACCTTCCATTAAAACAGCCCCTGCCTGACGAGCAATCACTTCTGCTATCTGTACGATATCTGACACGGTTTAATCCTTCCTGCCGCCGGCTTGTTGGTAGACGGCTGCTGGGTCATAGACGATTGAGGGGGATTTTACTCCAGCACGGAGGCCAGCTAACCATCATGGGTCGAAGCTGGCAGATCGTATTTCGCCATCTTTTTAGGTTAATCGAACTGCTAAAATCTTTACGTGCGGTTTTATTCATAGTATCATCAGTTATCATGACATCTTATGAATATTATGCAGGTAAATGCTGAATTTGCCTAGTACTCGAACAATCTAAAACTGTGGGGTAGAAAGTTCGATTCTTCCCTTGTCTCACCTTCCGACATAATCTCGTTGGAGTACTAGAGTTTCACGAAAAATGCTGCGGGCAGCCCACCACAAACTGCACCAGGTTATTGCAGGCGGCAGCTCTCATCAGGAAGTAAACTGTTCCAACTGTAGCACTATAGAGATGATTGAGTCGGCTGGCATTAAGCTAGGGAGCAGCTATCTTTCCTTGAAGCAGGAAACTGCAGACGAGCAAAAGGTCCAGCAACCAAGCGCGCAACTCGGAAAACCCGCTATCACCGTTGAACGCGTTCACATCGAACAATGGAGATAACTCATGGCTGAAAATTTATATGCCGACACAGTTGTGATCGGCGGCGGCACGGCGGGGGCGGCAGTCGCGGCACGTTTAGTACAGGGAACATCCCAGACTGTATTGCTGATCGAGTCGGGTCCTGACTACGGCGCGTTCGCCGAACAGCAATGGCCCTCTGCCTTGTTGGACGCGCGCAGCCTGCCAGGCGGTCATGATTGGGGTTACGTCAATGGCGCAAGCAGCGGTCGTCCGGGGCATCCATTAGAGCGGGCGCGCGTGATTGGCGGCTGCTCCTCGCACAATGGCTGCGCGGCGATTTGGGGCAGTCGGGTTGACTACGATCATTGGGCGGCTCTGGGTAACCCGGGCTGGAGCGCCGATGAGTTGCTGCCATTTTTTAGACTCGCCCATGAAACGCTGAGAGTAAAACGAATTTCGTCATCTGAGATCACACCGTGGCAACAAGCCTGTCTGGAAACTGCGCCGAAAATTGGGATCCCGCACGTCGCTGACTTGAATGATCTCGATCAAGACATTGGCATGAGTACTTCACCGGTAAACATTCTGGATGGTGTGCGTTGGAACACAGCCTTTGCCTACCTGGATACGTTGCGAGGCAATGATGGTCTAACCATTCGAGGACAGATGCAAGTGAATCGATTGCGTCTGGTGGGCAACCGTGTCACCGCTATCGAGGTGATCGGGCCTGATGGCCCCCTGACTGTCGAGGCAGGCCGGGTCGTTGTGTGCGCCGGAACCTATGGTTCGCCCGCCATCCTATTGCGTTCGGGCATTGGCCCTGACTCTGAACTACGTGCTCTCGGAATTGAAACGAAACTCGATTTGGCGGTGGGCAGAAACCTGCATGATCACCCCGCTGTCTATCTCAAATACAGCGGCACACCGCAGCTGGTAGCTGCCATGCTGGACTTTGCTGCCAGGGGCGGAGTACTCTTTTCCGAGCAGACCATTGCCAAGTTCCGCAGCAAGTATTGCACATCCGCTTATGATCTGCATTTGTTTCCGGTCGGAGGCCAGTTCACCGATACAGCGGATCACTGGGACTTTTTGCTACCTGTGGCAAACATGGTCCCGCTCGCGCGCGGCAGCGTGCAATTGACGAGCGCCGATCCGTTCATGACCTTGAAAATTGACACCGCTTATCTCAGTGACCCCGAGGGGCGCGACCTTGCCATCCTCTGGAATGGAATTGAATTGCTACGTGATTATGCCTGTCAGGCGCCTCTTGCAGATTTGATTGGAGAGGAGATATCGCCGACAGTTGATTACAAAACCCCCGAAGATGTTCGACGCGACAACCTGCATTACTATCATGCGGTCGGCACTTGCAAAATGGGTCCGCAGTCGGATCCGACGGCTGTGGTTGATGCTCGCGGAAAAGTGTATGGAGTGGATAATCTATACGTTGCCGATGCATCCATCATGCCGGTCGTGCCGCGCGCCAATACCAACATTCCGGCTCTGGTCGTGGGCGAACGCATCGCGGCATGGCTTGCCGAGGCATGACGCGACTCGCCATTATTGCCGATGATCTTTCCAGCGCCACTGACTGCGGCGCGCAGGTCGTTCGGAGCGGTCTGTCAGTGGTTGTGCCACTGGGTGCGTATTCGCTGCCGGCCCAGGCGCAAGCGGCTCAAGTGATTTCCGTTGATACGGACAGTCGTAGTTTGTCTGCGGATGACGCGTACGCCAAAGTCAGGCTGGCATCGCAACAATTGGTCGCCGAGGGTTGGACGAATTTTTACAAATCCGTGGATTCAACGTTGCGCGGCAACCTGGGGGCTGAGATCGAGGCAGTGCTGGATGTTGTCAAAGCGGATTGCGCCATCATTGCCCCAGCCTTTCCCAAATACGGCCGCACGACAGTGGATGGCGTTCAATATCTTCATGGTCGCCCATTGCATGAGACGGAGTTTGGCACTGACCCGACCGCCCCCGTCAGAGACGCGGACATCACAAGGCGATTGGCGGAAGGATCGCGCCGCAAGGCAGGGCGGCTGATGCTTGATCAATTGCGCGCGGGACCAACGCAAATAAAAAGCCTGCTGCGAGGACTGCTGGCTAACGGGACCGAGTTGGTGGTTGTTGATATTGCCGAGCAGGACGATCTCAAACGAATTTGTCTCGGCCTTTCCCAAAGCGATCTAAGGGTCATCTGGGTTGGCTCAACTGGATTAGCCGAGTTCATTCCTCTGACATTGGACGTCGCATCCATCTCCGATACATTCATGCAGGATCAGCAGCTTGATACTCGACCAGCCCTTGCACTGGTAGGCAGCGCGTCCGAAACGACCCGCCAACAATTGCGCTACGTCGAAACCAACAGCCGACTGAACATTATTCAGCTCGACCCAGCTCGGATAATTCAAAACGGCAGGACCGCTGCAGCCGAACTCGAACAGGTTGCTTCAAACCTGCGGGCGGCGATCGACTCGGGTCACGATGCGGCTTTGGTTGTAAGCGCTTCACGCGAGGAGATTGCAGCGACTCAACAACTCGGAGCGACACTTAATTTATCCACCGCGCAGGTCGCTCAACGGATTGTTGAGGGGCTGGCCCAGGTGGGCAGCAGGCTGGTCCGCAATGGCCGAGTCAGCGGAATAGTCGCCACCGGCGGCGACACCGCCAATGCATTGTGTAATGCTTTGCGAGCGCAAGCCCTTGAAATCCTGGGCGAGGTTGAAGCGGGAATACCCATCATGCGTCTCCTGGGTGAACAATCGCTGCCGCTGGTCACAAAGGCTGGCGGGTTTGGCAGCCCGGCTGCCATCGCAGACGCGCTTGTGAAAGTTAAACAGTATGCCTAGTTTGAAACATTTACCAATCGCGATCACGATGGGCGATGCGTGCGGAATTGGACCCGAGATCATTGCGAAGTTATATGCTGACGCCGAATCATTGCCTCCAACCCTGGTATTGGGCGATGAAGGGCTTATCAAGCGCGCGATTCGATTGCTGGCTTTGCCCCTCACCGTGAGTGTCATCGACTCGCCGGAAGATTTTCAATTTACACCGAACACAATTAACGTCATTTCAGTCAGCCGCCTGCCTGAAGATTTACCTTTTGGACAATTGGACGCGCGGGCAGGAAAAGCGGCGTTCGACTACATCCGGGCCGCGATCGATCTTGCCCTGCAAAAAAGAATCAAGGCTGTGGTAACAGCCCCGATCAATAAAGAAGCGCTGCGACTGGCCGACATCCACTACCCGGGACACACTGAAATACTGGCTGACTTTAGCGGAACAAAAGACTTTGCCATGATGTTGATGAACAACGACCTGCGCGTCATCCTTGTCACCATCCATGTTTCTCTGCGCCAGGCGATTGCGCAATTGACGATTGAACGTGAGTTGAGGATCATTCGGCTGGCGCATCGGGCGATGACGCAGTTGGGGATTGCCCAACCGCGAATAGCGGTGGCGGGTTTAAATCCTCACGCGGGCGAGCACGGTCTCTTTGGCTCTGAAGATGAGGAGATCATTAAGCCGGCGATCCAACAGGCACAGGCTGAAGGCATTCAGGCAAGTGGACCCTGGCCCGGCGACACAGTGTTTATGCACGCACGCCAGGCACGGTTCGATATTGTGGTAGCCCAGTATCACGATCAGGGGCTGATCCCCGTAAAGTATTTGGGCGTGGATGAGGGTGTGAACGTCACGGTCGGATTGCCCTTTGTCCGAACGAGCGTGGATCACGGTACGGCATTTGATATCGCTGGAACGGGCAGAGCCAGCCACGCCAGTTTGCGAGTGGCTGTGGAGCAGGCAGCACTGCTCGCCCGTTCTATTCCCTAATTTCGCGAAACAGACAATATGCACTCTTATTGCTGAAGGAATTGCCGGTAGTGCATTTCGCCTGGCATGCCGAGTTGTGAGATCACACCGTCCTGTTTATAACGCTGTTTGCAACGTGCCAGCGCTTGCGGATCAACTGTCACGCCCAATCCGGGTCCATCGGGAATCGGAACGGCATTGGCATAAGGTTGGATCAGTTCGGCGACCACATCGTCGGCATACCAGCGAAAGAGTGATTGATCCGGCTGCGAAAGGTAGGGAACAGCGGCAGCCAGTTGCATGTAGGCGGCAGTGCCCACTGCAGATTCACCGCTGTAAAACCAGAAGCCCACGCCCATCAGCTCGCAAGCCGAGATAAATTTCATCGTCTCGCGCAGACCGCCAAGCGTCATCACATTCCATACAAATGTGTCCGGCACACCTAACTCCACCGCCAGACGCAGGTCCGGCAGATGACTGGAAAACGGGATTGCACTGTGCTGGCGGAGCTTGGCCATATCGTAAAGCGTAGAGGCTGGAACTTCGATGTTGGCAATATCGAATGGCTCGAGCCGTGCCAGTGCCCGCCCCGTGGTTTATGCTGGCCGCATCCGGTGCAGGATCTCCAGCATCCGTTGCACATCGTCACCCATCAATGCGTCCGCGCCGAGCTCGATACTAAAGACCATGCTGGCCTCGTCTGTGGTTGACCATGACCAAACGGCAACCTCGTTTTCATGCAACACGCGGATGACGTCGGCGGTCAGGACGGTGTATTGATGCTGGAGCACCGGCGCGCCAAAAGACTTCGCCTGACGCACGGCCTCGGGCGGATCAGCCGCTGCGTCATCGGGCAGGCGTTCGGGTGCGAGCAGGAGCTCCGGACATTTGGAGCTGGCCAGTTGCAGAGCCTCATGATGATAGGAACTCATAAAGACCCTATCCAACATGGCGTGTTTCACAAACAATTCCACCAGCCCAAGTGCGATACGATTGGACTCGTCATCGTCCGCGCCTTTCACTTCAAAACAGGACAAGGTACCGGTCTCTTTGTAAAGCAATAACGTCTCTTCGGTCGAAGGGACGCGCGCTCCGCCAAACTCGCGATTGAACTTCCTGCCGGCATCCAACCGCTGGATCTCGTCCCAGGTGGCACTACTGACGAGCCCGCTGCCGGTCGTCGTACGATCAAGAGTGGGGTCGTGCATCATAACCAATTTTCCGTCGCCAGTGATGTTCACGTCACACTCGATCATTTCCACGCCCAACTCAATGGCTTTACGATAAGCATCCAGCGTGTTCTCCGGGTAGGCAATCGAGTGCCCGCGATGGGCGACGGACAGGGGGCGATACTCCCGAATCCAGGGGTTGATTGACATGACGGCATTTCCTTTCAAAGGGGGGTTAAGACTTCAGCGCTCCCTTGAGCGAGAGCGTATCGGCAAAGTGGCAGGCGGCGAAGTGCCCCGGGCGGTATTCTTTCCATTCGGGCGTGTCGCTCCTGCACAGCGCTTGTGCATATGGGCAGCGCGGGTGAAAGTGACAGCCGGGCGGAGGGTTAGCCGGACTGGGGATTTCCCCTTCCAGAATGACGGGCTTCATCACATCGTCCGGGTCCAGGGCGGGGATGGCGGACATGAGCGCCTCGGTATAGGGGTGCAGTGGCTGGTAGAACAGGGCCGCGGTCGGCGCCACTTCCACCAGCCGCCCCAGATACATCACCGCCACCCGATCACTGACATGCTCGACCACACTTAGGTCATGGGCAACGAACAAATACGTGAGACCCAATTCCTTCTGCATATCCATTAACAAGTTGAGAATCTGGGCCTGGATGGAGACATCCAGCGCAGAAACCGGTTCGTCGCAAACCACGAACTGGGGCTGAACCACCAGCGCGCGCGCAATCCCAATGCGTTGTCGCTGGCCGCCACTGAAGGCATGTGGATAACGTCGGAGATGTTCCAGACTCAACTGGCAGCGCCGGGCAGTTTCACGGACGCGTTCATCCACCTCATCACCTTGTGCCACGCCGCCGGCCACCAGGGGTTCAGCAATGATGTCGCGCACCGTCATGCGTGGGTTCAACGAGGAGTAGGGATCCTGAAAAATCATCTGGGCGTGTCGCCGAAAGGCGCGTAGTTCGGTCGCGCGCAGTTTGGCCAGGTCAGTGGCCGGTCCATCCTGAAGATGAAAAATGATCTCGCCTTCAGTGGGATTGAAAGCGCGCAGGATCGTCCGGCCCGCCGTCGTCTTGCCAGAGCCGCTTTCGCCCACCAGTCCCAGCGTTTCGCCCTGGAGGATGTGAAGGCTGATGCCATCCACCGCCTTCACGGTCCCGGCGCCACGGCCCAGGAAACCCTGCCGCATCGGGAAATATTTTTTGAGGTTTTTCACCTCAAGCAACACACGGCGTTCTTCAGGCATTCGATTTCTCCGGTTCATACAAAAGGCAGCGCACTGAATGTTGGTCGTCCAACTGGGTCACGGCCGGCATGTGAACCTCGCACCGTCCTGGCATCATACGGCTGCAACGCGGATGGAAGGGGCACCCGCTGGGTCGATGGAAGGGGCTGGGGATCGATCCTTCGATCGCGACCAGGCGTTGCCCTGCGGTCTTGCCCAGGCGCGGCACAGCCCGCAGGAGGTCCACAGTGTAGGGGTGCCTGGGATTGCGCAGGATCTCGCGCACCGGCCCATACTCCACTACTTGCCCGAGGTACATGATGGCAACCGTGTCAGCGATCTGCGCAATTACACTCAGATTGTGAGTGATAAACATGACTGCCATGCCCAGCCGCTTTTGCAACCCGCGCATCAGATCGAGGATCTGCGCCTGGATCGTCACGTCCAGGGCGGTCGTGGGCTCATCCGCAATCAGCAAGGATGGATTGCATGACAGCGCCATGGCGATCATCGCACGCTGGCGCATCCCCCCGGAGAATTGGTGGGGAAAGCTATCCACCCGCTGGTCGGCGCCAGAGATACCGACCA
The DNA here is from genome assembly GCA_039932795.1 of Chloroflexota bacterium. Classification (GTDB taxonomy): domain Bacteria; phylum Chloroflexota; class Anaerolineae; order Anaerolineales; family Villigracilaceae; genus Defluviilinea. The sequence continues at coordinate 22,274 of JBDTPH010000275.1, forward strand.
GCCGCAGAAGTTCAATCGTCATTTCGCGCGCCTGGGCCCGCGTCACATTTTGGTGGAGCAAGATGGCCTCGCTGACCTGGTTGCCAATGGTATGCACAGGTGAAAAAGAACTCATCGGTTCCTGGAAGATCATGGCAATGTCCTTACCTCGTATACTGCGGATCTCGGAACCCGTGGGATCCAGACTGGCCAGGTCAACAACTCCATTTCCATGGGCGTCCGACTGGCCGGGGGGGTGAAATAGGATCTGCCCGGCGTCAATGCGCCCTGGCTGCGGGATAATGCGCAGGATCGAGTGCGCCGTGATGGACTTGCCACAGCCGCTTTCCCCGACGACGCCCAGAACCTCGCCGCGCCGCATGGTCAGGTTGACGCCTTCCACTGCCCGTACCGTGCCCTCGTCAAGTGGGAAGGACACCCGCAAGTCTTTGATTTCCAACAGCACGTTATTATCCACGAGTTTCTGCCTTTTAGCGGGAATAAGGATCGGCCGCATCGCGCATACCATCGCCAACGAAACTGAAGGCCATGACGGATATGATCACGAATGCAACGGGTGTAAACAGCCAGGGATACAGTGCGATGGCCTGGATGTTCTGCGCGTCTTGCAGCAACGTTCCCCACGAGATCACCGGCGCCCGCAAACCCAATCCAATGAAGGACAGCGAGGTCTCAGCCAGGATCATATACGGAAACGAGATCGAAAGATCCACAATAATATAACTCAGGAAGGAAGGCAGCAGGTGCCGGGCGATGATGCGTGTATCGCTGCTGCCGGCAATGCGTGCGGCGACGACGAAGTCTTCTTCACGCAGCGAGAGGAGTTTGCCTCGCACCCGCCGCGCCAAATGCGTCCAGCCCAGGAGCCCGAGAAGGATCGTAATCGTAAAGTAGACACGTTGGGGTGACCAGTCTCTTGGCAGGGCGGCGGCCATGGCCATCCACAGTGGCAGCGTAGGAATCGAGCGGATAAATTCAATGAAGCGCTGGATGACATCATCTACCCGGCCGCCGAAGAATCCCGAAATGCCGCCAATGATCAAGCCAAGAAAAAATGAAATAACCAGACCGACCACGCCGATCGTAAGCGAGGTGCGCGTGGCATGAAACAACCGGGACAATATGTCGCGCCCTAGTTGGTCGGTGCCTAGCAAGTGCAGGTGACCCTCTTCAACACCGAACAAATGCCGGTCGGACTTAATCACTCCCCACATTTTGTACGGATCGCCTTTGACGAAGAAGTACACGGGCCACGGCTTGCTAGTGTCTTCCTTCACTTCGAGCAGAAAGGTTTCGGGATCCATGGCGGCGGTGAGTGCATAGGTAAACGGGCGCAGGTGGAACTTACCTTCGGCATCCACGAAGTGCAATACCTGCGGACCGCCAAATAAGTAATTGGGGGTGCGGACGGCAGGAGCATAGGGCGACAGGAATTCGGCGAACAGGGCAATGAAAATAAAGACTGCGAGAAGCGCCATGCCTATCAGAGCCAATCGGTGTTTTTTGAACTTCCACCACATCAATTGGAACTGCGATGCGGTGTAGTAGCGGATCTCCGCTTCTTGGGCAATGCCGGCTGGAGGTGGCACCGGGCGTGGGACAGCGTCAGCGGCTTCGGTAATCTGGGACATATCAAACCCTCTCCCCATAACGGATACGCGGATCGAGCATAGCCAACAACACATCCGACAGAAACGTACCCAGGATGGTCAATGTGGCGTACATAAGCAGGATCGCACCGGACAAATAGATGTCCTGATCAAGCAGGGCCCTGAGAAACAACGGGCCTGTGTCAGGCAGGGCCAGCACGAATGAAACGAGCGGCGCGCCAGCGATAATCGCGGTGAGTTCCCAACCAATGGTGCTAACAATGGGGTTAAGGGCAACGCGCACCGGGTACTTGAGCAGCAGCTTCCATTCGGGTAGACCCTTGGCGCGGGCGGCAGTGACGTAGAGCTTATTCTTTTCATCGAGCATTGTAGCCCGCATGGTGCGGATCTCGAAGGCGGTGCCAGCCAGTCCCAATACCAAGGCTGGCACCCACAGGTGACGAAGGAGGTCAACGAACTTGCCCCAACTCCAGGGGGCTTCTGCATACTGAGACGAAAACAGCCCACCGACGCTGTTATTGAACACCATCACGCTGAAATATAAGAGGATGAGGGCAAGCATGAAGCTCGGCGTGGCCATGCCGAAATAGCCGATGATCGTCGCCGCGTAATCGCCCAGAGAATACTGCCGTATGGCCGAGTAAATGCCGATAGGAATAGCCAAGCCGTAGGTAAAAATGATGGTGGCGATTGCCAGCAGAACGGTGAGACCTACCCGCTCGGCGAGCAGATCCGCGACTGGCCTGTGATACCCAAAGGAAATACCGAAGTTGCCATGCAGGATAATGTTACTTATCCAGGTCACGTAACGCACATACCATGGGCGGTCCAATCCCAGTTGGTGACGCATGGCAATCAAATCTTTCTCCGTGACCAGCACACCTTGGGATCGCAAGTCGAGGGCCCGTCGGTCGGCGTAGTCGCCCGGCGGCAGTTCGATGATGATGAAGACAATGACCGATAGGGCCGCCAGCATCACGATCATGATGATAAATCGCTGCAGCAGATATTTCGCCACTTGACCTCCATGCTTGGTTATATGCGACGCCGCGCTACGCCAAGGGCGGTTCACATTTCTGCCTGTCTGGCGCGATCACATTGCCAGGATGGGAGCCAGGGAGAGGTAGAAGCAGGCTCCACCCCTCCCTGGTAAGTATAAAGTAATTTGCAGGTTCCAGACTCAAGCCTCTCCTGGAATCTTAAGGTCTGAGCGTAACTGATTCTGGAGCGGGCCTCATGTCACGGGCCAGGAACCTCTATTCCTTGAAATACCACTGATCGGTCCGATAGGGATACGTGCGATAGTACTCGAACGCGTTGACCTTCAATTGAGGCACATTGCCCAGACTTCGCGAGACAATGGTGACCACAGGTGACGAGGTGTAAGTGCCGATGAGCATGCCGCGGTCCATCTGAGCCTGGACGAGCTGCTGCCCCAGGCTAATGTATTCGTCAGTGCCTGGCAAGGCCGATTTCCATTGGTCGGCCATGTCCCACAATGGCTTAATGTCGTCGGGCGGCTCAATGCCCTGCGCGCCGTTGCTGTTGTTCCATTCGACCCATGGGGCGCCAAAGAGCGGCTCAAGCGCGGCGTCGCCAAAGGGAGGGAAGAACCGCAGCGGGTTGGAGTAAGCCGGCGCTTCCAGCTCCAAGCCGGTGTTGGTCACCTGGATGTCGTGGTCGTTGTTGGCAGCCATCGCTCGAAAGGCTTCTGTACTCACCTCTTTTAACTCGACCTTGACGCCGACCGCCTCCCAATACTCCTTGACTAGCTCGTGTCGGGCGGGATCTCCAAACTGGAGGGCATAGAGCATATTAATGACCAGTGGTTGGCCATCGGGTCTAAGCCGGAAGCCGTCGCTCCCCTTCTCCAGGCCGATCTCATCCAGAAGCGCGTTGGCTGTCTCTGGATCATACTCGATGTCTTTGGTGAACCATTCGGGCTTAGCGAACGATGCGGTCCGGTGAATGGGGACGCCCTGGGTTGGCTCACACAGTCCGAAACACAGAGCCTGGTTCATCTCGGCCCGGTTCAGCGCCAGTGACATGGCGCGGTTCCAGCGCGGGTCCGAGAACAACTCAGCCAGGACTGGGTCTTTATGAGTGGCGTTGAACGCATACGTGGGGCCATTACCGGCAGGCAGGGCCATCTGGATATCGTAGTTGCCCTTATCCTGATTTTGCTGGAAGAGCGGCAGGCTGGCAAGCAGCAGTGACTGAGCCTTATAGTGGGTCTCGCCATTGAGAATCTTCAGCTCGAATAGCTCGTTTTCGGCTGCATACACTTCCTCGACTTCATCAATGTACGGCAACTGCTGCCCGGCTGTGTCTACTTTGTAGTAGTAAGGGTTGGCAACATAGACCTGATGTTCGGGCGTCTCGTCAACCTTGATCCAGGCTTCCAGCTTGGGCAGGCCGTACATGTGGTTGGCGTCCTCCCAGTCGCTATAAAACAGGGGGATGAAGCGTTGAGTCCAAGACTCGAGGCCTTCTGCCTTGGCCTCTTCGTCAGCCTGCGGGTTGTACTTGGGAAGCTTGTCCATCAGGAAGTGCTTGGGCGCCCACTCGTGTGTGTAGGTGGTAGCTAACAACGTGGTAAATGCGGGCGCGGGCGCGGCGAACTTGAACTGGACCGTGACGTCGTCGACTGCCTCGACCTGCATCGGTTCGCCCCCATAGACCCAGAATGCTGGCACCTCCGCGTAAAGGTCCTTGTTCATAACAATGTCATCCCACCAGAAGACGATGTCCGCGGTGGTGAAGGGCTGGCCATCTGACCATTTGTGCCCCTTGCGTAATGTGACAGTGAGCTCGGTGTAGTCGCTGTTCCACTCGAACGACTTGGCCATGTTCGGAACGATGGTCTGCAAATCATCGGCGAACCGCAACAGGTTTACATGGCGAACACTGAGCCACTCAGAGTTACCTGCTTCGGGGGCGATGGAGGCTCCACTGATTCGACCGCCATATTGGCCGATCTCGCTATACGGCACGACCACCAGTGGTTCTTCAGGCAGGCGCTCGTCAAGCGCAGGCAGGTCGCCTGCCGGCAGGAAACCATAATCCACCAGCCGCGAATCATATTCGGTGCGGCCTGTGAGGGTCAAAGTACAGTTGGCAGCGGATTCAAACTCTGCGAGTTCATACTGTTGCGGCCATGCACCGGCTGCAACACCCTGTGTATCTGCCAGGGTAATCGATGGGCAGGCGCCGGAAACCGCAGGTTCGGTAGCAGCTGCGGGCTCAGTGGCGGCCGGAGCTTCAGTAGCCGCCGGGGCCTGAGTGGCCGTCGGGGCGGCAGGGGCGCACGCCGAAAAGACAACGGCAAAGACCGTGAACAATACTAGTAGGGAATAGAATTTTTTTTGGGGCATCTCTCCTCCAGAGAATTAATCGAGAATGGAGATCAGAATGGACTGTGACAGGAACTTGTGTCTCGCTCTATTGTATGGCTGCCCTCCTTCTTTTGATCCTTTTGATCCGATTTGCTGATATTCTCACGTGGCTCAGAACCTCACCCCCATCAAATTCACCACCTGGCCAGCAAGCACATACTCGCTCGTCAAACAAAAGACTGATATTCTGTGAGCATGCAGGCAAGATCTGGGTCATATTCCTCGTTTATCGTTGTCAGAACGAGCAAAATTGTTAAAAGCGTTGACAGTCATGTTCATATTTGCTATAGTTATTATGACAACTGACATCATAATCATCATATTAGCATCAGATAAGACAAATGTCAACAACAAAATCAGCTTTTGTTAACAATCATCCCTATATTTCACAACGAACATGGAGCAGAATGCTTAGATCAGCGAAATCAGAACGGAAAACACTGACTGAGATAGCGCAAACAGAACTGCGCCAGGCCATTACAGGCGGTATCTTTCGGCCGGGCAGCCAGCTCCCCACCGAGGCTGAACTGTGTGAAATGCTCGGGGTCTCTCGTACAGTAGTTCGAGAAGCCATGCGTGTACTGGAAGATGACGGATTAGTTACCCGCCGCCAGGGTGTAGGTACATTTGTTAGAAATCAGCCCATTCTTAAGAACCTCAACTTCAACTTTGGTATTACAGAGATGATCGAGTCAGCTGGCCTGAAGTCAGGTACCAGCCATATTGCGATCCAGAAAGAAACGGCGGACAAGGAAAAAGCCGAACAATTGCGGGTGGAGGTGGGAACACCTCTTATCAGCGTTGAACGTGTTCGTACCGCCGATGGACGTCCCGTAGTGTATTCGTTGGACACACTGACAGAGGCGCTCGTTCAGCGAGCTGATTTTGATCCAGAACTTCTGCGAACCGAGTCAATTTACAACATACTCCAAACATCCCTGGGACAGGTTATTGAATATGGCATTGCGCGCCTTCTTCCGGTAATCGCTCCCCACCACGTCTCGGGAAAGTTACAACTACCACCGAATGCCCTCACTCTCTATATAGTTCAAACCGATTACTCAGCTGAAGATCAGCCTCTGGTTTATTCATGCGAGTATCACCTGCCCGATGCTTTTGACTTCCTTGTATGGCGCCGCGGCCCCACCAGGCTTCGAGGTGCATCCAATGATGGGGCACAATGACACCAATTACTTTCAGTACGCTCGCATGTCCTCATTGGCAAATTGAGACAATCATCGCAAAAGCAGCGGAATATGGCTATGATGGGATCGAATGGCGCGGTGGGTCACAAGGCCATGTGGAGCCGGATATGCCCGCCGCAAAAAAGGCTTTGTTGCAACAAGGATGTTCTGATGCAGGATTGATGTCACTTGCCGTAACTGCTTATACAAGTTTTGTCTCTGATTTTGCTGAAGAACGACAAACCAATGTGGATGAATTACGGCGTTACGCTGACCTGGCTGCAGAATTAGGTGCGAAGTACGTGAGGGCATTTCTGGGCGAACTTCCCAAAGGCACAGACCTTGATGCTTCCATGTACGAAAAAATGGCAGACTGTTTGAAAGCCGCATCGGAGTACGCCGATGCCATTGGAGTCCAAATTGCAATTGAGCCACACGATGATTTCGTTCGCTCATCAACCGTTGTTC
>JBDTPH010000276.1:0-22687 GCA_039932795.1 Chloroflexota bacterium
TTCGCTTCATTCATTGCCTTCTTGAAATCGAGCAGCGCCTGGATCGGTGTAGGGTCTTCGCCGTAAGCGATCGCCAGATAATAGGCCATGTAATCGCCGAACAGGATCGTCGTCCATATGTGGGCAAGCGGAGTATGGCCGCGCGCTTCCACCAGATCGGTGTTCAAACCCTCAAGCATGAACGCCTTGCGAGTCAGGTCTGAGCGCAGGCGGTTGCGCGGATGATCGGATGGCGAGCACAGGAAGATGGTCATGGTATGCGCGTTGAGTGTTTCCTGTGGATTCTCCGTCCCGGCAAGAGTGTTGTGATTCGCCTCAGGGATGAATTCAAAGTTCGCTCCCGCTTTGGCGACCTCGTTGATCTGTCCCTTCCAGCGGCGGGCAACCGTGGCAAGCAGCCCCGACCCCATGATCGTGACCCAGCGTCCCATTAATTGACCCGCATATCGTTTGGCGGGATTTTTCGCGGCGGGGACATCTGCCTTCATGTGTTTCTGTGAGCTCTTCATCGAAGCAAGTGCGTCAGCGATTGCTTCCTTTTGAGGCGGGATCAATCCCAGCCGCTCGAACATCGCCAATAATAGGCCAAACGAGAACCCCACTGCAGCACGCGGCTGACCTGTATGCTCAAACATCCATGTGGGAATGTTGTTTTCCCGGGCGCGTCTGGCAAGTTCACCGCCAGTGCAAACTGTAACAATGCGACATTCCCCTTTGAGCGCAGCTTCGAAGGTATCCAGCGTCTCTTCGGTGTTGCCCGAATGTGAGGAACAAATGACAAGCGTTTCTGCAGCGCGCGCGTATAAAGGCAGTCCATAATCGCGATGAACGGAAACAGGCAGCGGGGCAAGCGAAGCACAGTATGAGGCGAGCAGGTCCGCGCCTATGGCAGATCCGCCCATGCCTGCGATGATCACCTGCCGGAAGTCCGTCCAATCAGGCAGGCTTTGGTTCATCCCTAGCCGATAGGCATTGCCAAGCTGGTCGGGCAGGTTGTCGATCTCTGCAAGCATGTTGAGAGTATCCAGTTGTTTAAAACGGTCAAGGTCATCAAGATTCATGATCACTCCAAAAAGTACAGGGATGTTGTATTTGATTCTACAACAAATGGATGTAAATTCTGTATTGAAATTGTCAGGGAGGTTTTAATGTATGTGGCTCTTTCAGCGCGATGATAAGTTGACGTGAACATATAATGCCCACGGTCACAAATGGCGCTTTCCCACCTTTGAAAAAGCGCAATTTGTGACCGCCCTGGGTATAGTTGATTAAGCAAGGAGGCGCCGTGTTCAGGCATAAATTCCTCAGCATGGTCATTTTGGCGGGGATGTTAATATCGCAAGCCGTTCCACCTGCGATGGCTGCAACAGTTTGTGATTCAGCCCAATTCGTATCTGACATAACAATTCCCGATGGCTCAACCTATGCGCCCGGCGCAACATTTACAAAAACCTGGCGGCTGTTGAACAATGGCACCTGTGCGTGGACAACATCCTACAAGGTCGTCTGGGCCGGCGGCGACGCGATGAGCGCGCCGCTTGCAGCAAATATCCCTGTGGACGTGCCACCTGGTCAGATGCTGGATCTTTCTGTGAACTTGACCGCCCCAACAACAAGCGGACATTACAGAGGGTTGTTTAAGATCAGCAATGCCTCCGGGGGTCAGTTCGGCATCGGCGCTTCTGCAGGCGGCGCGTTCTGGGTGGATATCAATGTAGTGGACGTCAATGCGGTGATCTATGACTTTGTGGCCAATGCATCCTATGCCCAGTGGAAGAGTGGAGCGGGCACTATTCCCTTCCCGGGCACGAGCGGGGATGGCCGCGGCTATGCTTATCAGGTCAATGATCCACACCTTGAGGATGACTCGATTGATCCACTGCCGGGATTGCTCACCGTTCCGCAGAACAAATACAACGGATACATTCAGGCCGCCTATCCTGAATTTCAGATTCAATCGGGTGACAAACTGCAGACTCTTGTCAACTGCGAATATGGCGCGACAGGTTGCTATGTTACATTCCGTATTGATTACATCCTGCCGAACGGGGTGCAAAAAACATTCTGGTCCTGGAAGGAGGCAGCCGACAAGCGGTTCTATCGCGCCAACCTGGATCTGACTCCCCTGGCCGGGCAAAAGGTGCGGTTCGTCCTCATGCTCTTATCAAGTGGATTTGCAAGCGGGGACCGCGCCATTTGGGGATCACCGCGCATCCTGCGGGCTGGGACCACTCAACCGCCTGCGCCTCCCCCAACCCTTACACCGTTACCGCCACTGTCACCCACTGCCACGCCGCTCGGTCAACCACCTCCAACAGTTGCACCCACGGGCTGTGACAAGGCAACGTTCGTCACAGATGTCACCGTGCAGGATGGGACAATATTTTCACCAGGCGCGGCGTTTACCAAAACCTGGCGCTTGAAAAACACAGGCGCATGTGTTTGGACGACTGCATATAAACTGGTCTATTACAGCGGTGAGCAAATGGGCGCACCAACGACGGTCAATCTGCCGTGGGGCGCGGCGTATGGCGGTACTGTTGATATCTCTGTCAACATGATTGCTCCCTCCACGGCTGGGAAATATCGCGGCTTTTGGATCCTTGCCAATGCAAATGGTCAATTCTTCGGTATCGGCGCGGACGCGTCGAACCCGGTCTGGGTGGAGATCGATGTGGCAGGCGAGGCGCCCTATGAAAGTGGGTACAAGCTTTGGTCGAATGCCTGTGCCGCAGAATGGAGAAGTGGTGCCGGTCCATTGCCGTGTCCGGGCGTGGAGGGCGACCGTAAGGGGTTTGTCATCCCATTGAACTATTCCCATCTGGAAGATGGAACGATGGGCCCTGCCCCTTCATTATTGATCTCACCCGAGAATAAATATAACGGCTATATCCAGGGAGTCTTCCCCACCTTTACCGTGCAGCCCGGTGACCACTTCTTCACAGTTACCGGATGCGAATATGGCTATATCTGCAATGTGACCTTCCGTCTGGATTATATGACCCCAAATGGCGGCATCTTCAACTTCTGGACATGGCGCGAACAGAACGATAAGCAGAATCACACGGCGAACGTGGATCTGAGCCCATTGGCGGGAAGAAGTGTGCGCTTTATTCTCACGATCCTTGCCACCGGCAGTGCCACAGGTGACCGCGTCAGATGGGGAGGGCCAACCATCGTTCGCAAGGAAGGTCCAATACCTCCAACGATCACGCCCATCCCGTCTGAATGGCTGACATACACGAATCAACAATACGGCTTCCTATTTCAATATCCGCCGCAGGCACAGATCCTCACGCAATCAGCGAATTACACCAAGATCAATTTGCCGATTACACGGGGTACGAATTTAGCCGAGAAATATTTAGAAACAAGTGTCACTGAAAATGCCACTTCCTGTCAGAGTCCTTTATCCGCAACTTCACGGCCCGGGTCCCCCACCGAAACTATTGTGATCAATGGGATTTCATTCTTCAAACAAACAGGAGGAGATGCTGCTGCAGGCAACCAATACGAATGGATCGCCTACTCAACTCAGCGAAACAATACCTGCATCAGCATGGACTTTGTCCTACACTCTCTCAATGGCATTTATCCTCCGCCACCAGTCTTCGATAAAGCAGCTGAGTCGGCAATGTTCGTACAAATGATGTCAACATTTGGATGGCTACCTGTTACGATCACGCCTGCATCGCCATCCCCGACATTTACACCCACACCGATCACGGTGCCGGGATCCGTTGTCCCATCCCCGCTGATCCGAAAACTATTCATGCAGGATTCGATCAATGGCTGGGCGATCGGCGATCCCTACGTCCTGCGGACTTCAGATGGCGGCGCGACGTGGTACAACATGACCGCGTCAGGTATCTCATCGATCAGAAATGCCTACTTCCAGAACGCAAGTAAAGGCTGGGTGATTGCAACCTTGTCGGAGAGCGGGCTGGCATCCCTCTTCCGCACGACAACGGGAGGCAGCACCTGGACCTCCTACAGTAACATCCCATTCAATAGTGGCTACATCCAATTCCTGGATGATATGAACGGATTTGTTCTTGCAGGTGAGCCTTCGGGGATGCAAAAGCATGCAGTGCAGCTGTACCAGACCTCTGATGGTGGGGCAACCTGGACACTCAAGTATGCCAACGATCCATCCCAGCCCAACAATACCCTGCCGTTCAGTGGTCATAAGAGTGGAATGGCTTTCCGCGATACCTCGACCGGCTGGGTCGGCGGTGACGTACCCGTGAATGGATCCATCTACCTTTACAAAACAACAGACAGCGGTGTGACATGGGCGCAACAATCCATGCCAATACCGGCTGGATATGAGAATGCTTTTATCGCCACAACCGCGCCGAAATTCTTCGGAGCGAACGATGCAATCCTGCCGGTGTGGATGACGCTCGGCGCAGGCATGCGTGACTTGTTCCTCTACGTCACCCATAACGGCGGCGCAACATGGACAGCCTCCCCGGCCTTTGCCCGCAACGTTGAACACACGGACATCGTCTCAATGAGCAGTACGATCAGTTGGGATTGGTCAAATATATTCCATGTAACCAACACGTCCGGCAACACCTGGGGGACTGTCACTCCCAACGTCAACTTTGGCGATGGCATTCGTGACATGGATTTTGTATCCACCACCACCGGCTGGATGCTGGATACGGATCTAAATGGGAACCTCGCGCTTTACCGTACAGTGGACGGCGGCTCCACCTGGACATTGCTTTTCGGCAATATATTAACGCCAACACAGACTCCAGTTCCAACTGTTACTGTCACGCCGCCTTCGTCTCCTGCCGTATTTGGGCAGACCGTTGTTGATACATTGAACGCGCGAAACTTCGATGCAGCAAAGGCAGCGATGGGGCAATCCTTTGTCATGGCTTTCTGGCAATCACAAGGGACATCCTATACACCGAACGATGCCATTCAACAATTGCAGACCAACTATATGGGTGCATCCACAGTCCTGGCATCCAACCCCGGCAAGGATTTGAATACGTTGTTGAATGGTACAGATCCATACTCCATCATGGGCCTCGACCCATCCACTTCGCTGGCGCTGTTTGTCTCTGGTTGGGGATTGGATGGCAAGAGTGAAGCCATCCTGTACGTGACACTTCGGGCCGATGGCAGTCCATACTGGCACGGTGTTCTCATCGCGCCGACAGGCTTTGCGCCACCCGTCACCTTAACTGGACCCTATGCAGTCGTGCGCGTTGCGTTCAACGATGTGTTGAACATCCGTTCGGGTGCGGGAATCAGCCAACCCGTAGTTGGATCATTCCCTTCAGACGCGGTCAATGTGATGAGAACGGGGCCAACCGCCAGCGCGGATAACGCGTCGTGGGTGGAAGTCCAGAATCCAAATGGCGGAACGGGTTGGGTCAATTCCTATTATCTGACCGAGTATGTTACACAGGACGCCTTCTGCGCAGATACGCGCATTCCGAACTTGATCGAGCAGCTGAAGGGCAGCATGAATCAGTCCGATGGCAACATGTTCGCATCACTGATCGGAAAGCATGGCGTAGCAATCAATTTCTGGCGCGATGTGCCGCCCGTCAACTATCCAGGCAACACCGCTCGAAGTATCTTTTCTGATACCACCACGTATAACTGGGGGACTGGACCGGCTGCAGGCCCAACCGGCACATATGGCACCTTTGCGCAGATCGTTCAGCCGGATATTGTTAGTGTTTTCAGTTCCAGCTACCAATTGGGCTGTGACAACCCATCCCATGCGGATATGTTTGTGAACCCCTGGCCGCATACAAACATCCATTATTACTCCATATCGAAACCGCCCACATCGGATGTGTTTGACTGGAAGGTCTGGCTCATTGGTTTCGAATATGTGGATGGCATACCTTATGTATACGGCACAGTACATTACGTCTGGGAACCGTAAGAGCGGTCATTTGCAGCCAGATGGAAAGAGGAGCAGGCAATTGCCTGCTCCTCTTTCATTCCTTGTGACGACTACATCGCGCTCTGAATGAAATTCGCCAGATCCTCTTTCATCTGCTTCAATGATGGCATGTGGATGTACATCATATGCCCGGCGTCGTAATATTCCATCGAGATATTTTTGCGCAGGTCTTCATCCAGGCCCAGGTGATCGAAGGTATATTCGGTCGCAAAATAGGGCGTACCCAGATCGTAATATCCGTTGGCGACAAAGACCTTGAGATATGGGTTGAACGTCATTGCCTTGCGGAGCGTCTCAGCCACGTTGACATACTGATTCTCGAACTCGGCATACGACCAGGGATGGACAAACTCACTCAGGATCTCATATGGCAGGTCTGATTCGAACTTCAGCTCACTGCGAATGTAATCGTAGAAACCCGCGGTGTAGGGTCCCATCACATTCGTGAGCAGCGGATCATATTCCGCATACTCATTCACGCCCAGCCGATCCCTGCCCGTGAAGCGGCTGTCGAGCCGGCCCACCGTGAGCCCGCGCTCCCGCAGGAGTTCCTTGAAATAATGGAATGCGTGGATGCGAAGGTTTGAGCGTTCCACGAACTGCTTTGAAACGCCGGTATATTGCGAAACTTTTTCGATGATCTGCTCGCGTTCCTGCCTGCCCAACGCACTCCCTTTGAGCAATGCTTTTGCGTAATCACCCAGCGCGAATTCCTCGGCTTCCTTTAACCATTCCTGCAATGGCTTGTGTGGCTCCAACACATTGTGATACCAGGCAGTCGCGGCATACCCCGGCAGAAAAAGAATATACGGCAGATCGTTGTTCAGGTTGAAATCGAGCGTGGTGAAATCGAGCACCGCAGAGATGAGCATGATCCCATTGAGGTACATGCCATGCCGTTCCTGCAAATACCCCGCCAGGCCTGCAGAGCGAGTGGTACCATAACTCTCACCGATCAAAAACTTTGGTGAGAGCCAGCGATTGGTACGCGTCGTATACAGGCGGATGAAATCGCCAACCGACTGAATATCCTTTTTGAAGCCATGCCATTCCTTTGGCTTCACGCCTTCCACAGGTCTGCTGTAGCCCGTGTTCATTGGGTCAATGAACACCAGGTCAGTCTCATCGAGCAGCGAGTACTCATTATCGGTCAATTCATACGGAGGCTTGGGCAGATTGCCATCGTCCTGCAAAACGACCCGCCGCGGACCCAGCACGCCCAAATGCAGCCACACGGATGCCGAACCGGGTCCGCCGTTGAACGAAAATGTGAGGGGACGCTTCCGAAGTGCTGGTGAACTTCCAGCGGCCCTGGAGCCATTGCCATCCCGGGTGTACGCCACAAAGAAGACCTGGGCCCGCGCCTTCTCGCCCTCCGCCTCCTTCTCACGATCGGCTGTCTCCTCTTTCATGACCATGGTCCCAGCTGTAACCGTATACTTGATCTCCCTGCCGCCGACCTTCACTGTATGCTTCGTTACAACGAGATTATCCTTTGGAACTGACTTCTCTTCCTTCTTCTCTTCTTCAAGATTCTTTTCGTCCTTGACTGCCATGATACGATGCTCCTACTCTTCTTCGTCGATCTCTTCAGGGCGAAGTTCGTAATAGATATCCAGGCCCAGGTTCAAACCCTGAGCCACACCCTGCAGGACGAGAAAATAGAACAAGCCAACCGCAGGGGCAAAGAAAAGGTTGGCAATCGTGATCGGCCACTGTGATAATTGCGTGGGCCACTGCATTTGTCCCTGAATCATGCCGCTGATATCGCCTGCAAAACTGATCAAATAAAAAGCCAGTATGACCCATGAGAGGATCTTTGCAATGGAAATGATCCGAAAAATGGTATTTTCACTGGCAAACAAAAGTGTGTCTTCCTTATCTGTATTCATTGTTCTCCTAATTATGTTTTGATTTTCTTGAAATATCTTTATTACCAATTGTTCTGAGCTATTTTATTATTACTGTAGCCTGGTTTTTGAACGTCTCTACTTTGAACAATGGCTACCAACCATTAGGCTTTGAAAAACTACCTTGAGAATCAGTTAATGTGTCTGGAAACAAGCTATTAGATAATACACCTCTGCGAATTTGTTTGACAAATAAAGCTTGAGACTGTAAAGCTACACTTGGGAATTTTTGAGGATTGAATAATCCTACAGGTTTCCGCAACTCATGAGTAATAAACTTGATAGGTTCTAATAAATCTGAGTCATTAGAAACCACTACCGCCAATTCATAATCATCTCGGAATCCATCCACCAACAAATGCGTCGCAATATTTACATCAGAACCCTTTTCTTCAGTTTTTATAACTTTTGCAAATCCTTTATTTGGTGGTGCTAACCGCATAGTTACTTCGTGCGACAGAAATGTACCCAAAACAATCTGCAAATTCGGAATTGTTTTCAATGCCCGCAGGAAGGCTTGCTGTCTTAAAGGTTTGTCAGGATCGTTGGGCCGTGAAGTAACCAGCGCAGTGAAGTATTTTATACAATAGATTTCATCGTTTGGCAGCAGAAGATTGCACAATTTAGCTAAATTTAGCCAATGATAAGGCGTATTTTTGATACAACCGTAGTAGAAATTGAAACCGTCGATGTAGACGTTTGTTTTCATGATTTAAACACAGAAGCCGCCGTGAGGCGGCTTCGCACCAGGTTCGCCGAAGCTACTACTGGGGGATATGCCTCTATTATCACCAATTTCGGAGATGCTGTCAAGCAAACAGATATTCTATTTTTACTAAGAACAGTATGCGTTTTTCTGCAATCATTTCTTCCTTATGAGATTATAGCAAATTAAGTTTCATATTAGATTGCATCGAGCGGCAAGGCATGGATTGTTTGCCCTTTATAACCCGTCATTGTCTCTGCCATGCATAGGGAATTATAAATGGCTTCCTCCGTTGTTTCGATGGCAGCTTGAAAGAGCGGGGACATCAAGTCGTTCGGCACTTCGGGGTATGCATAAATTCTGCTACGCCTCGCCGGTGTTCTCCGCACTTCCTGCGCTGTGGAAAACGCGCTGATGTAATCGCCTGACCCATTGCTCATCGAAGCGCCCGTCCGTGCCAGGCCTGCCAGTCCGCGTTTTGCAAGCCGTTTGAGGTTGCGTTCTGAGAGCGGCGCATCTGTAGCAAGGACGATCATCACCGAGCCGTCAGCCGAGGCGTCATCAAGTTGTTCCTTCAAATAATATTGACCGGGTCTTTTGCCAACGGGAATCCCATCCATTTGCAGGACGCCGCCAAAATTCGTTTGCACCAGCGCACCGACGGTGTATCCACCGAGTTTCGCGGGCAGCACACGTGAGCTCGTGCCCATGCCGCCCTTCCAGCCACAGCAGATGGTCCCTGTGCCCGCGCCGACACAACCTTCTGTGACGGCACCCGAGGATGCGATACCGATTGCCAGCAGAACATGTTCTTTTGTGACTGCCAACCTGCGGATATTATTCAAAACTCCATCATTCGTTTCCCCGACAACCGGGTTTACACTCCGCGCCTCCTCATTTCCTTTTTGTGCCAGTGTCCACTCAATAATGGCTTCCGCAGCGCGTGGGACAGCAAGAGTATTGGTCAATAGGATGGGCGTCTCGATCTCACCAAGTTCTTCCACTTGAGTGGACCCCATCAGCTTTCCGAATCCATTTCCAACAGTAATTCCCGCTGGAACCTTGTCTTGAAATATATTTCCAGCATGAGGCAGGATGGCCGTTACGCCTGTGCGAATGTCCTGCCCTTCGATCATCGTAGCATGCCCCACTTTTACTCCATGCACATCCGTGATGGCATTCCATTTTCCGACAGGCAGGATACCTGGAGATATCCCCAATTCACGAATGCGCTTGCGTGGGCTGTCCATATGGCACGATTTTACTCCAACAAAAAAGGACTCAAGACGAGTCCTTTGCAAATCAACTTATCTACAGACGATTAGATGAATGGCCTGCCGATCAGTTCAAGCCGCAAACGCATTTTGACATCGTTATCCACAAACAATGCACCATGCAATTGATGAACGGGATGAAAATCGGCCCCTTGCAAGACAGCGCTATTTTCAGGGACAGACCCATCCCCGTTCGCCTTCGACACATAGACAGAGTTCGAGAACTTCCCATCCGGCTTGCGGATCAATTTGATCTGATCGACTGTTTTTTGTCCGTAGCCAAAAATGCACGTGGTGGGAACGCTCGTCGCTGTACCCAGTTCCTTTTTGAACTCACGTGCCGACTGCCAGAGCACTTTTTGTTCAGGAGTAAGCCAGCTATCCTCTTTCATGAAATTAAACGTCTGGCCGAATTGGTCGACACCGCAGGAATAAACAGGCAGTATTTGATAGGAAGTCTCGAATGTTGAAATGACCTTTCGCAGCTTCTCGCCCAGCAAACCAAACGGCAAAATATCAGGCCCGAACAACAGGCTCGAAACCGCGTTGGGAGTTCCAAGGTGCGGACCGCCCATCAGGATGAGCCTGTCAATCTTATCCCTGCCTCCGCAATGTTCAATGTAATAGCGGCTGACCAGTGTCCCCAGGCTATGAGCAATGATCTTGACCGGCGGATTCACCGGCAAAGCGTCAACGTATTGAGCCAGTTGCCTGGCAGTCTTGCGCACATCCTGCCGCCAGTCGTAGGCAAATTCAAAGAAATCCACCCCGCGTATGTATCCCAGATTTTCAACCAGATAATCACCCAGGCGGCTGTATTGTTCCAGCTTGATCAAATTTGGGACAACAACTACTTCCTGCAAGATACCGCGCGCTTCTATGCCCGGCAGCCCCGGATATTTAAAGAACTCAGGTTCCTTGAACAACACTTTCAGGTTGGGCCAGATCCTTTCCTTGCCCAGCCAGAGCTCAGACCCCATGATACCCGGCACGAAAACAACAGGATGCCTGTTAGGTAATTTGAACGAGGTGCCGCCAATCGTTAAGTGTTCCTCTGTAAAGCCGCTCTTGTATATGATGGTTGCATACCCCACCTTCACAGACATGCCATCTTCAAGCGCGACCTCACTGACCTTGCTCCCATCCAGCCACAACCCATTGCTGCTGTTCAGATCCTTGATGGTAAAAGTACGGTGATCACGGACGACCTGCGCATGTGAACGCGATACGCTTGGGTGGTCGATCAATACTCCACTGTTCGCGGCGCGCCCAATGGTAAGCGAATCAACGTTATCGTTGAGCTGCACCTCCCACGTTTTGTCAGGTGTGCAGATCACCAGACGGTCTTCACTCGTATCGTTGATCGAAACAGGCAAAACAGCTTCTGCGATAGTCCGGTCCAGATCCGCCTCGGAATCGATGACGGTCAGCCCGTCATCTTCCTCGGATGCTTTTTCATAAGAGATCTGACTGGCCCCGATAAAGATGACATCCCCAGGCTGGATCTTTGCCTGCTCGACGCGTATGCCGTTCACCCGTATGCCGTTGGTTGATCCCAGGTCAACGATCGTTACCCCGCTCTCGGCATCAAAGTCAAAGCGAGCGTGCGCACGCGAGGCTTTCGAATCTTGAAGAACAATGTCATTGGTCTGTCCACGCCCCACCGTGATCTCCGGCTTGGAGACTTCAAACTCCTGTTCAGCGCTGCCCGGGAGTTGCACTTTCAAATATCCGAAGGATGGTTTCATTTATTGCACCTCATGTAATTTGAGTATCAGGGAAGATCAAGACAGTTGCCGCTCTCAGGAATAATGGAATGGGTGGAGTTGGCGACCAGCGCGCACATCTGTGTTGCGGCAGATGTGCGGTCACTAACGCCATATTTATCAAAGGGACGCGGTCCGCCAGCGCCCATTTCCCGGAGAGCCTGCCTGTTCCACAGGAACAGTATCAAAGAAGAAGTGGACGTGCTGGCCGGGTGGAATTTCTGTATATCCAAATGTCTCATCATCAACAACGTAATCATCATCAGCATTGACAGTGATGCTGTTAATCCTCACATACAACGGCGGCAATGTACTGGTTACTGTCGGCGCTGTGTTGGGAGTCTGCGTAGCGGCCGGTGCTTCAGTATTGGCTGCCAAAATCACAGGTTCTGGTTCGGTCGCTGTGGGAGCAGATGTTCTTGTTGCTGTGGGGATCGGAGTGCCAATAGTCGGTGGCGGAGAGGAAACAGGCACAGCCTCCAGCCTGGCGAAAATGCGTCGTAAGTCCCCAGCCATTTCATCCGCGGAACGATAGCGCTGTTCACGGTCCTTTTGCAGCGACCTGTTGATGATCGCAACCAGTTCAGCAGGGACATCCGGCCTGAGCTCACGCAGGTCTGGCACAGGGTCATTGAGGTGCCGCATCATCAGCGACATGGCAGAATTGGCGTTGAAAGGCGGGGTACCGCTCAACATTTCATAAAAAGTGACACCCAGCGAATAAATATCAGAACGTTCGTGCGGCGTTTCGGAACGGATGACTTCAGGAGACATGTAACGTGCCGTTCCAATCACTGCCCCCGTTGCAGTATGTGTATCATCGTCCACAATTTTGACGATCCCAAAATCCATCAGGATGGCCTGCCCGTGAACATCGAGCATGATGTTGGCAGGTTTGATATTGCGATGGATCATGCCACCTTTGTGGGCATAGCCCATGGCATCGCAGATATTGAGTATGGTCCGGATCGCCTGCTCGATGGATATTTTGGAGTTTGATCTCTTCAATTCCTTCAAACGCTCCTGAAGCGTTTCGCCGGGAATAAATTCAAGCACCATGTAATAGACTTCTTCATCCACATTGAAGTCATGGACCTGCACAATATTTGGATGACGAAAAGCCGCGACTGCCGCGGCTTCCTTCTTAAAGCGATGAATGAAACTACCATCTGTGGAAAGATGTGGGTGGATCAGTTTTATGGTTACGACACGCTTTAAATTTGGGTCATTCGCCTTATGTACAGCCGACATTCCCCCTTTGCCCAGCAATGCACTGATTTTATATCTGCCGCTCAGGGAATGACCTATCCAGGTGGGCTGATCCATTCATCTCCTCTTTGTAATAAGGAACACATCTCTATAAGGATAGGGCATTATACAGTTTCCACATTCGGACAGCAATACTCTTATTTTGTTGCATTGATAATGGAATAAATATTGCGTTTATTCCAGCCGGAAACCTTCGCCAATTCCACTGAAATTTCTTTGGCAGATTTTTTATTGGTCAATTCGCGTTCAATCGCAGCGCGCAATTCATCCTCGGTCCAGACCCGAACTTCCTCCTTCGTCTTTCCTTCCACAACCAGAGTAAATTCCCCTCGTGGAGGCTGTGACTTGAAATATTCCACCGCCGCGCTGGCTTCTCCGCGCCAGTATTCTTCGAACATCTTTGTCATCTCACGCGCGACACAGATTTTTCTATTACCAAGGATCGAAGCAATATCATCCAGTGATTCAACGACACGATACGGCGATTCGAGAAAGATCAACGTGAATGCATGACTTTCCACATCCTTCAATCGTTTACGGCGTTCACTCATCTTGTGCGGAAGATAGCCGAGGTATAGGAAAGAGTCTGTGGGCAGGCCGGAAACGGTCAGGGCGGCGATGGGAGCCGAGGGACCGGGAACAGGCACCACATCGTAGTTGGAAGCGAGGGCGGCTCTCACCAGTTCGTAGCCGGGGTCGTTGATCGCAGGAGTTCCTGCATCCGAGACCAGTGCCACGTCCCCCATTGAAAGTTTTTCGAGAATGAAATCCAGCTTGCTGACTTTGTTATGTTCGTAATAACTCGTGAGCGGCGTTTCGATCCCAAAATGCTTGAGCAATTTTCCCGTGTGCCGTGTATCTTCCGCAGCGATAAGAGCCGATTCGCTCAACACACGAACAGCGCGCGGCGACATGTCTTCGAGATTACCAATTGGAGTTGCTACCAGATAGAGTGTACCCATGGCATGATTTTATCATTCCCACATTCATACCCCCGTAATGTCATTCAGGGAACAGATGAATTCAGTAAGTCACAGGTTTGTCATTCTGAGGAGCCAGCGTTTTCCTGGCGACGAAGAATCTCTGACAATTTGCGCCGAGACTCTCACCTGCACTGCACCGAACGCACTGCGGTGCAAGTGTCGTTCGCAGCGAGCGCTCGCTCAGAGTGACATGAAACTCGTGATTTACTGAAATTAAAAATCGACTCTGAAAACTCCTGGGCCGGTCGGCTGCTGGCTGCCCTGTGCCGGTTCGACGGTAACACCGATGCCAGTAAAACTTGAAATATCGCGTTTCGAATAGACCGGCTCCGTTGTATAGGATGAGCCCGCCTGTGAGCGGAAAAGCCCTGCGCTGACTCGCTGCCCATCGGGTTCGATCAGCCAGATCTGGTAGACCTGTGCCTCGCTCAGTTCAGGGAGATGCCACATCACCAATGCGACCGTGTTACGTTCCCTATCAAGAAGAACGGACCCGGACAGGTTTTCAGCGGCTATTGGAAACGATTGTGTGCTTGGGTACGCAAGCATGGAAAGCGCAAACTGATTTGTATGCAGTTGTTGCAACAGGCCGGCCTGTTGACGTTGGATCTCACGCATTTGCATGAGGGAAAACAAATTCAATAGTAGGAGAAGGGCAATTGCAGTGCCCATTGCCAGTTGACTCAATGACCATGTAACACGCGGCCGCGTTGTTTTTTGCGCAGATGGCAGGCGGCCTTGCAAACGTTTTCGGAGCGCAGCGGACGGCTGTTTTGGCGGAATGGCTGTCAGCAGGCTATCGCTCAGTTGACGGTAGGAAGACAATTCGGCCCGGCAGGCTTCGCAGGTTTGTAGATGAACCTCCAACGCGCGAATATCCTCCGCATCCAATGCGCCAAGCGCATAGGCGGGGATATTCTCACGCATGAAGGAATGTTCATCACGAGCCATGTATTTGTACTCCTGGTATGTATACGCCTGTCAACATGGATTTGGATCTACTCCGCATTCCATTTTGAGCGCAGATGTTCCATTGCCGCGCGCACACGGGTCTTCACAGTTCCAAGCGGCCAGCCTAATACTTCGGCAATTTCACTCTGACTCAAACCCTGATAATACGCCAGTTCAATCACCTGACGATGATCGGGCTGCAGCGATTGCACAGCAAAGTGGAGACTCCGCCAGCGTGCTTCTTCAGACATCGTGTTGAGATCCGGGATGATCTGCCAGAGGTCTTCAGGGTCCTTTGAATCAGAAAGCGCCGGGCGCCGGGACTCCATGCGAAGGCGATCGAGCGCGGTCCTGCGGGCAATAGTCAACAACCAGAGAAGCAGGGAACCACGTTCACTCAGGTAGAGACGGGCACGACTCCATAATTTGAGAAACGTATCCTGTGTGGCTTCCTCGGCCAGCATGGGATCATCCAGGATGCGCAGCGTTAGCGCATGCACCCGGCCAGCATGGCGGTCATATAACATTAAAAACGCATGCTCATCTCCCTGTGCTACACGGGCGACCAGCTCGGGGTCAGTGAGGTGTGTCACTCTTTCATTGTACCGAATTAACGATTTCCTGCAACCATTTTGCGGCGATCAAATATTCTGCAATATGTTGCTCTGAAATCCAAAACCAGGTAGAAGGGCGTATTAAGACATGTAAGACTATGATCCATCTTATAGACCCAATCGAGGAGAGAATAGATGAAAAAGTTTTCGCTTGTTTTCCTGTCTGCGATCCTGTTCCTAAGCGCATACTTTGCCGGCTCGGCAACTACCGCGACCGCCAAGGAACCCAAAATTCTGGAGTTCGACACAATGGTGGGGACCACTGCTGGTTTGACCGGCGCTCAAAGCCAGGCTTCGTTGCGCGGCATTAATGGTGGCGGCATCCCCTGGATGCTTACATCAGCGCACGGCGAACTGAAAACCAGCGGCAAACTGGAAATACAGGTCGTGGGATTGGTCCTGGCCGCAGGAGCAAATACTGGCTCGAACCCCAGTGCGGTTTTTAGAGGGCTGGTAAGCTGTGTAAAAACGGATGGCAGCGTTCAAAATATTCTGACTGAACTCTTCCCAGCCACAACAGGACCCGCATCCCTGGGTGGTGGAAATGCAAAGATTGAAACGACTGTAGCCCTGCCCCAACCATGTTTAGCACCGATCGTCTTTGTGACCAACAATGGCGGCTCGTGGTTTGCAGTCACTGGCAACTAAACCAATCACAATATTCAGCAAAAAAGCGGGTGGAAATTTTCACTCGCTTTTTTCGTGGGTATAATGAATCATCCTCCCGAAGGACACACCTGCGCTGCAACAAACGCACGATTTTGAATTGCCAGGCAATTCATAGCACATCGGGCGCAAGTGCAAGTGAGAATCTCGTTTGTTGCGATAAAGGAGATTCTTCGCTTTGCTCAGAATGACATGCCAAACTGGAGGTTCTATGATCGTTATTTCAGACATGATGGGCACGCTGACCACCGGCTCGCCCGTGATCGGTTTGGTGGATTGGGTTCGGCACAATCAAAGCAGTACGCAAGCGCAGCTTTATAAGGCCTCGATCCTGCCTTCATACGCCATGGCAAAACTTGGCTTAATTGACTTGCAAAAGTGGGGACAGGGCTTAATGATCCAAAGCTTGAGATTGATCAAAGAAGCCTCCCCTCACAAAATGAAACTCGTCGGTGAATGGACAGTGGAACATAACCTTTGGAAGAAGCGCCGTGAAGATGTTATTGCCCGCCTGGCAGATCACAAAGCGCAGGGAGCGCAGGTGTACATCGCCAGCAGCGTGGTGGAGCCGCTGATCGAACCCTTTGCACAACGCATTGGCGCGCAAACCATTGGCACGCCGGTTACATACAACAATGGACAGGTGCGAATCGATGGTGGCCTGGTCGCAAGCGAAAAGAAGATCGAACAGGTATTAAGCCGCCTGGGTGTTGAGCGCGTTGATTTCGCGTATGGCGATACGGCCATGGACATTCCCTTGCTGGAACATGCCAGTCATCCTGTAGCGGTCTATCCTGATGAAAAGCTCAAATCCATTGCGCTTGAACGCGGCTGGGAAATTATTGGGGATGCGCCACGTTATGGATGAAAGCCAACTCTGGGACATCCGTGCCTTTGTCTACCAGCATTTCGCAGGGACTACCCGTCCTCCGGGTGTGGACGAGACCGCGTCACGTTTCAATTTGACTCACGAGCAGGCTGTTTCGGTGTACGAGGAGCTTCATCAACGCCACGCGTTTTTCCTCCAGCCGGGGACACACGCTATCCTGATGGCAAATCCGTTTTCGGCAGTTGAGACCTCCTTCAAAGTCCATGCGCGCAATAAAACCTATTTCGCCAACTGCGCATGGGACTCGCTCGGGATCCCGGCCGCGCTACATGCCGATGCAGAGATCGAAGCCGCGTGCGCTCAAAGTGGGGAAACGATTCGTTTATCCGTGACCAGCCAACAGGTCCAGAGTTCGGATGTGCTGGTTCACTTCCTGGTCCCATTTAAGAATTGGTACAACGATCTCACCCATACCTGAATGAACATGCTTTTCTTCCAGTCGGAGGAAGTATTGAACAACTGGCTCACATCCAATCATGTTGAGCGCGGCGCGGTGATGTCCATGCCTCAGTTATGGGAACTTTCACAGCGCTGGTATCACAACCGTTTGTCGCCTGATTTTCACGGCAGGACGGCGGAACAGGTGCAGCAGATTTTTAGAGAACTGGGGCTGACATCCGAATTCTGGCAGGCGTCATAGATTCGTTTCAAGCAGTTGAAAGACATCTACTCCACATTCCCGGTTGTATTGCATTTTCCCAGGTGCTATACTGATCTTGACGAATCGATACAACGATTGAGCGATAAAGGGAGCTGCAATGGACTATATTCCCCCGGTCATCTTTGTGCCAGGCATTACTGGAACCTATTTACGCGATGAATATCAATTGCCACCCGACCGCGTGTGGGGATTGATCCAGCATGACTACGCGCGCGTGGCGCTTCACCCGGATGACCCTCGTTTCGAGGCGCTTCAACCGGCACGCGTCCGTCCGGATGGCATCTTGGAAGTTGCGTATAAGGAGATCATCCAGGAATTGCGCTATAACCTGTGTCCAAGCGATGACGAGCCTGTGCCTGTATTCCCGTTCCCCTACGACTGGCGTCTGCCGCTGGAGATCATCGAAAAGCAGTTGTCCAGCTTTGTGCAGGAAGTAATCGATCGGACCAAACTCATTCGTCACTACGCACAGGCAGGCTACGCCGCGAACCCAAAAGTAAACCTGATCGGTCACTCGATGGGCGGTTTGATCATCACAGGCTATGTGGACCGCAAGGGCAGGCCGGCTCCTGTATCAAAGGTAGTGACTCTTGCAACGCCGTTTCATGGGTCCTTTGAGGCTGTGATCAAGATCGCCACAGGAACAGCCAACATCGGCTCAGACTCGCCTCAGTCGCGCGAGCGTGAGGCAGCCCGCCTAACTGCGTCGCTATATCATCTGTTGCCAACCATCAGGGATGGTCTGGAAGTGGATGATCCGACCCTTCCCACAAGCTTGTGGGACCCGGGATTGTGGCAATCGAGTATAGTCGCCTCGGTTTTGGAGTATGTGCGAAAGCAAATGCTGGTCGTGGAACAGGAAGAAAAGGCGCAAGCCTTGTTCGCCAAATTCCTCGCAGCCGCCCATGCTTATCGGGATCGTATCGACAACTTCCAGCTGTCCCGATCCAGCCTTCAGGCGGAAGACTGGCTATGTGTGGTCGGCGTAGATGCCCGAACCCGCGTACGGATGAGAATCGCTCTTACAGAGCGCGGACCTTTGTTTGATCTTGGCTCCAAATACCGGCTGAATCTCTGGAGGCAAAACCTGGAAAATCAAGCGGAGTGGCGTCTGACTGGCGATGGAACAGTGCCTTTTGAAGCCGCCCTGCCCAACTTCCTTGGGATCGAGAACATCGTCTGCGTAACGCCTGACGACTTTGGGTACTGGGAAGTTCAGGACAGAGTGACATCCAGTGTGGCTGGGTTCCATGCCATTATTACCAATATGGACATGCTGCACCGCATGATCGTACGTCACTTCACTGGACGAGCTGACCCGGCCGGTAACACCTGGGGATATCCTGCACCTGGAGTCACAGCTACGCAATGGAAACCGCCCATCAAAATGCGCAGTAAATAGGACGCATGGTCGCGATCACTTCACTTGGAATTGCTAAAAATAAAATACCAAAGTCTTTCATAATGGTTTCTTTTAGAGGGATTTTACCTTGCCATCCCTGCTGGCCTTTCCGGATCATGGCTTTGACAAAATACCCTAGATTCATGGAAGGCACTGGATAAGCCAATCGCATGCGACTGCCAAGGTAAAGTAATGCTCAACCAAAAACGGATCTGTTTGATCACGGGCGCAACTGCGGGAATTGGAAAAGCCGCGGCAACAGCCCTGGCTGCACAGGGACTCGAGCTGATCCTCATCGGGCGCAATCCGGCGAAATTACAAAACGTTGCCGATCAGCTCCGCGCCCAGACGGGCAATAATGCTGTTCACCCCCTGCTGGCGGATTTCAGTGATCTCCAGCAGGTGCAGCAGCTTGCAGATCAGGTCAAGGGACAATTCCCGCGGCTGGACATTCTGATCAACAATGCGGGTGCGTATTTCAACCGGCGGCATCGAACCAGCTATGGTGTGGAAAAAACATTCCTAGTCAATCACCTGGCTCCCTTCCTGCTCACGAATCTATTGCTCGATCATCTTCACAACAGCGCGTCTGGGCGTATTATCAATGTTTCCTCAGGTTCGCACAAACGTGGGCAGCTCGATCTCAAAGACCTGCAGATGGATCGCTTTTATTTCGGCTTTTGGGCATACGGACGCTCCAAACTGGCTAATATTCTATTCACCTATGAACTCGCCCGCAGATTAAGAGATGGACATGTGACAGTCAATGCCCTGCACCCTGGCCGCGTTGGGACAGACATCTTCAAAACAGATTTTTCCATCTTTGGTGGGCCCTTAAAATGGTTTGTGGAGCGCATTTCTCTCACGCCTGAACAGGGCGCAGATAACACCTTGTATCTGGCCACATCCCCTGAAGTGGAAAAAGTCACCGGGAAATATTTTGTCAAGCGCGAAGCAGTCCCATCCTCCCCAATCTCATATGATGAAGGTCTGGCGAGGCGCTTGTGGGAAATAAGCGGGAAGATCACGCTGTAATCCTTTCGCAGAGATCATGGCTACCTTCCACAAGATTGTTCGAATCATCTGGGTCACGTTCGGCATCCTGTTCTCGCTCTGGATGGTAAATTCCTTTCGCGCGCAAGGCGTTGGCAGGTCAGTCCTTGAAAGCGATCAAAGTGTCACCGTTGAAGAGACGAACAGGTTTATCCTCTTTCAGCCAAACGGGAACCAGCAACCCACTGGTTTCATTTTCTTTCCGGGTGGAATGGTCCAGCCGCAGGCCTATGCACCACTGTCCAGGACCATATCCGAACAGGGGTTTGCAGTATTCATTATCAAGCTGCCATTTGGCTCAGCGCCTCTGGCATCCCATGAAACAAGCGTGATGGAACAAGCCCTGGAAATCATGGAAATAAACGGCACCATCCAACACTGGGTCGTGGGAGGACATTCGCGCGGCGCGGCGATCGCGTCACGGTTTGCTTTGTTACACGGAGAATCATTTGATGGCCTGATCCTGATCGGTACGTCACACCCCAAGGAAGAGGCGTTCGACCTATCCAATACAACGCTGGATGTGACAAAGATCCATGCCACAAATGATGGTCTTGCCAGCATGGAGGCAGTGGAAGCGAATGCGCGATATCTACCCGCCGACACGACGTGGGTATTAATCGATGGTGGGAACCATTCACAGTTCGGCTATTATGGCTCTCAACTGGGCGACAACGCAGCCTCCATCAGCCGGGCAGAACAGCAGGAACTGACTCTGCATGCAATTCTCTCGGCTTTGAACAGAGTTCAGAAAAAGGTAGCGAAGTGGCCCGACCCGACGCCCTAAATCCATCACTCTGCCGGGCCGTACGCCTGTTGTATTGATGTATAATATTTTAATACGTTCACCCAACCATAGGAAAGGATACAGAATTGGCTAAAGTAAATTACCAATACGAGAAGCGTCAGAAGGAATTGGAAAAGAAACGGAAGAAAGAGCAGAAGGAAAAGCTTAAACAGATCAAAAAGAATGTGGTAACGAAAGAGACCCATGAAACACCCCAGGCTCAGCCCCCAGAGAAGTAGGATGAGGCCTGCAGGTGCCAAAAAGAGACCAGTGCTTTGAACACTGGTCTCTTTGCTTCTTAAACTCGGAACCCCAAAGCCGACAGGTAAATACTCGATTTGGACAAATGGATGGGCGCAGGAAGTTTTCAATGTTGGAGCCAGTGAAACGGGAGGAGCCATCCATACGTATTACAATTGGATCGAGACACAATGCCGCCCATGAATAAAACACTGAACATCCTTCTGACTGCACTTTTCATAGTATCCGCCTGCACTGCTACCGGCGAATCTGTCGCCCCTGTGGCTATAACAGCACCACCCCAGCCCACCGCGACCGAGATCACGGTACTGCCCACACCCGCCTCCCCTGGCAATTCTGTTACCTGGCGCGACCTGCAAGTGACCATGGATCAAATTGAGATCACGGAGGAGTTTATTACCGAATTTGGCACCTCGAGAATTCCACCAGCGGGAGAGAAATTCCTGTGGGTGCATGTCCAGCTCAAAAATGCGGGCCAGATCGAGATCAATACCCCACTCCTTGAAAACTTCAGCGTGTTGTATGCTGCAACAGAGATCAAACCCAGCTATGGTCATCGCCGGGAATATACGGAATATTCAACCCTGGCACCTGTCCTGTTTCCCAATGACGCAGTAGCCGGCTGGATCCGCTTCGATATCCCCGCCGCGGCTGAGCTGAAAGACCTGCGCTTTGTTTTCCTGCCGATCAGTGCACAGGTGGGCGCATCATTCTCTTCGCCCAATTACCCTTATTCGAAAGATAAACCAACGTTTGTATGGAAGTGCGAGCTGTAAGATCACAGTCACCAGCATCCCCGTGCATCCCGGATTAAAATGAAATATCACCTAAAAACACACCCCGGGAGGGGTGTGTTTCGTTTGCGTCCCACGTAAAATTATCCAATTATCTCGTCATGGAGTAAACAAATGGTTTATCAGGTTGCGTCAGCGTTTCATATCGGTACCGCCATCTCAGCACTTGTCTTTGGATTATGCGTTTTCTTCACCCGCAAAGGGACACGTCTCCATAAGCAGTTGGGATATGCTTATTTCTTCAACATGCTCGGACTTAATATCTCTGCGCTTTTCATTTACCAGCTCACGGGGCATTTCGGACCCTTTCATGGCGCCGCATTCGCGAGCCTGCTGACACTGATGGCAGGATTCATCCCCGCTTATCTCCGCCTCCCAAACGGGCGCTGGCTGGAGTTGCATTACGAATTCATGAACTGGTCATATGTGGGATTGGTTGCCGCAGCCATGTCGGAAGCCGCTACGCGACTGCCATCCGCTCCATTCTGGCCCGCCGTTGCACTTGGCTCTTTTGTAGTATTTCTTGTGGGAGGGAGTCTGATCGCCCGTGGACGATCCAAATATCGGTTTGATGTAATGAGAGATCGATCTCATCATTCCATGAGCTTTGCCGAAGCCCTCAAACGACGGCGCGCAGCATGTAATTGATGGCCTACTTAAATCAAAAAGGGCGGACAGCCATCCGCCCCTACTTAAACGAATATCTGGTACGCTTCACCGCGTCCAATGTTCCTCGCATGACCAGATATCCCATGCCCGG
>JBDTPH010000277.1:0-19030 GCA_039932795.1 Chloroflexota bacterium
TCTGCTGTCTACTCGACCACCAGATAACAAGAGAAAATCCGCTGGCAGATTGGTCTCGATACACCTTCGGCTGTTACCTCAGATTGTTCAACCAGCACAATATGGATAAACATGTTATTACAAAATTTTCGACCCCAATCCAAACTCGTCACAAAAACCACCCTGGTGGATAAGCCGCGCTTTCCGGTCATCGATGCGCACAATCATCTGGCGCAACCTTTCGGCGGGGGATGGGATCACAAGCCAATCTCTGAATTACTGGACCTGCTCGATGACGCAGGCGTGACCCATTATGTGGACCTCGACGGCGGCTGGGGTGAGGAGATCCTCGAGAGCCATCTCGATCATTTCAAGAACGCCGCGCCGCATCGCTTCCAGATCTTCGGCGGTGTGGACTGGTTGAAGTGGAGAACGATGGGTGGCGCGTTCCCCGAGTGGGCAGCGCAGCGTTTGCGTGCACAGAAGGAGCGCGGCGCAGAAGGGTTGAAGATATGGAAGCCGCTCGGACTGCATGTGGAGGACCACAACGGCAAACTCGTGGATGTGGATGATGAACGACTCGTCCCGATCTGGGAGACCGCCGCTGAACTGGGTTTGCCTGTGCTGATCCATGTGGCGGACCCGGTTGCGTTTTTCGACCCAATCGATGAAATGAACGAACGCTGGGAGGAGATTGGCGAGCACCCCGACTGGGCGTTTACCAGCCCGCCATTCCCATCGTTCATGCACATCATGAATGGACTTAAAAATCTCGTGACGCGCCATCGCAATACGACGTTCATCGGTGCGCATGCAGGTTGTTATGGAGAAAACCTCGGCTGGGTGGGACAAATGCTCGATGACTGCCCAAACTATTACATAGACATTTCCGCGCGGCTCGGCGAATTGGGACGACAGCCCTACACGGCACGGAAATTTTTCATCCAGTATCAGGACCGCATCCTGTTCGGCTCGGACATGAGTCCTGATCTGGATGCCTATCGCCTTTATTACCGCTTTCTGGAAACGGACGATGAATACTTTAACTACAACACGAGCGAAGTACCCGGTCAGGGGCGCTGGTATGTGTGCGGCGTGCACCTGCCGGACGATGTATTGAAGAAAGTGTATGCACAGAACGCCAGAAACGTTCTGAAAATTAAATAAAAGACGAGAGAAGAAAGATGCAACCAACAAACTATCACACCTACAACGAGATCAAGTCACAGACGGATGCCTGGGCACAGGCGATCGGAGTGACGCGGGCGGCATCGCTCCCTACGGCGGACAATTATCGACAGGTCATTTTTACAGGCTGTGGCTCAACCTATTATCTGTCGCTGGCCGCTGCAGCGTTGTATCAGGAACTGACAGGCTGCGCAGCGCGAGCCGTCCCGGCCGGGGAACTGTTGTTGAATTCTCAAACGGTGTTTACGAATCAGAAGACTCTCCTTGTTGCGATCAGCCGCTCAGGGACAACGACTGAAACTGTCAAAGCAGTGGAGAAGTTCAAAGCAGAGCAGCGCGGGGAAGTAATAGTCATTAGCAATTACGATGAGACTCTTTCGCGATTGGCGGATGTGAATATTGTCATCTCAAAGGGACAGGAGGAATCGGTCGCCCAGACGCGTTCGTTCGCCTCGATGTATGTGGCAGCGATGGTGTTTTGTGCACGGATGGCAGGCCGGGAGGATTTGCTGAGTACGATGGGGAGATTGCCAGAAGCGGGTAATTCGGTAATGGGTCATTATGAATTATTTGCAAAAGAGATTGGGGAAAACCTGGATTTTGATCGCTTTTATTTCCTGGGTTCCGGTATTCGGTATGGGCTCGCGAGTGAGATCAGTCTCAAGATGAAGGAAATGACCCTCTCGCATAGCGAACCTTTTCATTTTCTTGAGTTCCGCCATGGGCCAATGAGCATGGCGAATGAAAACGCGGTGGTGGTGGGCATGCTGTCAGATGTGAACCGGGTCCACGAGGCGAAGGTGCTGTCAGAAATGAAGACGCTCGGGGCAACGGTGGCAGCTTTCGGTGAGAATGATGCGGACGTCCGGTTTGAGTCTGGAATCCCTGAAAGTGTACGCGGCATACTGTATCTTCCCGTTCTGCAGTTAATGGCGTTTTATCGCTCCCTGGCCAAGGGATTGAATCCGGATCGACCCAACAACCTGACCGCTGTCGTCAAGTTGGATTTTTAGGAGGTGTGTGGAACTACGATCTGCCTGCATTGTCTGTCAACCAAAACAAATTCAAAAGGAGAGTAAAAATGAATAAGAGATTTCCCCTGATCCTGAGTTTGCTCGTTGTTGCCTCGCTGTTGCTCGCAGCCTGTGGTGGGGGCGCCGCGCCCGCTGCAACCGAAGCACCTGCTTCTGATGAGAAGATCGAGCTGCGCGTGTGGGGACATCAGGCTCCCGCTTTCAACGAAGCAGACCAGGTCATTTTCGATGCCTTTACGGCACAGAACCCGAATGTGACCATCAAGTATGAGACGTTCCCATGGGATGTTTTCATCCAGACCATTCAGACCTCCCTGCCCGCCGGCAATACCGCGGATGTGATCCTGATCCCGGGTGGTTATACCTGCCGTTACGCGGCGGGCGACCAGTTGTTGGAAGTGCCCGCGGATGTGATGACGCCTGACCAGGCGAAGGAGGTCTTCTTTGCCGCACCCCTGGGTGGACAGACCTGTGACGGAAAACTGTATGGTTTCCCAGCTGAGTACAACATTGAATATGGTGGGGCATATGTAAACCCTGCTTTGTTCGCAGCTGCTGGAGTTACGTATCCGCCCGCATGGGAAAACTGGGATGCAGTCGTCGAAGATGCCAGGAAGTTAACCCAGGTCGGTTCCGACGGCGTGATGACCGTTTCAGGCATGCACTACACCAACAGCGACCAGTTATTTACCTACTTCCTGGCTGGCATTATGGAACAGGGAGCCAGCTACTTTGCTGAAGATGGCAGGCATTTCAACTTCAATTCGCCAGAAGCGGTTGCGGCCATCCAGAAGTTAATGGACATGGCCCAGCAGGACCAGATCGTTGACCCGATCATCTTCAATGCCGATAGTGAATGGGTCGGCGACTCATTCGCGCAGGGACACAACGCCATTGGCGTGCTTGGCTCGTGGTACGCCGGCGATGCAAAGCTGGCCTATCCCGATCTGAAGTTCGATTATGTTGCACTGCCTCCGATGATGGGTGATGAAGCAAAATTCGCATCCGTGGGCGGATGGGGATATGTGGTCGGCAAGAGCACACAGCATCCCGACATGGCATGGAAACTCGCCGCCTTCCTCGGCGCAGACCAGGCGAACGTATTGAAATTCAACTCCGTTTCCGCGACCATCCCTGCAATGAAGTCTGTTGCTGCGGACGCAAAATATGTGGAAGCTGTCCCGTTTGCCAATGCGGTCCTGCTAATCCTGGATGCGGGTCAATATCAGGGCAACCTGACCGACCCCGATCAACTGGCGTATGAGATCGTCTACCCGACCATCCTCGACGCGGTCCAGGGAAACATCACTGCACAGGAAGCTGCCGACAGTATTAACGAAGCAGCGAACGCGATGGTGGACGCAGCCCAGTAGTTCAGTAGTCAAATAATTCGAGGGGCGGCAATGAGACACGCCGCCCCTCCTCTTTCCTTCCTCTTTTATTGTTCATCCTTGTCCTTCATTCTTATCGCAGCCAGGAGCGTCCATGGACATCAGTTCTGTTTTCAAAAGAGAAACCGTCAACGGTACTGGCAGGCTCATGGCAAGACAACGCCGCTTTGCCTATACCAGTCTGGTGCCCATTCTGCTTTACATGGGTTTGTTCACCCTGTTCCCAATTGTCTTTGCCATGGTGATGAGTTTCTTCAGTTACACTCCCATCCGTGAAGGCAGTGGATTCCTCGGCCTGGGCGGGGCAAATCCCTTTGTCAGCATTGACAACTATATCGAATTGTTCACGGGTACGGGCAAGCCTGCAGAAGTATTCCGTCTCGCGGTCAGGAACACCTTCCTCTTCACTGCACTTGTCCTTCCTTTGAATCTGGCAATCACGCTGCCGCTGGCGGTCCTGCTGGAAAGCATTGGCGAGCGGTTCAAGACCTTATTCCGCGCCATTTATTTTCTTCCCACCATTTCATCGTCTGTCGCCATCGTCATTATCTGGTCGTACATGTATGCGCCGGGCTGGGGACTGCTCAGCATTATGTTCAAAGCGGTGGGGCTTGTCCCGCCCAAATCCTGGCTGCAGGACCCGAGCACGGTTTATTTCGGGGTTCCGCTGGCGATGATCGCCGTTGTGGTCGCGCACGTCTGGCAGGACTTCGGCTACAACCTGGTCATCTTTGTCGCGGCCCTGCAAAGCATTCCGAAGACGCTGCGCGAAGCGGCTCGCGTGGATGGCGCCAACGCCTGGCAGGAATTCTGGCTCGTTGTCGTCCCGCTTCTTCGGCGGACCGTATTGCTGACCAGCGTTCTAACGGTCATCTCCTCCCTTCAAGTGTTTGTCATTTTTCAGTTATTGACGCGTGGCGGCCCGAAGAATCAAACGCAGACGATGCTCCTAAGCATCTACGAGAATGCCTTCCGTTTTGCGAATAACCTCGGCCTTTCTGCCGCCATGTCGATGATCCTGTTCATCATTATTCTGGTCCTCACGGTGACTCAATTCCGCATCCTCCGAACGGAGTGGGAGTACTAACATGGTCACACCTCCCGTCAAACGCCCCTCGGCTGGTTTTGTCCTGGGTAAATCAGGCGTGTATGCCGTCCTCATCCTCGGGCTGGTTGCCACGCTTCTGCCGTTCTTCTACATCATGGTTTCCTCACTCAAGACGGATGCGGAGCTTCGCAAAACACCGCCCGATTTCTTTCCCCAGGAGCCAACCTTCAAGCATTACACCGACATCCTGACAGATGAAAGAATTCCGCTGGAACGCAATGTGCTTAACAGCGTCTTTGTCTCGCTGGCGCGCGTTGTGATCACACTTTTCACCAGTTCCTATGCCGGTTATATTTTTGCGAAGTATCACTTCAAAGGCAAGAACCTTGCCTTCGGGGTCATTCTTATTCAGATCATGATTCCCTTTCAAGTGGTCATGATCCCGAACTACCTGCTGGTGGTCAGGCTGGGTCTGATCGACTCTCTTTGGGCACTCATCATTCCATCCATGGTGGACGCGTATGGCATCTTCATGATGAAGCAGTTCATCGAGTCGATGCCCACCGAATTGATGGATGCAGCCCGCATGGACGGCGCCTCCGAATTTGGGATCTATTCCCGCATCATCCTGCCCCAAATGGGACCGCCGCTCGCCTCACTTGGCATCTTCACCTTCATGGCAACCTGGAACGATTATCTCTGGCCGCTGATCGTCCTTACATCGCCTGAGAAACGTACCATCCCTCTTCTGCTTGTTTGGTTCCAGACACAGCATACTTCCAACCAGGGACTCATCCTCGCCGCTTCGATCCTGACTCTCCTGCCCATCTTCTTCGTCTACATTTTCCTCCAACGCTGGATCGTGGACCAGGCGACCCAGTCCGCATTTAAGTAGACATGAAACGACTCTCTTTCCTCCTACTTCTTTCTCTTATGACATCCTGCGTCTCGCCTCAAACCGGACCCGAACCTGATACCGTACCTCACGCCTACATTTCCTCTGACGCGCCCCTCCTCAACCCCGAGCGCGGCTTCTTCACCCCTCATATTCTCCCAGGCCCCGCGGGCTTCAGTTCCACCCGCCTATTGGGGAATACTCTCGTCCATCTCAATATTCGCCTCGACGATTGGCGCGAATCGGATATCCCACAGGCTACGCTTGACGGATTCGACACGAACTTCGCTGACATCCGCGACGCGGGCGTCAAGGCCATCATCCGCTTTGCCTACAACGAGGGACCCTGGCCGAATTCCGAACCCGATGCAGGCAAAGCCCAGATCCTGCGCCACATTGAGCAATTGACTCCGCTCCTGCAAAAGAACGGGGATGTCATCGCCTGGGTGGAAGCTGGTTTCATCGGCGCGTGGGGTGAATGGCACACCTCCACGAATGGACTGGATAACATCACTGACAAACGCGACATCTTAAATGCCCTGAGTGCCGCCATTCCAAATCGCTATGTGCAAGTCCGCTATCCTGCCAACATCATCGAGATGTATCCGAACCCAATGGATGCAGTCGAAGCACGCGTGGCTCATCACAACGATTGTTTCCTCTCCAGCGATACCGATGTCGGCACATACGAACGCGACGGTACCAACACGATTGTCCGTGACCAGACCTATCTCACCGAACTGACCCGTTTCACACCGATGAGCGGCGAGACCTGTGCCCCAAACCCGCCGCGTTCGGAATGTGCGAGCGCAATAGAGGAAATGGAACTGCTTCACTTCTCGGCCATCAACGAAGCCTATCACAAGGGCATCCTGCGCAGTTGGGAAGATGGCGGATGTATGGAGGAGGTCACCAATCGCCTTGGCTATCGCCTTTCTCTTACATCTGCCGATTTCAATGAGCAGGTGCGCCCCGGCGGTTTGCTCAACCTGACTGTGAACATCACCAATAGCGGCTTTGCATCCCTGATGAATCCACATCCGTTGTATGTTGTGCTGCAGGAACCCAATTCGATCTTCCTCACAAGACTCGAACTCGACCCGCGCGCATGGCAACCTGGTTCTTCCTCCTTCACAGCCAGGATTCGCCTGCCATCTGGAATGCAAGAGATGGAATACAACCTTGCTCTCTGGCTTCCTGACGAAGCAGAGACATTACAGTCGAATCCTCTGTATGCAGTTCAGTTCGCCAATGAAGGTACCTGGGACGAATCGACTGGCTACAATATTCTTGGCACAGTCAGTGTTGATTCATCAGCCACAGGCAGTACCAAACGCGTTAACCAGATGCAAGTGGATGAACTTAGTTCCACAGATGTTATTGCCCTGCCAACATCCACACCTGCGCCGATTGCAACTGTCCCTTCGGTAGCGGGTGATTTGATCTCCAATTCACAGATTTCCAATGATGCCGAGGATATCCATCTATCGTTTGATTATGTCGGTGGAGAGTACAATGCCTTTCAACTGTTCGTTGATTCCGATCAAAACCCGAATACGGGATATAACATCAATGGGATTGGTGCGGACGCTCTCTTTGAAAATCACACCTGGAATATCTACAACGGCTCCGGCGATGACTGGACCTGGTCGCCGACAGAACTGCTGATCCGCTTTGAAGACACGGGCGATCATGTCAGTTGGATTATTTCGCGTTCACTGTTGCAATCTTCTGGCCTGGATGTTGTTTTTCAACTCGCGGACACCAACTGGGACACAGCCTTCTCAACTCAAAAAATAACCTTCAATCTCAAATGACAGATATCCAATTCCGGTTTATCCCTCACGCTGAACTCACACATGAACTCCAGGGCGAGATTGACGCGCTGGACCACATCGCCTTTGCCGGAGATGAAGGCGACGATGATCCTGAATTCTCCAGCATCCAATGGGCAACCCCGGATTGGATGGTGCTCGGCTTCTTCAATGAAGAACTCGTTACACAACTGTTCCTGCCCAAACGTGAGATCAAGGTTGGCGCTGAAATGGTCTGGGCGGCTGGAGTCGGTGGCATGGCAACTCACCCAGATTACCAACACAAGGGATATGGCTCGGCATTACTGGCAGCAACAGCGTCATTTATGCAGGACGAAATCCGAGTCCCATTTGGACTTTTGATCTGCGCTGATGAGACCCGTCCATTTTATGAACGCGCCCGCTGGCAGTTCGCTGCCGATGCGCTTTACTTCTGGCAGGAAGGCCAGCGACGAACATTGA
The DNA here is from genome assembly GCA_039932795.1 of Chloroflexota bacterium. Classification (GTDB taxonomy): domain Bacteria; phylum Chloroflexota; class Anaerolineae; order Anaerolineales; family Villigracilaceae; genus Defluviilinea. The sequence goes on from JBDTPH010000277.1 coordinate 7,812, forward strand.
AAACATGCGTGATGATCCTGCCGTTGGAAGGTCGCGCCTGGCCCACAGGTGGAATTGATCTGTGTGGTACACCGTGGTAAGCATACTTTGATGAAAGATTAGGAGATAACATGACCAAAATAGCATTCATCGGCGCAGGCAGTCTCGGCTTCACTGGCGAACTGGTACGCGACATTCTCACCTTTCCGCTTTTGGAGGACGCGACCCTCTCGCTCATGGACATCCATGCGGGGCGGCTCGAGTGGGCGAAGAAGGGAGTAGAAAAACTGATAGCGGCGGGCAACCGTCCAGCGAAGGTGGAAGCGACGCTCGATCGAGCGGAAGCGCTCAAGGGTGCAGACGTCGTATTGACCACGATCCTCGCTGGTAGCACTGACGTCTGGCGGCATGATATTGAGATCCCCAAGAAATATGGCATTGACATCAATGTTGGTGATACACGCGGACCGAGCGGCATCTTCCGCTTCCTGCGCACGATCAACCCCATGATGGATATTGTCCGCGACATGGAAAAATATTGCCCGAATGCGGTGTTGCTGAACTACACCAACCCCATGGCCATGTTGTGCGCCGCGCTTCAGCGACAGAGTTTCATTGAGGTCACGGGTCTTTGTCATTCGGTGCAGGGGACTGCCATGATGCTCGCCGAATGGATCGGTGCGCCGTTCAATGAAATTGATTATCTATGCGCGGGCATCAACCATCAGGCCTGGTATCTCGAGTATAAGTGGAACGGCAGGGATGCGTATCCGCTCCTGCACAAAGCCGTCACCGAGCAACCAGAGATCTATAACGTCGAACCGGTTCGTAATGAAATGTATCTGGCGATCGGCAAGTTTGTCACCGAGTCGAGCGGGCATAACTCTGAATACAACCCGTGGTTCCGCAAGCGCCCTGACCTCATCGAAAAATATTGCACGCATGGCACGGGCTGGAACCCTGGTGAATATGCCTACATCCTCAAGGAGTATCAGCACAACGAAGCCACGTGGCAGGAGCAGGTCACGGAACGGCTGGCCCAACCGTTAACATCCGAAGACCTTGAGCGGGGTCATGAATACGCCGCGTACATCATCAATGCCCTCAAAGGCGGCGACATGTTCAAGTTCAACGGAAACGTCCGCAACACGCATCTCATTACCAACCTGCCCGAAGGCGCGTGTGTCGAAGTGCCTGTCGTCGTGGATAAGGCTGGTTTCCACCCGATCCACGTCGGCGCGCTTCCCGCTGAATGTGCCTTGCTGACGCAGCTCTCGAGCGGCATTGAAGAGATGGCGATCACGGCGTCCATTGAAGGTGACCCGACCATGGTCTATCGCGCCATCGCACACGACCCGCTCACATCGGCTGTGTTATCTCTTGCCGAGATCCGCCAGATGACGAACGAGCTCTTCGCGCAGCACAAGGAATATTTGCCGCAATTCAAACATCATGTGGCGTAGGATATTTCTGATTTTTCTTCTTTTATCTTTCCTGACAGGATGTAAACCCGCTTCTCTGTCATCTGTACCTGCTTCCGTTTCGACGAAAGGTCCTGCCCTTATGACTCCTCCCGTTTCCCCTTCTAGCGATTGGTGGCATCCCACCGTGGGACTCACCTGGCAATGGCAGATCGGCAACAATGAAATTGACACATCCATTCAAGCCGATGTCTATGACATTGATCTATACGTCGACCAGTCCATCATTGACGAATTGCATGCCAAGGGCCGCAAGGTGATCTGTTACATGAGCGTTGGCTCATGGGAGGACTGGCGACCAGACCAGGATCAGTTCCCTGCAGAAGTGCTGGGTAGGGACTATGAAGGCTGGCCTGGCGAAAAATGGCTGGATATCCGTCAGATAGACAAGCTCGCTCCCATCATGCTTGCCCGACTTGACCTGTGCAAGGCAAAAGGCTTCGACGCGGTCGAACCCGACAACATGGAGATCCATACCAACGACACAGGTTTCCAACTCACGTACGCGGACCAGTTGAAATATGCCCTCTGGCTTGCAGACGAATCCCACAGACGCGGACTCGCCATTGGTCTCAAGAACGCCGCCGACCAGGTAACGGATCTGCTTCCACATTTCGATTTCGCCATCACTGAAGATGCCTTCTACTATGATTGGGCAGAGAAGATGAATCCATTTGTTGAAGAGGGCAAACCTGTCTTCGCCGCGGAATATACGGACCTGCCCGGCGATTTCGCTGTATTTTGCGAACGATCCAAACAACTCAAATTCAACACCATCCTCAAAAAACGCGGCCTCGACGCGTGGATTCAAACCTGCCCTTAACCTGAACCCTGAAACTTGACACCTGGAACCCAACTACATGAAATTTATTACCATTGGCAAATTTCGCGGACTACAGCAGATCTCATCCAGGCGCGGCACAATCACGGCATTGGCTTTGGACCATCGTCAGAATTTGCGCAAAGCCAATCCTGCTTTCGTCAGCGACGATGAACTCTCGCGCTTCAAGGTGGATGTGACAAGAGCGATCGCAACAAGGGCAACGGCCGTTTTGCTTGATCCCGAAGTGTCCGCCGCGCAAGCCATTGCCCAACGCGCCATCCCGCACAATGTTGGACTCGTTGTCGCAGTGGAATCCACGGGCTATACAGGGGGTGCAACTGCCCGTCAGGCGCAGATCATCCCTGGCTGGAGCGTGGAAAAAGCCAGGCATATGGGAGCCAGCGCCATCAAGCTGCTGGTCTATTACCATCCCGATTCGCCTACTGCGAGTGAGATTGAAGATTTCACGTCAAAGATCGCCGAAGATTGCAAAGAGCACGATCTGGTCATGATGCTTGAGCCACTGTCCTATTCGCTGGATGAAAATAAAAAACTGACTTCTGAAGAAAAACGGTACGTCGTCGTTGAAACAGCAAAACGATTAACCCCTTTGAACGTGGACATCCTCAAAGCCGAATTCCCTCTCGATGTGAACGACATGGACGAATCCAAATGGGTGGATGCATGCAGGGAAATTTCCGCTGCATCCGTTACTCCCTGGATTCTACTTTCTGCCGCGGTGGAGTATGACACTTTTCTGCGCCAGGTCACGGTTGCATGCAACGCGGGCGCCAGCGGAATTGCCGTCGGGCGCGCGGTCTGGAAGGAGGCGGTCATGATGAATGGTGATGAACGCATGACGTTTTTGCGAACGACTGCAAAATATCGGATCTCGCGCCTCACATCGCTTTGTCACGCGCTCGCCAAACCCTACACCGATTTTTATCAAGCCGACGCGCCGTTTGACTGGTATCGATCCTACGGTGTGTAGATGAAGAAAATCTGGCCGTTTCTTTTTTACTTCACTTTTTTTGCAGCAGCGTCTGGACTATTTCCGTTTACAGCACTCTACTATCAAAGCATTGGGCTTTCCGGGGCACAGATCGGATTGCTGACGGGATTAACTCCGCTCATTACTCTGATCGGTGCGCCGCTATGGACTGGGATCGCGGATGCCACACATCGGCATAGAGTTGTCCTCAGCTTTACGATCCTTGTAACAATTGTGTCTGTTTTGATCATTCCCACACTCAGGACCTTTGCACTTCTTTTCCCATGGGTCCTCACCTATGCCTTTATCAGCGCCCCCATACCCTCGCTGGGTGATAGCGCCACGATGTCCATGCTGGGCGACCAGCGGCATATGTATGGTCGCATTCGGCTTGGCGGCACCCTTGGCTGGGGAGTGATGGCCTCCATCGCGGGCTTGTTGATTGAGCGCAACGGCATTGTCTGGGCTTATTGGATCTATGCCGCGGGCATGGCCCTGACTTTTATCGTCAGCCAGAGGCTTGTATTTGACAGAGTCGAAAAACAGGAATCCTTTTGGGGTGGCATTGGGGCTTTGCTTTCCAATCGCCGTCTGGTCCTTTTTCTGAGTATGGCTTTTATCTGTGGTGTGGGCATGGCATCCATCAACACCTATCAGTTTGTTTACATGGCGGAAATTGGCGCCAGCAAAAGCCTGATGGGACTTTCACTGACGATCTCAACGCTTTCAGAGCTGCCTGTCATGTTCTTTGGTGACCGCCTGCTCAAGCGATTCAAGGCGCACGGTCTGCTTGTACTTGGCATGGCTGCCATTGGAGTGCGGGCCCTGCTTTATTCCGCGTTCAATTTTCCGATTGCCATTTTGCTCATTCAGCTCATCCATGGTTTTACTTTCCCGGCGATTTGGATCGCAGGCGTTTCGTACGCCCACGAGAACGCTCCGAGTGGATTGAAGGCCACTGCACAAGGTTTGTTTGGCGCCATGATGATGGGTATCGGTGCCGGGGTGGGCAGTTTCCTTGGCGGTCTGTGGTTTGAGAGTATGGGAGGCCGTGGCATGTACCTTGTGTTTGGCGCGCTGGTTATGGTCGGCGTGGTTTTCTTCATGCTGGTGGAACGCTATCAATCGATACCCCATGTCAAAAGCGTTTGATACGCTTGTTGCCGGTGAAATCAACCCCGACCTGATCCTGACAGGCGATGTCACGCCTTCGTTCAACCAGGTGGAAAAGCTTGTTGACTCAGCCGCTTTGACCATTGGGTCATCCTCTGCGATCTTTGCATGCGGTGCAGCCCGGCTTGGATTGAGAGTGGCGTTCATCGGCGTATGCGGTGACGATATCTTTGGCCATTTCATGCTGGATGAAATGCAAAAGCGCGGAGTGGATGTTTCCAACGTGATCATTCGAAAGGACGGGCAAACAGGACTCAGTGTGATCCTCAACCAGGGTGTGGACCGTGCGATCCTGACTCACCCCGGGCTAATCGCCGCACTACGAGCATCAGACATCTCTGATGACTTGCTCCGCCAATCGCAGCATCTGCATGTTGCATCGTATTTTCTGCAGACAAATCTCCAACGCGATCTGCCACATCTCTTTCAACGGGCGCGTTCATTGGGACTCACCACATCGCTCGATACGAACTATGACCCGTCCGAAACATGGATGGGTTTCGATGAACAGCTCGCGGTCACGAACGTGTTTCTACCGAACGAGAAGGAAGCGCTATCGCTGACAGGTGAGTCGAATGTCGATTTGGCGGCTGACAGGCTGGGTTCCCGCGTCGAAGCGCTGGGAGTCAAATTGGGTGAAGATGGCGCGTTGGGAGTCCGCGAAGGTGAAAAGGTCAGAGTCGCTTCGATTCCCGTAAACGTTGTGGATACCGTTGGGGCTGGCGATAGCTTTGATGCAGGCTTTTTGTATGGTTATCTGAATCAGTGGCCGCTTGCGAAAACACTACGACTGGCTTGTGTATGTGGAGCGCTGTCCACGCAGAGGGCCGGCGGAACAGATGGACAGCCATCTCTCGATGAGGCGATGAACCATGTATCTGGATGAGATCCTTGCGGCGCAGAAACGCGGCGAAGCAAAGGGAATCCCCTCCATTTGTTCGGCGCATCCATATGTGTTGAGAACAGCTTTAGGTCGCGTTAAGGCGACTGAAGTCGCTACGACACCTGTTCTGATCGAAGCGACATGTAACCAGGTGAATCAATTCGGTGGCTACACAGGCATGACGCCCAGGGATTTTGTGGCGTATGTGAAGGGCATTGCCGATGAAAACAGTTTCCCATTCGAGAATTTGATTTTGGGTGGTGATCATTTGGGTCCCAATGTCTGGCAGAATGAACCTGCCGAGTCTGCCATGCAAAAAGCGGATGTACTGGTCGCGGAGTACGTACAGGCGGGTTTTGTCAAAATCCATCTCGATTGCAGTATGAAACTTGGCGATGATCCCGCTGGTGCTTTGGATGTTGAAATCATTGCTCAGCGGGCTGCGAGATTGGCTGGAGTTGCAGAAGCCTTTGGTGATCAAAACTTGCATTATGTGATCGGCACGGAAGTTCCCACACCTGGTGGGGCACACGAACACGAAGAAGGCGTCAGTGTGACAAAAGTGGAGGATGTGGCCAGGACAATCAACGTCACGCGCGATGTGTTTTATCAGCAGGGGTTGCAGGCCGCCTGGGAGCAGGTGATTGCGGTGGTTGTACAGCCCGGTGTTGAATTTGGAGACGATTTTGTTCTGGGGTATCAGCCTGATGCCGCGCAGGGACTGCGCCGTTTTATCGAGGGCCAATCGTTGATCTATGAAGCGCACTCCACCGATTACCAAACGCGGGATGCGTTGACGAATCTGGTGCGCGATCATTTCGGGATTCTGAAGGTGGGACCCGGCCTCACGTTCGCATTTCGTGAAGCTATTTTTGCCCTGGCGAAGATCGAAGATGAGATATGCCCGGCAGAGGAAAGCTCAAACATGGTGCAGGTGCTGGATGATACGATGTTGAAGCATCCAGAACACTGGAAGAAATATTACCAGGGGACTTCTGAAGAACAGGCCTTCAAACGAAAGTTTAGCATGAGTGACCGCATTCGTTATTACTGGGGATACCCTGAAGTGCAGCAGGCGTTGGGAAAGTTGGGTAGGAATTTGATGGAAAAGCAAATTCCACATTCACTCCTGAAAGAGCACATTCCTTTTGATGTGAATTTGAGTTCACTTGTGGATGATGTGATCTCTGAGTGGATATCCCATATATTGAGAGACTACTGGTCCGCTTGTGGGATGGATCGGTAATTTAGTAAGAACCCCTGCCGCGTCAGAGGTTCTTTTTATTTTTCAGATGTGTGCACTTCAGTTGGAGTTTTCTACCTCATTATGAAAAGCCAGGCATTGTCAAATGTACAGGTCATGCTTCCTGCATCACTCGCGCCGAGAAAGCCCAGCAACCCATCGTACAGGAACGGCTTGTTGATGGCAAAATTCTTCGTGGCATCCGAGAGCTGCGCTTTGATCTGATTATTGCCCTGGTCCTGCTGATTCGCCATCTGCTGAAACTGCTCCAGTTGGCCGGGCAGGACTCCATCCGGAATGACAATCTCGGGAGCCCTCAGCACCGCATCCGGGGGACCTTGCGTAATATCCACTTGACCAATCAACGTGCCGTTGGTATACAGGTCGATCAGGTTGCCGCGTGCGACAACGACAAGGCGGTTCGTCGAATCGTTGAACCAGTTGAATGATTTATCCTGATCTTTTGGAAAGTACTCGCGGAAGTTACTGACCTCGCCATTCATTAATGCCAGCCATCCCATATGCCCGGTGGCGACGCGGGTGATGAGAACCATATACTGGCTTGGCTTCTGCTGGTCGCCGTTCGAGCGGAACATAAGCCCACAGCCGGAGATACTGTTCTTTGTATTCCACGTGATGTCTGCGGCCATTACAAAATCCCCGGCTGTGATCTGTGGATAATCGTTGGCATAACCTGTCTGACCGAAACCGTTGAGGTCAATCGTGACCGGGTCGTGGATCCAGGCCACGTAGCCAGATGCCGGGTCGACCCCGTAGCGGGGAAGTTCGGCAACCATCGGCGCCATCGCCGTAACAGTCGCCAGTCTGGATGGTTCGTTGAGCGCAGCGCGGGCGGTCTGTGTGGCGTAGATCTGCTCCGAGCGTTCCGTTGCTTTGGCAACCGCGGTCGTCAATTCATTGCTTGATCCGCCTTCTGCGCCGGCGCGCGCTGTAAGGGTTTCACGCACAAGCTGACTCATGGGAGTTAGAGTCTGGGAAATGGAATCCAATGGCTTGGAGCCGAATCCACAGGCCATGATTATTAAAAGGATCAAGCCAGAAAAGGGAAGCAATTTTCTTCGCATTATTTGACATCCTTTCGCTTGATCAACCACAGGATGACCACAAAGTAGGCTGCGACGATCTTCAACTGTGCGAACCATGTATTGAGAAGCCATGGGAAATAGATGGATGGATCATCCTTATCCACCCATGCCCAACCGTACTGGGCAGTGACAGCGCTCATGACCCCCTCAGCTCCCTTGACTGCCGAGACACGTGAGATGTTATGGCGTGCAATATCCTCCTGGTATTTGGTCATCTCATTCGAATACACGTCCGTCTGGGACCGGTAGAGATCCATCTGGTTGCGGAAGCTATCCTGAATATCCTTCACATCATTTTGATAGGAACTTAGTGAGTTCAAATACTGCGCCATTTTGACCTGGTCGAAGTTATCGTCAGGGGGTGGGGGCGCTTCAGGGATGATGGGTTCCCCCGGTTCGGAAGGCAGATCAGGCGGGCGGGTTGGCTCGGGCTGGTCGATCTCCGCCGTGTAGTATTGTCCAACGCCGGGGAAGCTGCACGTGTTTTGGTCAAAGACCTTCACGCCCATGCACGAACACTGGTTATAGGCTTTATCGTCCAGGTCCATTCCGTCGCGCAGGTCTTCATCCAGTTGCCAGCAGGCATCGGCTGCAATATCCTTGCCGGCGCCCACGATCCCCAACAGGCTTTGGAATGCCCAGCGCGTGGATGCCACCTGGCTGATGTTCGGTGGAACAGGGGCAAGCGCGCCGCTCAATACGATGAGAGGCACGATCATCATGATCATGGTCAGTGGGGCGGAGGCGGCATTGGGTGCAAGCGACGACGCCAGCAACCCGAGCATCATGCCGGTCATTGTGGCAAGGACCATTGTTATGTACACCTGGCCAAACTCTGCAATTCCGCCGGGCATGCTAAAGGCCAGGTAATGGAGCAGCGTGTATGCCAGCCCCTGATAAAATGCCAGCGCCAGCGCCACCCAGACCTTGGATGTAACGTATGGCACGATCTGCAAATTGACCAGTCGCTCGCGCTTGTAAATGTCCGATTCCTTCACGAACTCACGCATCTGCGACATGCCGCCTACCAGCAACGCGTAAATTGTCATCAGGAAGAGCGTGATGCCTCCGTTCGCAGCATTCCCTGTGTCAAAGCTGAACGGAGCTTTTCCCATGACCGGCGCGAGAACGAGATCGAGCGCGGCGACACCTGGGGCGGCTGCCAGCATCAGGACAAGGCTGGATCGGTCGCGCAGCAGGATGGTAACGTTGCGCTTCGAGAGGACTAGGAACTGCCCTAGCGCTGACGCACGGTTCTTTCCTGCCCGCGCCTGCTTCTGTTTCGCAGGCGTCTGAGCGGCTGGAAGTTTTTTCTGCCGCGCCTGCAGCGGTTCCACAATATATTTCTGGAATGCAATGTTCTTTTGGTATCGTTCTGCCCATTCCTTTGCGTTGCCTTTGGATGAATCATCGAGAATGGTGTAGATCTGATCGAATTCCATCTGCTTGACGCGGCGGTCATGCTCGCTGCGGAATTGATCGAAATAGGCAAGCGCTTCGTTCGGGGGCCCGAACCATGCCAGGTAACCGCCGCGTGCCATGAACACGACCTTATCCGCGAGCATCACGTTTTTGGTGGCGTGGGTCACCATGATGATGGTGCGTCCCTGGTCAGCAAGGCGGCGGTTCAGGTGCATGAACAACGTCTCTGTGCCGGGATCGAGACCGGATGTGGGCTCATCGAGGAAGAACAGGCCAGGGCGGGTGAGCAGTTCCACGCCGATCGAGACGCGCTTCTGTTGTCCACCGCTCAAGCCGCTGATCTGCACATCCCTGCGATGGGTGATATCGAGATCCTCAAGTACTTCCATGATGCGCTTGTGTCGTTCTGCAGGAGTTGTATCTTTTGGCATGCGTAACTGAGCTGCGAAATCCAGCGCCTGATAGACCGTCAATTCCATATGGATGATGTCTTTTTGCGGCACGTATCCGATCTCATTGCGGACGGCGTCAAAGTTCTGATAGACATCAATGTCGTTGACAAACACCTTGCCATGTGTGGCAGGACGATAGCCTGCGATGGCATCAACAAGAGTGGATTTCCCGCCGCCGCTTTGTCCCACCACAACGATAAATTCGCGCGGTTGAAAAATTAAGGAGATATTCTGTAAAAGGTTAAGATCCTTGCGTACCCACTTGTTGATGTTGTACGCCTCCACCCGCATGCCCTCAGATTCATCGTAACGGGTGAACTGGTCCTCGCCGAGTACAAATTTATAAGGCCCAATGCGAATCGTATCCTGCGCATTCAGCCACACATCCCCTTCGACGCGCTTGTCGTTGATGAACGTCCCGTTGGAACTGCGCAGGTCAGTGACGTAATAGCGCCTGCCCACGCGCGTGACCTGGGCATGGAAGCGCGACACATTTGGTTTGTCCAGAACGACGTCGTTGCCCGGATCACGTCCGAAGGTCATCTTTTCCTTTTCATCGAATTTGATCGCAAAGGGAACTTTTGCCGCGGCATGCAGCGGCGACTGATAGGTCATGCTCACCATCATGCCGGGCAGCTCACTGTCGATGCGCAGCACATCCCCATGTGAGAGCAATTGCCGCCCGATGAACGGGCGTCCCTGCCAGGTCAGGGTGTTGGTGGCGCCAGGCATGACGACAACCTCATAGCCAGCGGGAGTGAGTTCCAGCGCAGCGTGATAGCGCGAAACGATCATGGACTGCACGACAATGTCGTTATCGTCCGCACGGCCGATGGTAATGCGGTCGCTGGAGAGGAGATGTGTCGCCGGTTCGTTCCCCGCAACAGTTACCAGCAATTGGGGAGGCGCGGCACTGACAGATGACATCAGGGCGGAGAGCTCAATACCCTGATCGAACATGGTTACATCGGGGCTTGGCGCCGGCGGTGCCGGGAAGCGCGTAGCCGATAGCTTGTCGGTACTATTTAGCTTCGGTTGAGGCTGGTGAAAAATGAGGGTCACTTTCGCACCGAGCATGATCTCGTCCCCGTTGTTCAGCGCAGTGCCTGCAGCGATTCGCTGTCCATTGATCAGCGTGCCGTTCACACTGCCAAGGTCTTCCAAAAAATATTGACCTTCCTGGAAGGTCAATCGGGCGTGGCGGCGGGAGACTTCTGAGTCGTTGATCACGAATCCAGCCGGTTCGACGCGCCCGATCAACAACTCGGCCCGTGGAAGAGAAACCACTTTATTGGTTTCGGGCCCACTCTTGATGGTGATGGTGGCGGAAGATGGAGCACTTGTCATATGACTCCTCCTGACTGTTATGTGTAAAAAAAGAACCTGTGCTTTGCACAGCGTTCACGGGATTAGGTTGCGTATTTTGGCCTGTCGATAGTTTACAGCAAAACAGTGCAAATGTCACTGATTAGGTCAGATTTCCATATAAAGAGCGTTGCGCGATCTCATGAATTTTAGATTCCTCGTTGCACCCATTTTCTGTCGCCTAACACACGACGGGTATCTTCGTTAATCCACTACAAGGGGCAAGTTCACAAGTATTTCGCTCAAAACGCTTATGGTATGATTCGTTTTGGTAATGGTGCTGTGGGGTTTCGTTCGCAAA
>JBDTPH010000278.1:0-2650 GCA_039932795.1 Chloroflexota bacterium
TATTATCATTTACTGTCGAGCAAAAAGTTTTTCCCGAATTCTCCAACATTTACCGGTGCAGGGACTCCGCTGGGCCAGCTTGCCGCGTGTTTTGTTCTACCGATCACCGATGACATGGGACGCGACTCAGCCGGTATCTTCCAGACGCTGCGGGATGCTGCCCTGATCCAGCAGACGGGCGGCGGTAACGGATTCTCGTTCTCACGTCTGCGCCCTAAGGGCTCAGTCGTTAAAACATCTGCAGGGCAAGCTACCGGACCCGTTGGTTTTTTACGCGTATACGATCACGCCTTTGGGGAGGTGGCTCAGGGCGGAACAAGGAGGGGAGCGAACATGGGGGTACTACGAGTCGACCATCCTGATGTCGAAGAATTCATTGAATCTAAAACGAATGAAAATCATATTACAAACTTCAATATTTCTGTGGGTATAACAGACGCATTTATGCGTGCTGTAAAAGATGACAAAGATTGGGAATTGCGTTTTCCTGACCTTCATGATGTAAAAGAAAAAGGATTCAGCGGAACAATGGAACAGGCAGAAGCCGCTGGATTAAAAATTAGATCCTATAAAAAGATACTTGCACGTGAACTCTTCAATAAGATTGTTAAGCAGGCTCATCATAATGGTGAACCGGGTGTTTTGTTTTTGGATGCGGCAAATCGTGCAAACCCTGTTCCTCATCTCTATCAACTCGAATCCACAAATCCATGCGGGGAGCAATTTTTAGGGCCATACGAAAACTGCTGCCTGGGTTCGGTGAACCTCAATGAGCACTGCGGACCCGATGGCACGGTAAATTGGGAGCTGCTGCGCCAGTCGGTGGTGACGTCGACGCGCTTCCTGGATGATGTCGTCGAAGCAAATGCCTATGTGCCGGCCGTGCCGCAGTTGAGCGACGCTGCCCATCGGGCGCGCCGTATCGGTCTCGGCATCATGGGGCTGGCCGACCTGATGTATCACGCGGGTGTGCGCTACGGCTCGAAGGAAGGCCAGGAGTTCGGCGCGCAGGTGATGGAGTTTGTCCGTTATCACTCGATGAAGACCAGCGTGGAACTGGCCGAGGAACGCGGACCCTTCCCCGCCATCGAAGGCTCGATCTACGACATGGACAACATGACCTGGACACCGCCTCAGACGCTGATCCCCTTTGAGAATGACTGGAGCAGGCCGGAGGTGCGGTGGGATGCGATCGTGGATGGCATCAAAAGGCATGGCATCCGCAACGCAGCCCAGACCACCGTTGCACCGACCGGCACGATCGCCACCGTCGCAGGTTGTGAAGGCTATGGCTGTGAACCCGTCTTCGCCCTCGCATACGTCCGCCATGTCAACGACAACGGCAGGGACCTCAAGCTCACCTATGCCAGCCCGCGTTTCGATGAAGCGTTGAAGAAGCTTGGGCTCGGCGAAGAGAAGCGCCAGGAGATCGTGGAGCAGGTGATGAGCGAGGGCACGTGTCAGCACATCCAGGACCTCCCGCAGTCGGTACGCGATACCTTCGTGGTCTCAGGCGATATCAGTGCTGAGGAACATGTGCGCATGCAGGGCGCGTTACAGGCGTTTGTGGATAACTCGCTGTCGAAGACCGTCAACTTTCCGGAAGGGGCCACGGAACAGGAAGTTGCGACTGCCTATATGCTGGCGTGGGAACTTGGCTGCAAGGGCATCACCGTCTATGTGACCGGTTCACGCGATAAGGTTGTCCTGGAGACGAAGGCAACGGCGGATAAGAAGGACGCTGCGCTTAGCGCAGGCGAGCCTGCGGTGACTCCACCTCAACCCAAGCCTGAAATCGCTGCCAGCTTCGCAGTGGATACCAAGCGACCGCGTCCGCGTGCGTTGAAAGGCAAGACGTACAGCATCGAGACGCCTGCGGGCAAGGCCTTCATCACCATTAATGAAAATGGCGGTGACCAGCCGTTCGAGGCGTTCATCAATACGGCCAAGGCCGGTTCTGAAACTGCGGCGGTCTCGGAGGCGATCGGGCGTCTCATCTCCTACATCCTGCGCATGGCGTCGCCCATCAAGGCCACCGACCGCATGCGTGAGATCGTCCGTCAGCTGCTCGGCATTGGCGGCGGGCGTTCGCTCGGCTTCGGCCCGAACCGTGTGCGCTCCCTGCCGGATGGCATCGGGCAGGTGATCGACCTGTACCTGCGTGAGAGGGCTGGCGCACTTCCGATCATCGAGGAGAAGAGCAATGGTAACGGCGGCGCAGGCCACAAGATCGAAGAGGAGGCGGAGGGCGTCCTTCAAAAAATGAAGATCGGTGACCTGTGTCCCGAGTGCGGCGAAGCGGCTGTTGTGAATGAAGAAGGCTGCCGCAAATGCTATGCCTGTGGGTTTAGTGAGTGCTGACGAATAGATGGGAAGCTCCTCCAACTTTAAATAAGTTGGAGGAGTTGTTTTTAACCTTACCTGCATCCCTGGTACCTGATAGCTTCATTTCCAGAGGTTGGCGTGGCTTGTGTTAAAATCAGTCGGGTACTCATTCTATTTTAATCTATTGCAGCCTATACGCCTATATGTTTTAGGCTGTTTAGGCTGCACAAAATAGATAAGCCATTAAGGCTACACACAGCTAAACATCTAGTTGGACGAACCTCGCACAACTATAGGTGACATATAGAGAATACATCCATGCAGC
>JBDTPH010000279.1:0-6443 GCA_039932795.1 Chloroflexota bacterium
GCGGGCACTCAACCGCCTGAATGTTCCCGGTGACGGAGACATTATCCTGCCACAGCGACGCATGGTGGTCGTAGGCACCTCTTCATACGAAGCTGAGAATGTGGATTACATCCCGGTGACCGACGATCAGGTCAAACTAATGCTTGACCGCGGCAGTGAACTCATCCCGGGCATTCGTTCTGTGAAGCCACGCGGCATCTACATGGCGGCACGCCCGCTGGTGGGAGGCGGATCAGGCCGCAGCATGGCGCGTACGTTCAAATGCTACGACCATAAGGACTCACATAACGTTGATGGTCTGGTGACCATCACGGGTGGCAAGGCGACGACTTTGCGTGCCATGGCTGAGAAAACCGCTGACGTAGCCTGCGCCAAGCTGGGCATCACGGCAGCCTGTGTCACAAAAGAGACCCCGCTTCTATCCTACCGCCAGTACTACACAACTCCCAATTAGAAGAGGCGCAATGGCTGACAAATGGAATATCACCCTGCGCGTATATCGCCAGAAGGAAAACGAAACGCCCCATTTTGACGATTTCAAAATGGAGGTCAACCCGGATGAGTATGTACTCGATGCCGTGGAGCGCGCCTGGGCTTTCCACGATCGCAGCATCTGCTTTCGGCATGCCTGCCACCATTCCACCTGTGGCGCCTGCGGCATGCGCGTCAACAGTGTGGAGAAGCTGACCTGTATTACCCTCATCCGTGATGTGACTCGCGATGGCGCGGTGTTGAAAGTGGAACCGCTCCGCAACTTCCAGGTGGTCAGTGATCTGGCCGTGGATATGACTCCCTTCTATCGCAAAATGGAAGCTGTCGAAGCGCGCGCCGTTTTGCCGGTCACTGAAGCTGAGATCGAAACCCCGGCCTCCAGCTGGGATGCGGACGATGCGCTTTACATCCGCTTGAGCGATTGCATTGAATGCGGCCTGTGTATCAGCGCCTGCCCGGTGGCGGCCACGACGCCTGAATATCTCGGTCCTGCTCCTCTGGCCGCTGTACAGGATCAGGGATTGAAACGAAAACCTGAACTTTTAGCCGTTGTGGATTGTGAAGATGGTGTGTGGCGCTGTCACAGCGCGTTCGAATGTACGGCAGTCTGCCCATCGTTCGTTGACCCCGGCCGTCGCATTATGAACCTGCGTACGCAGGTGGTTGGCATGCGGCTGCGCAAATTGTTTGGCAAGGCATAAGGAGAGTGTGTACACATGGATAACACTCAAAATAAACCCTCTGCACGCAAGTTCCTGACGTGGTTCAACCCGATCGGCCGCCAGACCGGCAGTTGGGCGTTCATTCTAAATCGCATCACTGCCCTCGGGCTGACGTTCTACCTGTTTTTGCATCTGATCATTCTTGGCCGGCTGGCACAGGGGCCGGATGCGTATGACAGTTTCCTGTTGCTGACGGAGAACCCGTTCATCAAACTGGGCGAGCTGGCTGTGGTCGCTGCAGCCATCCTGCATGGGCTGAACGGCATCCGCATTGTCCTCACCAGTTTCGGGGTGGGTGTGACCCGCCAGAAGCAGCTCTTTTATGGGTTCATGGCCATCGCTGCGGTCACCATCCTGTTCTTTGCCACGCGCATGTATGTAGGATAAGCCATGTCACAAACAACATCTTCCACCTATATATCCCGCCCCCGCCCGGGAGAAACCACCTGGCTCTGGTTGATCAAAATTGTCAGCGGCCCGTTGCTTCTTGTGGTGTTGGTCCTGCATTTCACGGTCAACCACTATCTGGGAAGTTTGTCGTCGGGCCTGATGACCTATGACGATATCATCAGGTACTTTCAAAACCCCATCATTCCGGCCATCGAGATCCTTTTCCTGATCACGGTTGTGACACATTCCCTCATTGGCTTGCGCGGGATTGTCCTGGACATGAATCCCTCGCGCCAGGTTTTGAGAGCGGTCACCTGGTTATTATCCCTGCTGGGTGTTGCTTCGGTGATATATGGGATCTGGCTTGCGCTGACCATTGCTTCAAAAGGTGCCTAGAGGAAAACATGGTTGGCCTGGTTATTGTCTCTCACAGTCGCGCGCTGGCTGACGCGTTGGTGGGCTTGTTGCGTCAGGTCACATCCACTACATTGCCGGTGGCAATTGCCGCGGGCATCGGGGAGGACCGTAGCGAATTTGGCACGGATGCCGTTGAGATCATGGACGCCATTCAGTCGGTATATTCCGAGGATGGCGTGCTTGTTTTAATGGACCTCGGCAGCGCAGTCCTGAGTGCCAACATGGCGCTTGATCTTCTGCCTCCTGAAATGGCCGCCCACATTCGCTTCTGCGGCGCGCCGCTGGTGGAGGGCGCGATTGCGGCCGCCGTTCAAATCGGACTGAACAGCGACCTAAATACGATCTGCCGCGAGGCGAACGCCGCGCTCGATCCCAAACGCGAGCATCTCGGACAGGAGAACACCGAATCAAGCTCCCCGTCACCTGTTCCTGATGAATCGGTAGAATCCATCACCCTGACGCTGACGAATCCGCACGGACTGCATGCCCGCCCGGCCGCGAAGTTCGTTCAGACCGCGGCCCGCTTCATGGCCAATGTGACTGTCACCGACCTGACGAACGGCAAGGGACCCGTCTCGGCGCGTGGCTTGAATGCAGTCGCCATGCTCGGCGCTGTGGAAAATCATCAGATCCGGATCAGCGCCTCGGGGGAGGAGGCCCGGCTTGTCCTCTCCGCTCTCAAGGTGCTTGTTGAGAACAATTTTGGTGAAGCTCCTGTTGCATCCGTTGTGGAGGAGATCCCTGCCAAAACCCAGGACATTCCCTCCGAAAGCGGAGCGATGAAGGGGGTCCCCATTTCAGAGGGGTTTGCAGTGGCGCCGCTGTATAAATATCAGGCACAGCGCCCGCCCATCCCGACCCATTCTGCTGAAAATGCCGAAGCCGAATGGAATCTCCTGCAGACGGCGCTGGAGAACACCGCCCGCGAAATTATCCTGCTTGCCCGGCGCATGAAACAATCCATTGGCCCGAATGAAGGCGCCATTTTTGATGCACACCTGCTCATCCTGCAGGACCCCGACCTGATCAAAGAGGCCCGCGCCGGGATCGATGAACGGCATGAAAATGCTGCCCTCGCCTGGAACACTGCCATCAATACAGCGGCAGAGGGATACCGTGCGCTGAACGATCCGTACCTGCAGGCGCGCGCCGCGGATGTGGAGGATGTGGGGACACAGGTATTGTTCAGCATGTTGAACAGGAGCGCCCTGGCCCCGATCGTTCTACAGGAACCTGTGATCCTGTACGCAGCGGACCTGACCCCCACTGAGACATCCCAGTTGGATATGCAGATGGTGCTTGGCATTATCACCGCAGGCGGTGGACCAACATCACACAGTGCAATCCTATCGCGTGCCCTGGGTATTCCTGCTGTAGCCGGCCTGGGCACATTGCTCGAACGCGAGCCCACGGGTATGTTAACCGCTATAAATGGATCGACCGGTCAGGTATGGCTGAATCCAGCGGCGGATATCCAGGCCATTCTTCAAGAAGCCCGCACAGATTGGCTTGCCGAGCGCGAGAAATTACTCCAAACCAGCCAGCAACTGGCCAGGACAAAAGATGATCATAGGGTGGAGGTGTTTGCCAATGTTGGCAGTCCAAATGATGCTCGTGCAGCGCTGCAAAATGGTGCAGAAGGTGTTGGCTTGTTGCGCACCGAATTCCTATTCCTGACGCGTGAGACAGCGCCTTCTGAAGAGGAGCAATTCCTGCTGCTGCGAGAGATCTTCGAAACGATGGGAAAGCAGCGGCCTGTAACCACGCGCACGCTGGATGTTGGCGGCGATAAGAAACTTGCCTATATTCAACTGCCCGAAGAACCAAATCCCTTTCTGGGCGTGCGCGCACTGAGACTTTCATTCGCCAGGCCAGATCTATTCCTGACCCAACTTCGTGCCATACTACGCGCTGCCGATGAGTTGCCATGCCGAATCATGTTCCCCATGGTTGCAGACGTGGACGAAGTACGCCAGGCGCGCAGTTGGGTGGATCGGGCACATCGTGAGCTTCTGGAAGAGAATCAATCACATGCCTGGCCGGTCGAACTGGGCATCATGGTTGAAATCCCCTCAGCGGCACTGCTCAGCCCGCTGCTGGCAGGCGAGGTGGATTTTTTCAGCATCGGTACCAATGATCTGACCCAGTACACCCTCGCAGCGGAACGCGGCAACCCGGCGCTATCCCATCTGGCAGATGGATTACACCCATCCGTTCTACGCTTGATCCGCGAAGTGGTCGAAGCCTCGCACCAGGCTGGAAAATGGACTGGCGTCTGTGGCGAATTAGCGGGGGATGCAGAAGCGACCGCGGTACTTGTGGGTCTCGGCGTGGACGAACTGAGCCTTAATCCGGCCGGGATCCCGCGCATCAAGTCCATCATACGCGCTCTGACAATGAAAAGTGCACGCTCCCTGGCGGAACAGGCGCTGCGCTGCCAGACGAGTGCAGAAGTACGGCAATTGGTCCGTGAGTTGAATAGGTAATCTTCGTCATTCGCCAGTATGGAAGCAAGGATTTTTACCGTTCGCGTCGCACATTCAAGGTTTTTGAGAAATGTCCGGGAAGAAAGTGCCTCCTTACACTGACAACTTTTGTAAGTTATGGAAGTGTCGAAAAGTACGGGCTACTACTCATTTCGTAACAGAAAATAAGGAGTTCCGGGAGAAAAAAACTCAACTGTCAGTGCCGTCTCGCACCGCCGTGCATGCTCGCGGCACGAACGGTGTGGCTACGTCCACGACCTTGGACACTCCCTGATTGTTCCAGCCCCATATTTTGCAGCTGGCAAACAGGTATAATCAAATTTGCACGTTCCATTTCATCTATTATGTCACGATTTTGGCAATACATTCTGGCACTGGCATTCCTTTCGTTAACCACAGGGATTTTGTTCGTCCTCCGTGATGTTCTGGAAACCACGCTGGTTGCCCTGCTTTATTTAATCCCACTGGGGATCATTACAGCTCGCTGGGGGTTGGCTCCTGGCATTGCAAGTGCCCTGGGTACGTTTTTTGCATTCAATTATTTTTTCATTCAGCCGTATTACTCACTGGCAGTTCACCGACCCACAGATGTAGTGATATTGATCATTTTTCTCGTTGTCGCGATCGTGGTCAGTCAATTGGTAGGTCGCGCCCAGGCGGGTTTGGCTGCGGCAACAGCTCGTGAACGCGAGGCTACCCTGCTTTATGAATTCAGCACTGCTCTTGCCGGCCTGCCCAATGATTATGCCATTGCGGGCATCCTTGCAAAACAGGTTCATGCGGTGGCGGATGGCGAATATGTCGAATTGAATGTTACAGGAACAAAGCCTCTGCAGTTTCGATTCCCTGAAAGTGTTCCACCATCACGGCGTCCTGAATTGATCATCCTGATTGAGGCAGCGCGCGGCGTTCTTGGCGAGATCCGCATCTGGAGAATTGAACCCGCCATTTCGTCCAGTGAGAAGAGGCTATTCCAAACCTTTGCGAGTCAGGGCGCGTTGGCATTGGAGCGTGCCCGATTGGCACAGGCAGAATCCCGGGCACAGGTGCTGGAAGAGAGTGATCAGTTGAAATCCGCGATCCTATCCTCCGTCTCCCACGAATTACGCACGCCGCTTTCCACGATCAAGGCCGCGGCATCTGGTTTGCGCGGCAGGGAAGTAAGCTGGGATTCTCCAGCACGTATTGAGTTGATCGCGGCAATTGATGACGAAGCCGATCATCTGAACCTGCTTGTGGGTAATTTACTCGATATGTCACGCATCGAATCCGGGGCTCTTAAACCGAAACGGGAATGGAACATCCTATCTGAAATAATCGGCAGTGTTCTTGCACGCATGAAACACCTTGCATTCGAACATACGCTGGAAATCAGTGTTCCCGAGACTTTGCCTCTCATCCCCGTGGATTATGTCCAAATGGAGCAGGTCTTTACGAACCTGGTGAGTAACAGTCTGAAATACGCGCCTGCCAACACGAAGGTCTGCATCCGTGCAAAGGTGGAGGGTGAAACAATTCATATCGAGGTGAGCAATCAGGGGCCTCAGGTGCCTCCCGAACATCTGGAGCGCATCTTCGACAAATTCTATCGCATCACGGCCGCGGACCGTGTCACCGGTACAGGGCTGGGACTTTCCATCTGTAAGGGAATTATCGAAGCCCATGGCGGTCATATCTGGGCAGAGAACCTTCATGACGGATTTGCGTTCAACTTCACATTGCCACGTATGTTGGACGGAGCAAACGCTCCTGAGCTGCCTGCGGACCTGGAGTCAGAATGAGTAACAGCCCGCATATTCTTATCATTGATGATGAAGCTCAAATTCAGCGTGCGCTTCGGACCATCCTAACCGAAAAACAGTTTCAAGTGACCACTGCAAGCCGTGGCGAAGAAGGACTTACACTTGCTGCTACGAGTGAGCCGGACCTTATCATC
>JBDTPH010000280.1:0-19807 GCA_039932795.1 Chloroflexota bacterium
GAGTGAAAATAATCCAAATGCGGACTGCGCAGCACGGACCTGGCGTCGTCGCCAACAATGTAATAGATGACGTTCTGTCCCTCCTTCATGCGCGAAACGTACTCCTCCAGCGAAGACCATGTTTCAGGATTCAGGTTGGTCTTGAAGCGCAACAAGGAATGAAGTTTTTCGCCTTCCGCCGTATTGGCTGCAAGTCCCTGTTTGATGTAGCCGCCAAACTCCTGCCAGAACGTCTGATATTTCTCGGCACTATTTTTTGACAGTGTTTCCAGATCTTTCAGGACCTGGTTGGTCAGTACTTTTTTGAGCTTGGGCATCAACCCAATGGATTGGACGGTCTCACGCGAAACATTGAGAGGCAGATCCTCCGAATCGACCACGCCCTGCACGAAGCGCAGATATTCGGGCAGCAGATCCTTATTGTATTCATCGATCAGAATATTGCGCGAATACAGCCTGAGCCCCTCGTCCTTGCGCAACGAGAACATGCCGCGGTCGAATTTGCCCGGGACAAACAGCAGCGCGTACAACTGCACTGGAGCATCTGTGACGATATGAATGTGCAGCAACGGATCTTCAAAGTCCAACGTTGTCTGGCGGTAAAACTCCTTGTATTGATCTTCCTTCACATCCTGTTTTGAAGTGCGCCACAGGGATGTCTGTTTGTTGACGGGTTCATTGGCATCACCGATCGTAATGGGGAAGCCAATGTAATCTGAATGCTTGTGGATGATGTTCTTCAGGCGGAACTCCTCCGCGAATTCGGCCGCGTCCTCCTTCAGCTTGATCTCCACCTTCGTGCCGCGCTCGCTCATTTCTGCCACGCTGACCTGATAGTTGTCCTCCCCTGTGGCGTACCAGCTCACAGCCTCCGCTCCCGGATCAGCCGGCCGCGATGTGACCCGTACCCAGTCTGCCACCATGAGCACGGAATAGAATCCCACGCCAAACTGACCGATGACCTGGGAGAAATCCACCTTTTGATCTCGTGTGGCTTCGATGAACTTGCGGGCACCTGATTGGGCGATGGTGCCCAGATTCTCAATGACCTCGTCCTTTGTCATTCCGATGCCGGTATCCTGGATGGTGAGCATGCGCGCATCTTTGTCGGCTGTGATGTGGATCTTCAGCTCGGCCTGCGGATCGACCACATTCCGATTGGTCACCATCTCGAAGCGCAGACGGTTGAGCGCATCGGACGCGTTCGAGAGCAATTCCCGCAGGAATACCTCCCGATCCTTATACAGGGAATGGATCAGAATATTGAGTAGTTGCTTGGTCTCGGCTTTAAATGAAAATTGTTGAACATTTTCAGGTGTTTCGGCTGGCGTTGTGTCGGTCATATTTGTCTCCTGCTGTAGAGTTTCATATCCCCATGATCCCAGAGCATCAAGCGTCCCGGAACAGGGGTGATTGATATCCTGTGAAATTATTTTAAGTCGTGTCGGTTGAGCGGGTGATAAGAGTTTTGTTAGAGAATCATCAAAGTTTACTGAACAACAATGAGATGAGCCGCGGCGGTTTGTTTTCGTCCGCTTCGTGCCAGTATTCAGCCAGCTTCACCAAACTCAACCTGTGGGATGTCGCAGCGTTCAGGAAATCCGAAATGTGATGAGTGAACGCCTCCACTTCGATCCTTTCCTTATCCCGATGGAACCTGGCTTTCCCGCCTTCATATTGCCTGAACGGGTGGAGTTCGTTGAGGAAAAACCTGCCTTTGGGCTGCAGGGTCCGCGCGGCTTCGGCGAATACAAAGGAAAGATCCTGTATGTGTTCCAGCACAAGGTTGCAGACGATCAGGTCAAACGCCTGGTCATCAAAGATCCATCTTTGGGTGATATCCATTTGCGAAAAACGGAGGTTCTGCGCCTGCACCTTTTCCCTGGCTTTCTCGATCATCCCCTGCGAAAAATCCACGGCAAGGACGGTTTGTCCGATCTGCGCCAGGAACGCTGTGTTCTTGCCTGTCCCGCAGCCGATTTCCAGGATCGACCCGAAATGCAAACCGGCGAGTGAGTCTTGCATCACTTTTTGATCGAGATCGCGTGTCAGGTTTTCATCGCTGTCGTACGTGTCCGCCCATGCGTTGTATGCACCTTGAATATCCATGCCTGCCTCTGAGGACGGTTCGATAGGAGTTGCCATGTTGCTGGGCTGGATTGCCAAATCCAGCTCCCAGCCCCGGCGTAAAAATGAGTCGTCTGCCTAGATCGACGGGATTTGGCAATCCCTTTTAGCGACAATCACGGTAAATCCCGGAGAACCCGAAAAACGTTTGGAGATATAAGTTAACGCAAGCTAAGTATAAGGTTTTTCAAGCACAAGCAAAATTCCTGCGAATCCGCCCGTAACTTTTTTGCAGGGAATGCGACTACTCAAATGAAACCAAATCAAATCAATAGTGAGGTAAAAATGAAAGCAATCAAATTTTTGCGTATGGGTATCATCCTGGTCGGAATTCTACTCAGTGCATGCGCCGCGGTTCCTGCCAGCACATCTGCTTCGGCTGACTCGGCTGGGGACCAGACACTTTCGTCTAAAGTTGTGTTTACAGGCGCGATCGATAGCATTAATGGAGACCAGTGGGTGATCAACGGGCAGACCATCAAAGTGGATCAATCAGTGGTTCGGGATGGATCGTTCCTGGTGGGTGATACTGCCAAAGTGGAGGCTGTTGTTGCGGCAGATGGCTCCATTACCGCACAGCGCGTCGAGTCTCCGTCCGTGGCTGATCTCGTTGAAATGACCGCCAGCACGCCTGAGGCTTCCTCCATATCCATGTCTGGATCGTCCACACCGCAGCCTCTTATCTTTAATGATAGCGGCACCGAAGCCTTGGGCATTGTGGAATCCATTACCGCTACGTCCATTACAATTGGCGGACAGACCTTCACATTTGGCCCTGGTGTGGAGATCAAAGGTGTGATCGTGCCGGGTGCGCAGATCAAACTCCATTTCACGACCAACGCTAATGGAACTCTGTCTGTGACACAAATCGAGTTTGCCGACCCATCACAAATTGGTAACGACAACAGCAATGATGACAATTCAAATAACAGCCTTTCCAATGACGATAATTCAAACAATGGCAATGATAACAACTCGAACGATGACAACGGCAACGACGATGACTCGAATGACGATAATGGCGGTAACTCAAATGATGACAAGGACGGCGATGACAACTCAAACGACAACAACAATAACGGATAGTTCGTCAAACGTGGAAAGGTAGAGAACGCGGGTCGTTCGGTGGCAGACAAACGCCCCGAATGACCCGCTCGATTTTTTTTGGAGGAGTATGTACATCCACAGGCAGAGAGTCACGTTCGGGAAATGGATGACAGTCATATTGTCCCTGTTGTTTTTCGCAGGCATGGCATGGATCCAGTTTGCATCCCCCGATATGCCCGACAACGACGGCTTTTATCATATCAAGCTTGCATATCTGATGCGGACGGAGGGCTTGAAGCCCGACTTCTCATGGCTCCCTCAAAGCATTCTGAATCAAGATGAATTTTACGACCATCATTTTCTTTTTCATGTGGCGTTGATCCCGTTCACATTTGGCGATCTGCGGGTGGGGGCAAAATGGGCAGCAGTGGTGTTTGCAGCGTTTGCATTTATGGCGATCTGGTTTTTATTTCACCGTCAGCAGATTTCGTTTGCGTGGCTGTGGGCCCTGGGTTTACTCGGTATTTCTGAAGCGTTTCTCTATCGCATGAACATTACGCGCGCGCAATCCCTTTCACTCGGCTTGCTTGCCCTCGGAATGCTCTGGCTGCTGGAGCGAAAATATAAGCATCTTGCGGTCCTGGCTTTTGTGTATGTGTGGATGTACGACGCATTCCCATTGCTGATCGCGTTGACAGTTTTATACGTGATTGCAGTTGCCATTACCGAGAGACGATTTGAATATCGTTCGCTTTTGTTCGTCGGTGCTGGTATTTTACTTGGAATATTGATCAATCCATATCTCCCCGATAACATTATTTTTTCCGTTCGGCACATGCTTCCCAAGTTGATGGACGCAACATCCGTGCCTGTGGGTAATGAGTGGTATCCGTACGAAACGGACCAACTGCTGGCAAATTCATTTCCCGCGCTGGTTGCATTCGTGAGCGGCATCCTGGCGTTGGGACTCTCTGCTAGAAAAATGGATCTGCGTACCAGCTTTGCGCTCCTCGTTTCACTGCTATTTGCGTTGATGCTCTTCCAGGCCCGCCGATTCGTGGAATATTTTCCTCCCTTCGCATTGATCTTTGCTGCCTTTGCCTGGTCGGATCTTCTTGCTCATCCTCAACCTGTAGCCCTTGAACCTTGGCGTTTTCCGCAACTCAGACTCCCTTTCCTCGCGTTGTCTCTCGCAATTGTCCTCAGTCTCTTCAGAACATTACCAGTTGCCCGTGCCCGCATGGATGATCTTAAACCTTACGATCTTTACGAAGGTTCATCGAAGTGGCTTGAGCAAAACACGCAGACGGGAGAGCTTGTCTTTCAAACGGACTGGGATGATTTTCCTCGCCTGTTTTTCTACAATACCCACAATACATATCTGATCGGGCTTGACCCCACCTATCTGCAAATGTATGATGAAAAATTGTATGATCTCTGGGTGCCACTTGTGCGAGGAGAGATAAGTCAACCCTCACAGTTTATTGCCAATGTGTTTCATGCCCGCTATGTCCACACGGACTTAAACCACAAGGCATTTATTAGGCGTGCGGGTGAGGATGCTTATATGCAGGAAGTCTACCGTGATGGCCAGAGTGTAATATTTCAAATCACCAGACCGTAAATACGCTGTTATTGACTTTCACCTTCACAGTCTATAAACGTATCGTTTCCAGGACCGCCCAGACAAACATCTGTCCCATCACCCCCGCTGATGATGTCGTCACCTCCGCCGCCCAGTATACAATCGTTGCCGCCGAGTCCGTCTATCGTGTCTGCGCCGGGACCTCCGAGGATGAGGTCGTTGCCAGCGGTCCCTGTCATTGTACCCGACCCGCTAACGGTAATTGCTAAAGATAATCCAGCACAGGCAGATGGCTTGATGTGATTTGGTCCCATAGTTGCTGACCTGCTCTCGGCCCGCGTTGCAGGTATGGTGTTTGAGGCGGCAATCGCCGTTACGGCGCTGACCCATATCAACGTGAGCAGACCAAAGATCGCAAGTTTCAAAGGAAGCAGATTTTTCATAGGAATATTTCCTGATTCATTCGAATTGCAGGTCACTATTACCGTCAGTATTTAGCGTATACCTAAGCATCACTTTGCGGGTCGTATCAGTGCCTGGTAAGGGATTCGCTTCAGTCTCGAACACATCATTGAAATTTTCATGCCGGGATGGCTCAGAAGCAATGTTTCTGTTCGCGCCGGCAGCGATCATGTAATTCAATGTTTTATTGCGAGCAGGTTCCATTTCAACAGTACCTCTTTTATTGTTGGTGACTGCATAGCGGTACGTTACGCCCTGGGTCTGAACCAGGTAATAGTTGATGAAATTAAAACTCATGTGCAGGATCATCGTATTTTGGCGTTCTGCCATAGGCGCCAGGTCATCCATATTGTTGACGTCAATGACCGGGGATGCGACTTCAAATCCAGGGTTCTCGGACTTCCATGAGGAGCGTACCGTATTTCAACCGGATGTAGCCATCCAGGTTGTCTCGAGTCCTGTTGAAGATAAGCCACCCCACGGCCAATAAACCGATCAGTGTAATTAGCAACCCAGTCAAGCCGATTATTCGGACTGATTGAACTGTGGGCTGCAGTCCAGGAATGGCTAAGGTGTTTGTCTGCTGGACTGTGCCGCTGGCTTGTCCCGGTTTTGAAAAACGGAATAAATCATCCTGTCCGTTATTGGAGGCGAGGTAGAAATGCACATCGTCAAACCTGAAAACCATGGCAGGCTCGAAGGAATCGCTGATCACTTCCTCGCCAGATTTGGCTGTCATGGCGACGTGGGCAGCGACCTGGAGTGTATAGGTGTTTTCATGCAGCCCTGTTTCCTGTTCCACCATGCTGATCAATGCCTGCACCTGACACAGGTCAAGCGTGGATGTGGCAAGAAAGGAATTGCCATTGAATACACTTTCCGAAGTCATTGGGATCGTCCGTTGCCAGCCGCTTTTTTCGTCCAGGATGCGGGCGTACAGTTGTTGACTTCCCCTGACTTCCTGCAATTGGACCGCCGCAAGATTGTAAGCAAACCCCACGTTCATGTAACAGGTTAGCTTCGGGAACACCGGCTCACCAGAGCGTACTTTATCCGTGTCATAAATTCCTGGTGCTCCCGCGGCGGAATAAAAGAAATTCCCCTCCTGCTGAAACGATATATTGTCCGTGCTGGTTTTGAGCGGGCGCGTAAATGAGAAAATGCTCAGTGCCAGAAATGCCAAAGCCAGAAACCCAAGCCCGTACATGGCTATTTCAAGAATTCCACCTGAAACTGCAGGGAATTTAGCTTTCCCTTTTTCTCTTTTAGCGGGTTGTATCACCATGCTATACATAAGACTGCCTCCCAATAAACCAACTGCAATTGCCAGGTTGACCGGCAATCTCAGCCATTCAACTGCTTTACCAAGTTTGGGGATATGTACCCATAATTTACCGACAATTTCCTCACGGGTTGGTTGATAGGAATCAGACCAGGAGTTGTTGTCACCTTTGAGAACGAATCGATCAAGGTTCAAATCAATGATGCGGTGAAAGACAAAGCGTCCTATTTCCGCATTTCGATACGTGACAGCATCCCCAGATTGATACACGGCTGCTCCACGTATTAATATCAGATCCCCAAGATGGAATTTCGATTCCATGCTATTGCCATCTACAATCACATACATCACCTGTCCGCCTAGTTGGGTTGGCGCAAGCGCAATCCAGGCGAGGATCGCCAGGAAAAACGACAGTACCGTCACAACTATGGATGTTTGGCGCGTGTTAGTTTGCATGATGGGGGAAAAGTTGTAAGAAAAGGCGGGTCTGTCCATGGTTGAGTTCGTGAATCTTCAAAACGGGATTCCAGCACGAACAGACCCAAATTTTGAAAATAAGGTTAGTTGCTTGTCGCTACGACTGTTAATTCGTCCATGGAACCAACACTCGCGCCGGTGGTGTTACATGTCCAGTTGTTGCCTGTCACCACTGTGCAGTTGTACCAGGTGGAGCCAGCGGCTACAAGTTTGATCTGGTCGTTTGTTGCGGCCGCATCCAAGGCGAACTCCACAGAATCCAGCGCAGTTGGATCGGATGCATTCAAGGTGTAGGCGACGGCACTCACTGTTAACCACTAATGGTTCCCGCGCCATCGCCGGCTTTGGTGTCAGGCACTGTATTCGCGGCCGCGAAAGCATAGGCGCTGGAGGCAATGACGATGACGACCAGGACGAGCAGTAGAACTTTGAAATTGCGAAACATGGCTTTTCTCCTGTTTGTTGCGTAACCGGCTTGCGTCGGTCGGCGCTAGTGGAACAAGTTCCTGAAGGTTGGAAACGCCATCCGGATAAAAAAAGCCTGGCTTTTGATAAGCCAGGCCAAACAAGCACAAGAGTTGTCTCTGTGATCTTCGGCGGCCTGGCGGTCATGGTCACTTTTGTGACTGTAGACCCATAGCTTTGCGTCGCCGGCTTTCGCCGGTGTTGCCTTTATCGGATGTTGTTTTGTACCGCTACTATAACATCTGTCCACAAATTGAAAATTGCAGCGAGATAACAAAAATTATTGCTTTTTGAAAAGGAATCAAATTTTTGTGGGCAAACATCCAATGTGATATTTGTCATCTTGTAGATGTGACTGAACCCAATATAATCTTGTTTGATGAATAAATGATCGCGTACAAACTTTCAATCAACAGATCGAAGCCTTGAGGTTTCGATCCTTCGGTAAAGGAGAAATATCATGAAAAAGGTCGATAATTTGGTACAGGATTTTCTTGCACAGAAGAAGATCGCGGTTGTCGGCGTCTCGGATAAGCGAGATACCGGCTGTAACCTGGCGTACAACAAGTTCAAGGAAAACGGTTATCGGGTCTATGCTGTCAACCCGCGCATTACAACCTTCAACGGTGACACCTGCTACGCAGACTTGAAATCCCTTCCCGAAAAAGTGGATGCAGTATTTGTTCTCACGAATCCCACGGTGACCGAAGAAGTTGTCCAGCAATGCGTAGATTTGGGGATCAGGCATGTCTGGATGCACTGCATGATGGGGACCAAGCCTGGGCTGGCAGCTGGCATGACAAGCGTGTCACCGTCCGCTGTGGAGATGTGCCGTGCAAATGGGATCGCGGTCATTCCGGGGACGTGCCCGAATCAGTTCTTGAAACCCGATTTTGCTCACTCAGCCATGCGGGGCTTGTGGCGTTTGTTCGGGTTTATGAACGTTCCAAATTGACCTCGGAAGCAAAGAGACTCCAACTGATGTTGGAGTCTCTTTGCTAGCTGCCACCCCCTCCTGGGGATCCACCCTAAAATCGTCCCGGGATTGCTCCGGGAGCAATTCACCATTGGAATAGAATTATTCTATTCCTTCATATTTGTAAAGTCCAGCAATCTGCTTTACAATTGACTCAAAGATTTTTTTGAGTCAATCTGTTTATACGAGGTCTTCATGAATCGCAGGGATTTCGGCGAACTGGTATTAACGTTACGGCAGGATATGGGCTGGACACAATATCAACTTGCCGAATATTCGGAACGGGATATTGCTGTGATCAGTCAGATCGAACGGGGGGTGAAGAAGTATTTTGAACCTGAACTCCTCTTTTGCCTCGCCAACGCGTTTCAATTATCCACTCTTGAGCGCAAGGAATTTATTCTGGCGGCGAGTGGACTGGAAGAACAGCACATCGTACGTCAGCCTTCTACGGTTGTGGCAACGGATGTGTTCAACCCCCAAAAGATACTTGAAAGGATGGTCGGGTTGACCGGAGAGATCAGGCTTCCGGCTGTCCTGATTGATGTCTATAGTGATGTGATCGCCGCGAACAGAATGATGCTGGCATTTTATAATGTGCCATCCTCCACGCTGGAGTCTGCGGCGAGCGTTCCTGGAGGATATAACACTGTCCGCTTAAACTTTGGGCGTGATTTGGTGGGGAGGATGCACGTTTCGGACAATTGGGATCACTACGCCATGAACTCCATGCGCGCCTTTCGAGCAAATAGTTTGCGGTATCGTGCCAGGCCTTATTTCAAATACCTGATGAAGGCGTTTCGGAATCCTGTGGAGTATCCGTTTTTTGATCGCTTTTGGAAGTTGGTCTCTTCAACGGAGCAGGACAAGGATGTCAATGTGGATCAATTCTCCTATTATCACACCCAGTTTGGTCAGCTCAAATATGTTGCTTCGACAACCACGGCAATCACATCATTTGGCAATCTATTCCTTACACAAAACCTGCCATTAGATGATCACACTGAGGAAGTGTTTACCCAATTGAAGTTAAAAGCCGGGTTGGGA
This sequence comes from Chloroflexota bacterium, assembly GCA_039932795.1. Classification (GTDB taxonomy): domain Bacteria; phylum Chloroflexota; class Anaerolineae; order Anaerolineales; family Villigracilaceae; genus Defluviilinea. Next base: position 9,469 of record JBDTPH010000280.1, read on the forward strand.
GTGGTGCCGTTTGCTTCCTGGCCCGAAAAATCCATGCCCTAAAAGGATATTCCTACCTTGCCGTCCAACATTGAAATCAAAGCACGTGCCCGAAATTTCGACGAGATCAAGTCTCGAGCAGAAAAGCTAAGCGACATGCCTGTGCAGGTCATTCCACAGGAGGATACGTTCTTCAACACACCGCAGGGACGATTGAAGCTGCGCGTCCTCGCCGACCATGCGCAGTTGATCTACTACACACGTCCCGATCAGGAAGGGCCGAAACGCTCCGATTATCATATCACCCGTAGCAACGACCCTGAAAACTTGAAGCGTGTGCTGGAACTCGCTTATGGAGTCCGTGGTGTGGTGAAGAAAACCCGTTATCTGTACATCGTTGGGCAGACGCGCGTGCATTTGGATGACGTGCAGGGCCTGGGCCAATTCATGGAGCTGGAAGTCGTCTTGGCGGATGGGCAGGGCGACGCCGAGGGGCAGGCAATTGCCGAGGGTCTGATGGCAAGCCTGGGGGTGGAAAGAAGCGACCTGATGGATGGCGCGTACATGGATTTGATCCAATCTTCCACCAGTTCGGCCTGATTCCTGGAAATTAGCGGGGAGTAGCAGGAATCCGTGGATAGTATGGTAGAATTTCCCGCCGAGCGTAGTACCCTTCGCTCGAGCAAATCCTCATGAAAGTCAAGAAAGGGCTTGAAAAATGAAAGTATTACTCACCAAGGACGTGTACAAACTGGGACGTGCAGGCGACATCAAAAAGGTTGCCGATGGCTTTGGCCGCAATTTCCTCATCCCACAGGGATTGGCCATGCTCGCCACTGCAGGCGCACTCAAGCAGGTTGAGAGAATTCGTTCGCAGGCTCAAGTCCGTCGCACCGAACAGAACTCTGAGCTCAAAGACCTTGCCAACCATGTCAACGGCATCACGGTTGTCTTCAGCGCCAAAGCTGGTGAAACGGGCAAACTGTACGGCTCCATTACCACGCAGGATGTGGCGACTGCCATTCAGGAAAAGACCCGCTACGAAGTCAAGAAACAACAGATCGACATGCAGCCGATCCGTAACCTCGGAGAGTTCACCGCTCACGTGCGCCTGACCATGGATCTGGTCCCTGAAGTCAAGATCGTAGTCCACCGCGAAGGTGAAGCCATTATTGAAGAGGGTGCCGCAGCTAAAACTGAAACAAAAGCTGAAACTCCTGTCGAAGCGCCCGTAGAACAAGCCGAAGCCTAATCCCAACCATCTGCTCATGGCATCACCAGTTCATACCCGTTTGATGGGGGGCTGGTGATGTTTTGTTTATCCGCAGGATTGCTTCGCTTATCCATAGGATCGTTTTGCTGATCCACAGGATTGCTGCACGTATCATGACAATAACCATCGGTCAAAAACTCAAACAGGCCCGTGAGGACCAGCGTCTCACATTCGAAAAAGTATTCGAAGTTACGCGCATCCGCATTCAATATTTGCAGGCACTGGAGGCAGATGATCTGTCTGTCATGCCTTCGCCTGTGCAAGCGCGCGGATACCTCCGCAATTATGCTGAATATCTTGGGCTTAACTTTGATGGATTGCTCGATGAATTGCGCGATGCCAACGCACAAAAACCTTCCGAGGAAGTTATTGGTCCAGCCGATATTTCGCCTCCACAGGAAATCCTCATACCCGAGCCGCAACCAATCAATATTGAAGTACCTGTGGAGGACGCTGTACCTCTGACCAAGCCGAAGCCTGTCCGCCGTAAAAAAGCGGAGTCTCAGCTGGGGGGTGACATTGCTAAAATCCCGAAGCAGCGCGGCCGCAAAAAAGTTGAGCCTGAACCAAAATTTGTAATTCAAGGTGAACCATTTGATGTCATCTCAAACCAAAGTCCCGGACAAAGTGAAGATGCCGGTCTGGCAGTCCTGCCTCAGGAAAAGGAGACGCCTACACACAGTCTCGAAGCTCCTCTGCAGAGTGACCTGCCAGGTGTTGAGGATGGTTTAGTTCCAGTAGCAGAATCTGGGGTGAAAAATGACGTTCCAGGAGTGGAAATTCCACAACCTGTAGAAACTCAACCTGGACCTGACGTTCAGGACAGCCTCTGGCAAACATGGTTGAACAGGTTGAATTCTGTTTTGGCGGCGCGTAGCAAACGCCCCACCCTGGTTAGGAATAAAACTGTTATACCTGAAGTTGAATCGGAAGCCAGTATTGTACGAGCAGAACTTCCTCAGGAATCAGCAGAAGAAAAACAAACTGCACCTGAGACTTTCACACAGATCGTGAAAGAGATCGGTATTGACCTTCGGAAGCAGCGTGAGTTATTAAGTCTTCATCTCGATGAGGTGGAACGCAACACACACGTCAAGGCGCATTATCTTGAAGCGCTCGAGAATGGCGCAATGGACGATCTGCCCTCCACGGTGCAGACACGCGGCATGTTATCGAACTACGCCACATTCCTCGACCTGGACGTGGACGCGCTGCTGCTTCGTTATGCGGATGCAGTGCAGGCACGTCACCGGGAGCGCAACCCTCAAAAGCCGATGCGCAAGCCGGGCCAGCCCATCCTTGCGAACATGCCTCCAATGAGCAGTTTCATCGCTGGTGATCTTATTTTCGGCGTTGGCATCGTTGTGTTGCTGGTTGGCTTTGCGATCTGGGGTGTGAGCCGCGTGTTGACGATACAGGGTCAGCGCGATGTTCAGCCGACTGCACCATCCATTTCAGATATTTTGCTGGCATCACCGGACCCATCCTCATTCACTGCAACTCCAACGTTCCTGGCTGTGGAAGCCTTCCCGGGCGAGGCCACCGTGACGGTGGTCATCCCTACCCTGGGTGTGGATGTCAATGTGCAGGTCAATCTGGTCGCGGTTGAACGGACATATATGCGGGTGATCGTGGACGGTGAAACTGCGTTCGAGGGTCGCGTGGTGCCCGGGTCAGTGTATCCCTTTGAGGCGGTGGATCAGGTTGAGGTGCTGGTGGGAAGCGGCGCAGCCATCCGCATTCTTTATAATGGAACAGACCTCGGCCTGCTTGGAACGTTTGGCCAGGTCGTAAATAACATTTACCGCGCCCAGGAGATCATCACGCCGACCGGCATGCCCTCCCCAACGGAGACCACCACGCTTACGCCAACGCTCACCGCCGTACCAACTTCCACATCGCGGTTTACAGGTACGCCTGTTCCATCAAATACTCCAGCCCCATGATCATGTCTGCGACAGCCGCGATCTACGCGCTGAAACTGTAGAGGAAACTTATCCGTGCAAAAAAATACCTTTCACCTTGTCTCACTGGGTTGTGCCAAAAATACCGTTGACTCAGACTCCATGGCGCAGCTTCTTTTACGCGATGGGTACCGCGCTGTAGATGACCCTGGGCGTGCAAATATCCTGATCGTCAATACATGTGGGTTTATTGGTCCCGCCAAGGAAGAATCGATCAACGTTCTGCGCGAACTTGCAGAAGGCAAACAAGGCAATCAAATTTTGATCGCGGCAGGTTGCCTCACGCAGCGCTACGGTTCGGAAGTGGCGCAGAAGGTGCCCGGCATTGACGGGGTTTTGGGAACTCGCCGCTGGATGGATATTGTGCAGCTGGTGAGTGACCTGCGCAAAGGCCCGCACCCTGAGCCGCTGTACCACCTGCCTGAGGATGCCAAAACCGTTGGCACCGATGAACATGAAGCCCTGCGGGTTTCTGTGGCTGGTTCAAGTGCGTATATCAAAGTTGCAGATGGGTGCCGCCGTCCGTGTGCGTTCTGCGCGATCCCGCTCATTAAGGGCACAGCAGTATCCCGTCCCATCAACGCCATTATCAATGAGGCGCGTCGCCTGCATGACTCTGGTGTACGGGAGCTGGTCCTCATCGCGCAGGATACGACCGATTATGGTCATGACCTGGGAATGAAGGAAGGACTTGCCATCCTGCTTGAACAACTGACTGATTCCGTGCCAGACATGGATTGGATACGCGTGATGTACGCCTATCCCGGTTATGTGACTGACCGTCTGATCGAAGTGATGGCGACCCGCAAACAGGTGCTGCCCTATCTGGATATGCCGCTTCAGCACGCGCACCCAAAAACGCTGTACCGAATGAAGCGTCCGTCGAACATTGACTGGGTCCATCGCACACTCGAAAAAATGCGCGCAGCCATTCCAAATCTCGCAATCCGGACAACATTCATTGTTGGCTACCCGGGCGAGACCGAAGAGGAATATCAGGCGCTGGTTGATTTTGTCCAGGAGATCCGCTTTGACCGCGTCGGAACGTTCCAGTTCTCATTCGAACCCGGAACGACCAGCGAACCGCTGGGCGATCCTGTGCCCGCGGAAGTGAAGCAGGCCCGCTTCGAAATGCTGATGGAGTTGCAGCAGGGTATTTCCATGCAGGTCAATCAGTCATATGTGGGCAGGACGCTGGATGTACTGGTGGAGGGACGCGACAAGGGCATCGCCATTGGACGCTCCTACCGTGATGCGCCTGAAATTGATGGCATGGTCTTTATTGAAGGTGAGGCCCGGATCGGTGATATTGTCCCTGTGAAGATCACAGGAGCCCTGGCCTATGATTTGACGGGTATACCTGAATTGCAGGGGATCAAGCTGCAAGTGAATAATTGAAAAGAGTTTTCCGAAGGTTTGGGTAATGCAACAAAATCAATAGCGAAAAACTTTCGCAAAGGCAACCAAAAATCCCGCGGGTCTTTTTACCGACTGTGGGATTTTTTATTTACCAAAGTGAAAACCTTAAGATATGCAGTCTGCTGTACACTTGAATCACATGATTCCAAGGAGGCTTATGAAACGATTTATCTCTATCTTTGCTCTGGCAATTGTAACGGTTGGGTTATTGACCGCAGCCAGCCCCATTCCTACTACAACATTTACCCTTGTGCAGGGACTTCCTGCAACCATGGATGTAGGTGATGTATACACCGTCGTTGTGCAGGTGGATAGTGACCAGGAATTTATTTCCACATTGGCCCTGCCGTCATTCCTGTATGCAGGGAAAGGCGTGGTCGCGGTGCAGGGTGGTGATCGCTCCGGACGGGGTACATCTGCAACCCTTGAAGTGACGTTCAAAGCAAAGGGTCCAACGATGAAAATGGAGGGCGGCGTTGCGCCCGTCTATCTGGTGGTGGGAGTCCGCTATGGGGGAGGATATGTCGCAGTGCAGGAATATATCTTCAATGTGATGGTGCCATAGCCCCCTCAGCTTCGATAAGATACATTAAACGGAAACAGCCCGTCCTTGTAAAAAAGGCGGGCTGTTTCGGTTAAGTCCAGACTATGAAGCGCGGGCAAATGCGGTGGCGAGAAGGATCAGGAGCGAGAGTCCAAAATTCGTTCGAAGCAGCAAAACTTCGCGCCGTCGCAGCGAGTCGATTTCAGCGGCGTTGTTGCTTTTCCTGGAACGGACGATCGCGCGCCGAATGGCAGGGATCACTTCCCACGTTTGAATGGCACTGACCACGATCATAATGATGCCCAACAGGTGTTTGACAAGGATCGCCAGGGACCATTGTGTGCTCGTGGAAAGAAAACCATCGTAATGGGGGTTGACACTCATCTGGAACAAGCCTGTGGCAAGGAGCAGGCTCATGCTGAACCAGGCAATGGGTTCGAGCCTTTTTTGCATCGCTTCGATGAAGACAAGCTGGTTCTCGGAATCGAGAGAACGTTTCATGGCGGGCAGCACGAGAAGTGAAACACCCGCGAGGCTGCCCACCCAGGCGACGGTGGCGAAGAGATGCAGCCAGTATGTGAGCGCGAGGGCCCAGGTGGGTGGGGTAGTGATCATTGGGTCGGAGTTATTGGAGTCTCAGCTGCAGGTAATTCTGTGGATTTTACAATCAGGCGTGATCGCTGTACCCGACAGTATCCAGACAGCCAGACAAACAACCTATGGATAGGAAGTCACCTCAGGTGTGAGCGTGGGAGTAACTGTCAGCGTCAGGTCGATTGTCGGAGTTGCGGGGAAGCAGCCGATGAAGGCATCTTCAAAATTGTCAGCTGCTACTTTGTCCAACGCGGCGATCGTCTCTGCATGCTCATACTGTTGAACTGCCTCGCAAAACTGCGACTGTGTAAATAATTCATCGCCGTAGCGCATGCTGGCAAACCAGTAGCGCTCAGATGTGGTCATGGTGCCATCCCATAAGTTACCCCAGGCGCTGACTTGTTCGAAATAACTGACCGCCTGCGCCCAATCCAATTGCCAGAAGGACGCTCCGATCAGGTAATAGCGCGCGCCTTCGCGCAAGCCAGTTGAGTCCCGGTCAAGTGGGCCGAAGCGCTCTGCCAGCGTTAGTTGATAAATGCCGCCTTCCAGATTGCCCTGCCTGGTGATCAGATCATAGCCATAATTCCGCAGGGAAAAGTAGTACATGCCATCCACCTGGGATTGCTGGTAATTAGGGTCAAGTTTTCGCATCTGATCAACAGCATTGATAGCCCCTGGCCAGTCCTGCGCGGCGATCAATTGCTGGGCACGCGCATAGGCCTGTTCCGCGCCTGTGAAATCGGGAGTCGGTGTTAGGGACGGAGTCGGGCTGGGCGTGGGTTGGTTGCTGAGCACCAGCACCTCGGTCAGTTTTTCCTGCGCGCCGGGGAAGCCGGGATCATTGGCAATGATCCATTCAAGGCGCTGTTTTGCAACCTCATATCTTCCGAATTGCATGTCAATGAGCGTGTTCTGGTATTGCTCACCCAATTGCTGCATAATGACGGAGGATTGGTTGCTCTTTCGTACGCCAATGCCGGATGAATAACCACCCAGCACGGCAAGAACGAGGATCACGATCAAGCCGATGGCGTTGAACAGGAATGTCCGCCCGCGTCGGCTTTTGATCACCGGTTTGTTTGGTTGTGTACTTCCAGAAGATTCAGTGTTTTCAATCATGGGTTTAATTATATCCTAACCGTTCATGAACCTTGCGAAGGTTCTTTCCAGAAAATCTGTGCCTGGTTATCAAAACCTTCGCAAGGTTTCCTCTACAATTTCAACAGCAATTTGATCTCAGACCAGATGATGGGGAGTGCGACAAGCCCGCCGACAGTCATTCCCAGCAGAGCGGTCAACACTGCGGACCCTGGCGCAAGCACTGCCAGGCCGTAGGCTGTTACGCCTCCGATCAGGGCTGCCGCCAAACCCTTCAGCACCGCGCTCCACACACGGAGAGGTGACTGTGTCCGTTTGCTGAGCCAGCCAAACAGAATAATGGACTCGATCAGCAGCGCGATCTCAGCAAATGCGATGATGGGCGCACCGATATCCCTGAAGAGTGTGATCCCTGCAATGCCGATCGCAATGAACATTGCCAGGCGCAAAATGACTGCGTATAACGGAAACATGGGTTCCCTGCGCGCGTAGAATGAACGCGCTGCGATCTCCTGAATGCAGAAGCCTGTCAGTGTGAGCAGGTAGGCGCGTGTGGTCCATGTAATGAGTGTGGACGTGGCTGGGTCGAAGCCGAACACGGCGCGCACAAGCGGGTTGACTCCGGCTGCCAGCACCGCGCCGACGGGCAGGGTTAACGCGATCAAGACTCGCAGGGCGCGCTCGACGGTGATATGGAATCCGCTCCAGTCTTCGCGCGAGGCGAGTTCAGCCAGAGTGGGGAGCATGGCGGTGGCGATGGCTGTCCCGAGCAGCGTCTCAGGGACCTGCATGATCATCCAGCCATAGGTGAGGGATGTCACCGCACCCACCTGGTCCAGCCGTGAAGCGAGATTGTCCCGGGCGATGACGATCAACTGGATCCCAAACATCGTCACCAGGCGCGGAGCCAGCAGTTTCAACGCTTCGATGAGCCCGGTATGACGCAGGTCGAGCGCGGGAGTCCATTTGAACTGGTATTTGAACAGAGCCGGGATCTGCACGAGTAGATGGAGCGCCGCCCCGATGATCACTCCATACACGAGGCCATGAATGCCATAGCTTGGCACGAGGAAAATCGCGCCGAAGATCTGACCCACGTTGTACATGGTGGGTGCCAGCGCAGGCAATAGGAAATGCTGATTAGCCTGCAGGCTGGCCATGATCAGGCCGCTGATCGAAAAGAGGATCGTGCCGATCAGGTTCAGACGCATTAGTTCCGCCAGGAGTTTCCGCTGTTCTTCACCAAAGCCGGGCGCGATTCCCAGCCTTGCCCCGACGATCTGCTCAGCAAAAATGGCAATGATCACCGCCGCCACACCTGTGACAATGAATGCCAGATTGGCAACTCGTGAGAACAAATCCCAGGCTGCGGCGCGGCCCTTGGTGGTGAGATACTCGCTCATCAACGGGATGAACGCCATTGCGAGTGCGCCGCCCGAGATCAGCGCAAACAATACATCTGGCAGGTTGTTGGCGGCGTTAAATGTATCGAGCAGCTCGACAGAGTCGGCGTACTGGCGCGAGATGATGCCCACGCGTACGAACGCCAGGACCTTATCTATGAGGAAGAAGAACGCGATGAGGATCGATGTACGCGCCAGAAAGGATAGATTCTTCATTGATGTGGTTAATGATCGTCGGCGGGGGGATTTTCAGGCGGGGTGAAGTTCGGGAGTTTGTCTGCCAGTTGATATGGTTTGTGGATAAGCGCTGGCAGGCAAGAGGGGCAAATATAAAGTTCCTGACCCTGGAATTTCAGGGAGATGAGCGGCCTTTCCTGTTCGGATGTGCCACAGTTTAGACAGGTTGAGTTTGACATGGATTCCTTAAGTTTATGTTTTTTGTAGTGCGACATTGATGTCGCAGTATTGTAGTTACTACGGTACGTACGGAGGCGTATTCATCACCACAAATGTACCCTCCGCGTTTCGGCTCACTGCGTAGTCGAATTGCGAAACAGGCGGCATTTCTGTTTCGTTCGCTCCACAACATGGACCCAGCACGAACAGGCTGCCATCTGGGTTGCTGAATTCTACCTGAATGATGTACGTGTCGCCGCGCAGTTCCTTGAACGCTGCCGAGCGCACTTCCAGACATTGCAGAAGCTGATTGTCGCAAGCCCATGTCCACAGTGCGAGGTGATCCGTCGGATCAATTTCGGTGTTGAATACCTGTAATTGTTCATACTCGCCGCCGTATAGCGGCACGGCGTCTGCATAGGCCTTTGTATGGAGCAACGTCAGAAAATTGACCAGCACATCATGTGCTTCACTCGCAGTGGAAGACAAGGATGTTGGCTCTGGGGTATCCTGTGGCAGAGACGGTGCCGTGCCAGTTTCAGAAACCCGCCCGTAACAGCCCGAGGATAGGAAGACCATCCATAAAGAAAGATACAGAAATCCTTTCACTAGAACAAGCCCTTCACAATCCCACCGTCCACGTTCAGCATCACGCCGTTGATATAGGATGCCGCGGGTGAAACGAGAAAAACAGCCGCATTCGCAAACTCTTCGGGCTGCCCCATGCGTCCCAGCGGGATATCGGCGATCTGCTTTGTGATCTCCTCCTCCACGGTGGTTTTATTGGTTTCTGAGCGAAATCCCATCAAATGCTGGACGCGCTCGGTCAACGTCCAGCCGGGCAGGATGGAGTTAAAACGAATCCCATCCTTTCCAAGTTCCATGGCAAGCGACTTGGTCAAACCGACGGTCGCGGCGCGAATACTATTTGACAGGATCAAATTTTGAAGCGGCTGTTTCACCGTGTAGGAGGTGAATGTCAACACGCTTGGCGCATCGGATTTTCTCAAATGGGGCAGGGCCGCACGGATCAGCCTGACATGGCTCAGGAAGGAAGTGTCCACGGCTTTTCGCCAGGTCTTTTCGTCGAATATTTCAAACGATCCTGCGGGAGGTCCGCCCGCATTCGTGATCAGGATATCGAGTCCGCCCAGAGATTCGACTGCTGACTGGATCAGCCTCTCCGCCGTGGACGCGTCGCTCACATCTCCCGCGACGCTGTACGCCTGTGTGCCCGTTTCAGCGGTCATTTTCTCGGCTGTGACCCTGACCTTCTCTTCATCCCGGCTGTTGATGACAACCTTGCAGCCTTCCTTTGCTAGAGCTAATGCAGTTGCGTATCCGAGTCCGCGTGAGGAGCCAGCTACAAAAGCGCGTTTATCTTTCAATCCCAAATCCATGTTGTCTCCTTGTTATGACGTTTCAACATTCAAACGATTTCTATTCTCTGTTCGATCACATCCCCATCTGTCCAGTGACCCTCCACCCATTTTGCCACATTTTGCAACGCGGACTGAAGATGCCCGTGGTCATTTCCCACCATCGCACAGACAATAACCGCCTCCTGCCACTTGTCCTGCAGATCCGTTTCCGCCACAGACACGTTGAACTCGCGATGCAAACGCGCGATCAGCGGCTTGATGCGTCCGCGCTTTTCTTTGAGGGA
>JBDTPH010000281.1:0-12420 GCA_039932795.1 Chloroflexota bacterium
TCGCCAGGAAAACGCTGGCTCCTCAGAATGACAAACCTGTGACTTACTGAAATTACACTTTATCGTGCGCTGGCGATCTTCTCTGCTTCCATAAATTCCTCGGGAGTGTTAACGTTCCAAAATGCGAGCCCCATCGGGTCGTAGCGATTGATTTCATCGGACGTTAGAACGCGTACCCTGACTTGTGGAAACCAGGCGATGACCTTCCACATATCTGCGTCGATGGCGGTTTCGATCGCTGGAAGGCAGGTCTCGCGGCGGTAGACGGCATGGATCGGTTCAAAGCCCTCGTCCGTTTTGGCGATGACAACGTCCACTTCCTCCTGGACCATGAGCCTGCCCGCCGCTTCGATAAGGTCTGCGCTGGCGAAGGGCATGTCGCATGCCACCACTGCCACCAGCGGATTTGACGCCGAAGCGATTGCAGTGTAGAGTCCGCCTAGGGCACCGCGACCAGGCTTCAGGTCCGGAATGAGGCGTATATCCAAAAAATGGTAATCGTCGGGATGATTGGTCGTCACGATCAGCTCTTCTGCGACGTGCGAAACACGGTCAATGACGCGTTGGATGAGTGGGCGTCCCAAAAAGTTTTTGAGGGCTTTGTCCTCTCCCATACGCGAGGACTGGCCGCCAGCCTGGATGCAAACGGTAAGCATGTCGTGTATTATACGGTACGTGTTGAGTGAAGGTTGAAGGTTAACATGGCTAAAACAATTGGCGATTTAATTGATACTTTAACGGTACCGGGGGAGCTATACAGAAAACTTGATGAGAATACGATCGAATGTTTTGCATGCGGACACCGCTGCAAAATTCGTGAGGGCAAGCGCGGAATTTGCCAGGTGCGTTTCAATGAGGCAGGAGAACTGCGCGTACCGTGGGGCTACGTGGCGGCGCTGCAGAGTGACCCCATCGAAAAGAAACCCTTCTTCCATGTGAAACCCGGAACCAACGCGCTGACGTTCGGGATGCTGGGTTGTGATTTCCACTGCGGCTACTGTCAGAACTGGCTGACCTCGCAGGCCATGCGTGATCCATCTTCCGACGAGTCCATTAACTATATTCGGAAAACGACTCCGCAGGAGATGGTGCGTCTCGCGCAGCGAACGAACGCTTCGACCGTTGTCTCCTCCTACAATGAGCCGTTGATCACAAGCGAATGGGCGGTGGAGATCTTCAAGGATGCAAAGGCGAACGGTTTGATGTGCGCGTATGTGTCCAATGGCAATAACACACCTGAAGTGATGGACTATATCCGGCCGTATATTTCCGCCTATAAAGTGGACTTGAAATGCATGCAGGATAAAAACTATCGCAAGCTGGGCGGCGTTCTGCAAAACACACTGGATGGGATCCAGCGTGCACACGCCATGGGGTTGTGGGTGGAGATCGTCACTCTCACCATTCCGGGTTTCAATGATTCAAATGAAGAGCTGTGGGATGCAGCGCGATTTATCGCAGGAGTGTCAAGAGATATTCCCTGGCATGTTACGGCTTTCCACAAGGATTACAAGATGACTGACCCGGATAACACGGATGCGAAAACACTTTTACGCGCCGCCGAGATCGGAAAAGAGGCCGGGCTCAAATTTGTCTACGCAGGGAATTTGCCGGGTCAGGTTGGGGAGTACGAAGATACCTTTTGCCCGCACTGCAACCATCGGCTGATACGCAGAAGCGGATATGTCATTCGTGAGTACCACATTACAGCTGAGGGGACCTGCCCAAATTGCAAGTCGGACATTCCGGGTCTGTGGCATTCCGACCCCTCGCAGGTAGTGTTAAATGGGCTGGGCATTCCATTGCCTGTTCACTAAACTTCTTTTTGCTGTATAATTTATCAATTGATTCGGAAGGAGGTGCGCCGTCACAGATTAATTTCCGATTCCCTTTCCTGTACGTAATCCAACCCAAATATGAATTTCTCTTAGGAGGAGAAACGTGAAACGCAACCTATACGTCTTGTTTTCGCTTCTGGTCCTTGCCAGTGTCGTTCTCGCAGCCTGCGGTGGCACCCCGGCTACCGAAGCCCCCGCTGCTACGGATGCACCGGCAACCGAAGCCCCTACCGAAGCACCTGCTACGGAAGCACCGGCAACTGAGGCTCCATCTGCCTACGAAGGCATGATGGTCGAATCCCCCGATTGCGACTACGGTGGTGAAGTCAAGTCCATTGAAGCAGTGGATGAATTCACAGTCAAATTTACCCTGTGCGTGCCTGATCCTGCCCTTCCCTCAAAGATCGCATTTACCTCGTTTGCCATTCAGCCTGCCGAGCACCTTGAGACGACTGAAGGCAAGCCATTGGAAAACCCGATCGGTACCGGTCCCTATAAGGTCGAATCATGGGAACGCGGCAACCAGATCGTCTTCACCCGCTTTGATGAGTATTGGGGTGACCCTGCCATGAGTCAGACTCTCGTCTTCCGCTGGGGCACTGAATCTGCCCAGCGCGTGCTCGAGTTGCAATCTGGTACGGTTGACGCCATTGACAACCCAGGCCCGGATGATTTCGCCGTGATCGAAGGTGATGCCAATCTCCAGTTGCTCCCACGCCCAGCCCTGAACATCATGTACATTGGTTTCAATAACAACCCGCAGGTTGAGGGCTTTGATAACAGCACCAATCCGATCGCCAACGAACTGGTACGCCAGGCGATTGCCATGGGTATTGACCGCAACCGTATTGTGGATAACTTCTATCCCACCGGTTCGGAAGTTGCCACCCACTTCACACCCTGTTCCATCCCGAACGGCTGTGTGGGTGAAGAGTGGTATGAGTTCGATGTCGAAGCTGCCAAGGCTTTGCTTACTGAGGCTGGCTATCCCGATGGCTTCGAAACCGTTTTGAACTACCGCGATGTTGTACGCGGCTACCTGCCTGATCCCAACATTGTTGCCCAGGACATTCAGGCTCAGTTGAAGGAAAACCTGAACATCACCCTCAACATCGAAGTGATGGAATCTGGTGCTTTCCTCGATGCAGCTGACTCCGGTCAACTGGTGGGTCTGTACCTGCTCGGTTGGGGCGCTGACTATCCCGATCAGACAAACTTCCTTGGCTACCACTTTGGTGCTGGCTCTTCCGACCAGTTTGGTGACAAGTTCCCCGATGTTGTGGACGCTATTGAGGCGGGTGCACAGCTTGCTTCAGATGATGATCGTGCTCCTTTCTATGAGACAGCCAACGATGCAATCAAACTGCACGTGCCGATGATCCCTGTTGCTCATGGCGGTTCTGCTGTGGCATACAAGGCCGGTTTGGAAGGCAACCCGCATGCCAGCCCGCTCGGCAATGAGACCTTTTCCGTAATGGGCAATGGCACAGACACCTTCGTCTGGATGCAGAACGCCGAACCGATCTCGCTCTACTGCGCTGACGAAACCGACGGCGAGTCCCTGCGTGCCTGCGAGCAGGTGACACAGGCCCTGCTTGGTTATGAAGTGGGTGGAACAGCCGTGGAACCCGTTCTGGCAGAATCCTATGAAGCCAGTGAAGACCTGATGGAGTGGACGTTCACCCTGCGTCAGGGTGTTGTGTTCCATGATGGTTCCTCCCTGGATGCCAATGATGTGGTCAAATCCCTTGTTGTTCAGTGGGATGCTGCTGATCCGCTTCACACCGGCAACACCGGCGCGTTCTCGTATTGGAGCGGTCTCTTTGGCCCGTTCCTGAATGCCCCGCCCCAGTAATCCAGCTTTAAGTTGTACATTCCCCCGGTGAGATATCTCACCGGGGGAATCATGGAAGCCAATGACCACTTACATCCTGCGCAGAATCCTATTAAGCATACCTGTATTATTTGGAATTTTATTTGCCACATTTACCCTGGGACGTTTGATCCCGGGTGACCCATGTCGTGCCATTCTCGGGGAAAAAGCCACCGATGCTGTATGCGATGAATTTATTCATCGGCATGGCCTGGATAAACCCATTCTTGTTCAATTTGGATACTATGTCAATGAAATTGCCCATGGGGATTTTGGACGTTCGTTCCGCTTTTCAAAACCGGTCACGGAACTGCTGATCGAGAGGCTTCCAATCACAGTCGAGTTGAGTTTTGCAGCACTTATTGTCAGCCTGGTGGTTGGAGTGCCGCTTGGAATTCTCTCTGCTGTAAAACATAACACGTGGGTGGATGTGTTAACGATGTTGTGGGCAAATACGGGGGTCTCGATGCCGGTATTCTGGCTGGGCTTGATGATGGCCTACATTTTTGCCCTGGCGCTGAAAGATACGCCATTCCAGCTACCTCCATCGGGACGGCTTTCGCCCGGGTTAATTACTGTGCCATTTTATGAAGTGTGGAACCTGGAGCTGACCCCGGGCACAACCACATTCACCATCCTCAATTTCTTCAGCCGTATGAATATTTTGAACGGCCTGCTGAGCACTGATTTCAAACTTGTAAAAGATGCAGCCAAACATTTGGTCCTGCCAGCGCTTGCATTGGCTACCATCCCCATGGCTTTGATTGCCCGCATGGCGCGCTCTGCCATGCTCGAAGTGCTTGGACAGGATTACATTCGCACTGCCCGCGCCAAGGGCCTTACACAGAGGGTGGTTGTACTCAAGCACGCCTTCCGCAATGCCCTGCTCCCATTGGTAACAGTCATTGGCCTATCGTTGGGAAGCCTGCTCGGCGGCGCGGTCCTTACGGAAACAGTGTTCAATCTTTCGGGTGTAGGGCGCATCCTGTATGAAGCCATTACCGCCCGCGACTATGGAATTGTGCAGGCGTTTACTGTTGTTATCGCAGTTTTCTTTGTCGTACTAAATCTCCTTGTGGATATTTCGTACGCCTATCTCGATCCTCGAATTCGTTTGAATTAATCATGAGTCAAGACATCCAAACCACTGTAAAACTCAACGTTGAGGGGTTATCTCTTAATTCAGCCAGTCTCTGGAACATCACCCGGCGGCGGCTATTCCGACGCAAGTCGGCCATTGTTGGCATGGTGATCCTGGGCATCCTTGTTTTCATTGCCCTGACGGCTCAATGGCTCGCTCCTTACGACCCAGTCAAATCCATGCTGGATGTGAAGGACTATGCGGGGCGCGCTCAAAAGAGACTGCCTCCCTGCATCCACGCATTTGGGTGCCCCGAAGAGCAGACTCAGCACATCCTTGGGTTGGATGGAAACATCCGTGACGAATTCAGCCGCCTGTTGTATGGAGCGCGCCTGAGCCTCCTGATCGGCCTGTCCACAGTCTCCTTTGCCATTGTCATTGGAACTGTCCTGGGCGCGCTGAGCGGCTATTTTGGCGGTTGGGTCGATAACACCGTCATGCGCGTGATGGACGTGCTGCTGGCCTTTCCTTCGCTCCTGTTGGCGATCGCCATCGTCACAGTGCTGGGTCCGGGACTTCAAAATGCCCTGCTTGCAATTGGTATTGTCTCCATCCCTGCCTACGCGCGCGTGGTACGCGCCAGTGTGTTGTCGGTGCGTGAAATGGAGTTTGTTTCAGCAACGCGCGCTCTGGGTGGTGACACGATGCAGATCCTCTTTCGCCGTATTCTGCCGAACGCATTGACACCCCTCATCGTACAGGGGACACTTGGAATTGCGACAGCCATTTTGGACGCGGCCGCGCTTTCGTTTTTGGGCCTCGGGGCGCAGCCTCCCACACCTGAGTGGGGAGCCATGCTTGGAGCCGAACGCAATCAGGTGTTCACGGCTCCACACCTGGTCTTCTTCCCTGGTATTGCGATCGCTCTCACGGTATTATCGTTCAACCTGCTCGGTGACGGGTTGCGTGACGCACTCGACCCAAGGCTGGCACACCTCAGCTAAAGCGTTCCTTGCGTAACGCACTTGACCCTACGGCACAGCACTTATAAAAAATGGACGGCGTCGTCGCCGTCCATTTTTCTTTAATCGTCACCGATCAATTCTCTTGCCTTCTCAACATACGCCAGGCTTTGGTGCCTGAAATACGTGTTGTACAGCGTCGCGTAATGTCCGCCGCGTTCGAGCAGGCCATTGTGATTCCCCTCCTCAATGATCGTCCCCTTTTCCATCACGACGATTCGGTCTGCAGCCTTCACCGTGGATAGACGATGCGCGATCAAAATGCTGGTTGAATTTTTCAGGATCAGGTTCAACGCCTGCTGGATCTGCCATTCGGTGAACGGATCGATGCTTGCCGTTGCCTCATCCAGGATAAAGATCGCAGGCTTCTGCATCAGGACACGCATCAGCGCCACGAGTTGGCGTTGTCCCATTGAGAGACGCCCGCCTCTTTCGCCGACCTCGGTCTGCATCCCGTTTGGAAGCGTTTCCAGCCAGTCGCCGTCTCCAATTTTGCGTGCCATTTCCAGCATCTCAGCATCGGTTACATTGGGCGCGGCATAACGGATGTTATCTGCCACCGTCCCCGAGAACAGGAACGGCACCTGTGAAACGATCCCCAGTTGACGGCGATACTGCGCCAGGTCAAATGTACGGATGTCCTGCCCATCCACAAGCAAATGCCCCTGCTGGTATTCGTAAAAACGGGCGATCAACTTTGCAATGGACGATTTACCTGCGCCCGTGTGACCGACCAGGGCAAGGTTCTCTCCGGGTGGTATGAGCAGGTTGAAGTGAGTCAGGATCGGTTCGTTGTCCGTGTAACGGAAATGGATATCGTCGAAGTGAATATGTCCCTTTAACGCAGGTACGTCCCGTTTATCCGTTTGAATGACATTCGGGTCTGCATCGATCAAGGCGAAGGCACGCTCTGCGGCGGCAAGCCCCGCCTGGATCTGTGCCCAGAATGCAGAGAGGTTGAGTACCGGGAAGAAGAACTGGTCGAGACTCATGATGAAGAGATACCAGGCGCCCACTGAAACGATGCCCTGCGCCGCGCTGATGCCGCCGACGTAGATCAGGATGGCAACGAAGATGCCGCCCAACGCGTTGAGCGTGGGGAAGACCAGCGAGAGCACAAAGCCACGCTGCACATTGACGCGGTACGACTGCTGGTTCGATTCGTCGAACGATTTGAAAATGCTTTCTTCCTGTCGAAAGTTCTTGGCGATGGATATGCCGCTGATCGTTTCCTTGATCGCAGCATTGACATCGGCCATCGCTTTCATGCCGCGCTTGGTCACCTTACGGGCCAGCACACGGAAACCTGCCGCGACGGCAAAGATGACCGGCAGAAAAGTGAGCAGCATCAATGATAATTTCAGGTCAGTGCGGAAGAGCACCACGCCAAGAATAACAGCCTGTACAATCTGGGCTCCCACATCTGTGACAATGACCACGAGCTGGCCGAAGTCATTCGTATCTGAGGTAATACGCGAGACAATGCGTCCCGACGAGAACTGATCGTAGAAAGACAGGTCGTGTTCAGCGGCGGCACGGAAGGCGCGCGTACGAAGTTCGAGAACCACGTCACCTACGGCGCGCACCACGAGGCTGCGGCGCGCCCAGTTCAACCCCCATAATCCGAAGCCAATCCCCAGTACCGCCAGACTGACCAGCGTGATGGCTTCCAGGGACGCCTGTCCCTTGAGTAGGTCAACCATGCGTGCCACGACAATCGGCAGCGCCGCGCCGATTACTGCCAGTACAACAACAAGCGCAAGTACCCACAGGAGCCGCGCTCTTTGTGGCCCGAAGAAACTCATAATGCGGCGCATCAATTCACGGTCTGTGTACTGACGATCATATTTTTCGTCGTTTAATCCAGAAAAGAAACCCATAAATCCTCGTAAACTTTCGTCCTGAGTGGAGCGACCGATGGGGAGCGCAGTCGGGGGGGCGGGTAACAACCAGCTATGCACTTCGCCTACGTTCGCCGGCAGGCTCACTCCGCTCAGTGCGAATGAATCATTCCCTGAATATCTTCGAATACGCGTCGGATGTTTTCATCAGTTCATCGTGCGTGCCGATGGCGGCGATTCTGCCTTTTCGCAGAACGATGATCAGGTCTGCCCAGCGGATCTGCGAGAGGCGATGCGTGATGATGAACGTTGTCCGCCCGCGCGCTGCGTTGGAGATGGCGCGCTGGATCTTGTCCTCTGTTGCCGAATCGATGGCAGATGTGGAGTCATCCAGGATCAAAATGTGCGGATCGGTCAGGAAGGCGCGGCCCAGTGCAATGCGTTGACGCTGCCCGCCGGAGAGTGTAACGCCGCGTTCACCGACAACGGTGGCATAGCCCTTATCAAAAGTCTGGATGAAGTCATCTGCCTGTGCAGACTTTGCCGCCGATTCGATCTCACTCTGAGTCGAATCCGGCTTTCCGAAGGCGATATTCTCACTGACGGTCCGTGAGAACAGGAAGATATCCTGCTCGATCATCGAGATCTGCGAACGGAGTGCGGCCAGATTCCAATCGCGCACATCCACACCATCCACCAGGATCTGTCCCTGTGATGCGTCATAGGTGCGGTTGAGAAGCTTCACAAGTGATGTTTTCCCTGCGCCCGTTTGACCTACGATGGCAACTGTCTGACCCGGTTTGACTTTGAAGGAGATGTTTTGAAGCACATCTTCTTTTGCGGACGAAGCATACTCGCCATTGATGCCGCTTAAGTTATAGACAAAGTTTACGTTTTTGAATTCCACTTCGCCTTTCATCGCCTCGGCATATCCCTGCGCATTCTGGTCGAGATTGGTCTCGCGGTTGATGAGCTCCAGAATGCGGCGCGCACTGGAGATCCCCAGGGAAATCTGTGAATACGCAAACGTGGATACAAAGGTGGGGAACTCAAGCAGGCGCAGCAGGCCGAAATACGCCACCACCGCGCCAATGTCCAGCTGTCCGCTGCGGAAAAGCAGGAGGGAATGGAACAGGCCAAAGGCGTAGGCAGCACCCAGCAGGAGCATCGCAACGTAACGCCCCTCGAGGTCACCCTGTTGCACGAATGCATCCCGCACGCGGCTGGCGTTCATCACGAAGCGATCCACTTCTGCATTTTCCTGTGAGGCTGCCTTGACCACTTCCACGCCGTCCAATGATTCCGAAAGATGGGTGTTCATCTCACCGAAGGTGGCGCGCACTTCATCTGTGATGGGCGCGAGCGTTTTTAGATAACGGGCGAGAAAAACAAAATACAGGATGATGTAAACCACTGGAACGGTGATAAGCGCCGGGTGATAACGTCCTGCGACAAGGATCGGCATCAACAAAAAAACAAGTGAGCCCACCACCAGGTTGATGCCCGGGCTGAACATGTAGTTGACCTCCCGCACATCGTTTGTGGAGCGTGCCATGGTATCGCCCACAGGCTGAAGGTTATGGAAGGTCATGCTCTTTCCCAGCAAGGATAGATACAGTTCGTCGCGCACCGAACGTTCCATATTTTGCGCGAGAAGTTCAGCGCCGAAGTTGCGTCCAAGCTGCAGGATGCCGCGTATCACCTGCGAAACACCAATAATGATTGCCAGCGGGATCAACACGCTTGTGTCGGGCACCGGCTTAAGCATCGCGTTAAACGCATCTCCCGTCAACACGGGGACCACTGCCGCCAGGCCCGCATTGCCCACGGCTCCGATCAGCATCACGATGATGATCCACCAGTGGCGCCGCGCGTGCGACCAGACCCACTTCACAGGGCCTGTGCGGTCTGAAACATGTGTACGCTGCATGGAAAATTCAAGGGGAGCAGTTGTTGCCATAGCCACCCATTCTACCACTGCGGCATGCCGCCCTTCGTGATGTGCAACGCCCACATCCATGTGGTGTTTACTTAACTAGAAGGCTCGCGGAGCCTCAAACCAACCCGAGGAGAATAAAATGAATATGCCCAATTCGCTTGCTTCGTGGTGCCTGATCCTGTTCTTCCTGTTCTACGGTCTTTCGGCCTTTGGCCTGGCAATCCCTGGAATCATCCTGGGACTCCTTGCACTTGGCGTCGCAATATTTACCTTGATCGGCAGGTAAAACAGCTCTGTATAAAAGTTACAGCCTCTCACATGAGAGGCTGTAATCGTTTAAATCTGCAAGTCTGCGAGCATTTCGGCAAACGCCAGGGAATACTCCCAGCCAGTGTTGTCTTCAAAGCTCCACCAGGCGGATAGCACCGCGTGCGCCAGCGCCCATTCATGGATGCGCTCACGCTCGAACCCAAGATGCTCATGCAGGATGTCAATGCGCCGCTTCGTCATCAGCCGATAGTTGATCCCGTTTAACAGATCGCCCCACGGGTTCATCAACAGCGGACCCACCTCATAGCCCGCGGGACCAATGACTCCCTTCGGGTCAATCACCAGCCAGCCGCGCTCTGACGACAGAATATTGAAATGATGAAAGTCCCCATGCATGAGGACAGGCTTGTGATTCTCTGCAAAGAAATCGCTCACTGACCTTTCCACGCGTTCGACTATTTTTGTATGGAACGGTCCCGTCCCGCCATCAAACATCAGGCGCAGTTTCTTCAATCCATCGAACCAATCTGATAATCGTATGAACCTGGAATTGCTGGTCGAGTAGCCTGAGGCGTTAGCCGAAGGCGTATCGAGACCACTCCTCCAAATCATCTTCATCACTTCCGCAGCAATGTGCGTCACTTCCTCATCATCTTCCAGCGTGGATAACATCACGCCCGGAGTCAGGCGCTCCAGCAGCATCCAGCACTTTTCTTCATCGTAATCGAGCAGCTGACAGGCACCTTCTCCATTGAAGAGACGCAGCGCCGCCATTTCGCTTAACATCTCGCGATTGGGAACTCCCATTTTGAGAACTACGCTTCGTCTGCGCGCGCTACCGCTCACTCCGCTCAGCGCGAATGCGACGAAGTTATAGGAAAGCGTTGGCGCAGGCCGAACGTCCGTCAAACCCCATTTGGCGGATGCCTCCGCGATGGAATCAGGCAATGCCTCCAGGAAGGCAAATCCGTCTTCTCGAAATGTGTTTTGAATATTGGAAATGAATTCAGCAGGAAGATTCACTCTGTGTTCACCACTCGCAAAGAGACGATTGGCTGCCCCTGCTTGCGGAAATGGAGCACGTCGGGGTGCAACGTGGCATATTTCGTCATGCCTTCGTTGTCCCAGGAAATGCGTCCCTGGGTGTAGGAGGCGCGGTAGGAGCCGCCGGAGACGGTTTCGCCATACAGCAGCACATCGGTCTTGATCTCGTTTTCCAGCGCGGCGATGTTTTCTTCCGTGGCATCAAGGACAGGCTTGTACTCTACATCCAGCGCGTCCAGTTCAGCCTGGACCTGTCTCAGAATCTCCGCCCGCCTGGATTCGTAATCCAGCCGGGCAATTTCTGCCGCGCCCCGCAAATTGGACAGCCGCTCGAGCTTCGCAGAGACATGCTCGCGTGAAGGACGTTCATTCATCTGTCCCAGTTGCGCCACAGCAATGTGTTTCAGGCTGGTCCTGAGTTCCTTTTGCCAGGATTTGCTCTGGCATCGTTGAATGATCTCATCGAACAACGAACGAATATATTCGGTGCTGAATCCGTGTTTCGCCGCGATGGCCGAGAGTTGTTCGTGCGGCTCACCATCCAAACCGTAGCGGCGACTCAGAATCTGATAATACGTGTCCCTGCCAGCATCGTTACTGAGCCGCTTATGGATCACTTCCAAAAATTGACCGACGACAGGCTCCAAATGCTCACCCTGCAACTGTTCGACCTGCGACGGCTCAAAACCCAGCTCGCCGAACAAGGTGTCCAATTGCATCTCGTCACCATAGATCACGCACAATAACTGGTTCACACCCGTAAGTTGTATTTTGAAATCCATACCTCACTCCTTACTGAACACTGCTCACTGATTACTGGTCACTGTTTCAAACGGGAAACAATTTATCGAATACCTCAGGACAATACTTCTGCACCATCTCGCTGGAAAGGCCATTCTCCTTGCAGATCTCTGCGTACAGGTCCGCACTCGGACGTTTGGTCCGCTTTTGTGTCTCCACATCCAGGCCCCACAGGCCGAAGCGTTGAGTCCAGCCGCGTTCCCATTCGAAGTTATCCACCAGCGACCAGTGGAAATAGCCCTTGATGGGCCAGTTGAAATTGACCGCCCGCCACATCTGATGAATATGCTGGGCGATATAGCGTGGACGCATATGGTCATCCGCATCTTCCACGCCGTTTTCGGTGATGAGGATCGGCAGGTTGGGATATGACCGCACCGCCCATTTGATCGTCTCGAAAAAGCCTTCCGGGATGTTGGCGATGAATTTTGTGCCGCTCATATCCGCATCTTCGGGATATCCGCTGTGTGTGAAAAGTTCATTGCGCTTCCCGGCATGAAAACTGACCGTATCGGTTGAGTAATAATTCAAACCGAGATAATCCTGTGTCCCTTTTGCTTCGGGGATCTGGAACTTTGCCAGCGGAGTCTTCATCACACCTGTGCTCAATGCAGACGGGAACGCCATATTCACACCCTGATAACGGATGTTGCGCATCAGCACATCCAGCGGATTCCACGTCCGCCTGGCGACCATGGGGCGGTGATGGTG
>JBDTPH010000282.1:0-2962 GCA_039932795.1 Chloroflexota bacterium
CATCACGCCGATGCGTTCATGCTGCACATCACCAGTGAACGCCACACATTTGCTGAACTGGTTGGACTCCCGACCGTTCAATTAACCATGATGGGAGCAAGGACCGGGATCCAGCGGACACTTCCCCTTGTGAGCATACCTGTTGACAATAAACTCATACTCACGGCAACAAATTTTGGACAAAAACATAACCCGGGCTGGTATTACAACTTGAAGGCACATCCTGAATGCGAGGTTCACCTTAATGGCCGGTGGATGAAGTACGTCGCCCGCGAGACGGAAGGTGACGAGCGTGAGAAATACTGGCAGCTGGCTTTATGCTACTACGCAGGGTATGCAAAATATGAAGAGCGCGCTGCGCATCGCCGAATTCCCGTCATGTTGCTTGAACCTGAAGATAAATGATTCGTAAATTTATTCTGATCTTCTGCTTTTTGATGTTTGCCTGTGCACAAACTTCCACCCCCATATCAACACCCGTATTATCAGGCACGGACACCGAATTGGAAGCTGCCACCCAGCAGGCGCGTGACTCGTTAAACACATTCGCCAGCACGATAACAACACCTCGCGTGGACCGAACGTTTGTCGCCGTTAAAGTGCGCTTTTTTCCGCCCAGCGAGTTGCCCCAGGATATCTGGGTGGACGAAGTAACCTACACGGACGGCGCTTTCCGCGGCAACATGGGTGATGACATTCCATCCTTGAAACTGGAAGCGGGAGAAAAAATTACGATCAAAGAGAAGGATATTCTTGACTGGATGATCGTTGAAGATGGGAAGTTGATCGGCGGTTATACCATTCGCCTCGCGGTGGAACGCATGTCTCCTGATGAACGGAAGCGATTTCTGGAAACGCTCGATTACTCCATCGAAGATTGATTCATCCAATGATTTCCCCACAATGCTGCATCCACTTCCACCGCCAGCGCACCGACCGAGAGCATCGCGTCGGCGTTTTCCTTCGTCCACACGCCACCCGCTCCAATAATGGGAAGCCCGAGTTTTGCAGCGGAATGAACAGTTTCAAGAGTCTGAGGGAAAAGAGATGGGCCGTATAGACGCCCAGTGATCAGGTGATCGATCATCAACGCGCCGCGCGGAGCAGAGATGCTGATGGCCTGTGCCCCCTGCTGGATCAATCTCGGACCCAGTCCCAGCACCTGTTCGACAGGCAGTGAAAAGATCAGTGGCACCTCCCCTAGACACATTTCCAGCGTGAGCAGAAGTATATCGTTCGCCAGCAGCGGCGCGAAGCCGAGCTCCGCCGCCATCACATTCTCCTGCGTTTCCAGCATGCGTACCATGCGTTGAGTCTCTTCGGGACGGTCCGCCATAAGATGGACGATGATCGGCAGGTCCGATCTGTCCCAACGTGAGGCGTATTTTTTGAGGCCCGCATTGAAGCCCGGATTGGGCAGGCCGGTGTGCATCAGGAATCCGCCTGAGTATTCGACCGAAGCCGGTTTGGCGGCAGGCAGGCGTGGGCGTAGCGAGAACGGATTCGTTACGAACGCGCCCAATGAATCCAGTGAGATCCCAAGACGCGAGTCGGGCGCGAATCCCAATGATCCCGCTGCGTTCATGAGTGGTTTGCTAAAATACAGATCGCGTTTCATAAGGAGATACTATGCAACCCTTGAATGGAATCCGTGTGCTCGATCTCAGCCGCGTGCTTGCTGGTCCATATTGTACGATGGTTCTGGGTGATCTTGGCGCGGATGTGATCAAAGTTGAATCGCCCGACGGTGACGAGACGCGCGCCTGGGGCCCGCCGTTTGCGGGTGGATCCCGTGGGGAGAGCGCGTATTATCTGTGCGTTAATCGCAACAAGCGCGGCATCATTGTAGATTTCAAAACAGAGGAAGGAAGGGCCATCCTGCACAGACTTATCAAACGAAGCGATGTGCTTGTCGAGAACTTTCGGCCCGGCACCCTGGCAGGCTCCGCTCTGGACTTTGACTCTGTTTCCGCGATCAATCCGAATCTCATCTATTGCTCTATCACCGGCTTCGGTCAAACGGGACCGCTTCGCGACCGCCCAGGCTATGACTTCATGATCCAGGCCATGGGCGGGCTCATGAGCTTCACCGGTGAACCTGATGGCGAACCGATGAAGGTCGGCGTGGCGGTTGCTGATCTTTTCACCGGGCAGAACGCCGCGATCGCGATCCTTGCCGCGTTACAAACGCGCACCCAAACAGGCACAGGACAACATCTGGATATTTCCTTGTTTGATTCACAATTGGGAATGCTTGCGAATGTGGCAGGTAATTACTTGATGTCAGGGAATCTGCCCAGGCGATATGGCAACGCGCATGCCAACATTGTTCCGTATCAGAGCTTTCAAGCCAGCGATGCGTGGTTTGTGGTCGCGGTGGGGAATGACATACAGTTTGAGAAGTTGTGCGGGGTAATTGGTAAATGGGAATTGGTGGGTGATCCGCGCTTTGCTGTAAACTCAGGGCGTGTGAAGCATCGCGATGAATTAATTGATATTCTTAAGCCAGTCTTTTTGACGCGTGCAGTAGCCGAATGGTTAACCGTGCTTGAAACCGCGGGCATTCCCTGTGGGCCGATTCCCACCCTCGACAAAGTTTTTGCTGAACCACAGGTTGAAGCACGTGAGATGTTGATCCATATGGAACATCCTGAAATCGGAGACTTGAGACTGGTTGGTTCGCCGTTGAAGTTCAGCAATACGCCTGTGGAGTACAAACTTCCGCCGCCGAAATTGGGGGAGCATACAGAAGAAGTGTTAAAGGAGCTGCTTGGGTATTCCACTGAGCAGATAACGTTTTTGAAATCGCGCCGGGTTGTCAGTTGATGTGTGCGTGAAAAGATGTCATTTGTAGGGCTCACACTTTTTTCGAAAAGTGCTACTGCCCCTCTTCGACAAGAAGAGGGGCAGTAGTTTACGCTGTCATTTTCAATCCCATTGCCTGCAGCATTTCATCATTGTT
>JBDTPH010000283.1:0-4853 GCA_039932795.1 Chloroflexota bacterium
CCCAGCCACTTGCCCTGCAAATCGCCTTGACAAAGTCATAGTATTCAGCATGACAAAATTAAAAATGTCCATCATCTCTCTCTTCGACTGGAACCAATTCCTTTCAACCCGTCCCAACGCACATCTTTTGCAAACAGGCGAATGGGGCGAGTTGAAATCCGCATTTGGCTGGATGCCCGTCCGCATTGTGAGTGGGAACGAAGGAGTACAGATTCTATTTCGCAAACTGCCGCTTGGTTTTACGATAGGATACATTCCTAAAGCAAACATTAATGAGTCACTTTGGAATGAAATAGACTTTGTCTGCAAACAGAATCGTGCTGTTTTTCTCAAGCTTGAGCCCGACTCCTGGGAAGATAATTCATCAATGACGGATTACAAAATACGAATTTCGCCACATAACATCCAGCCCCCTCGCACCATCATCATTGACATTCATGGGACGGAAGAAGCCATCCTTTCGCGCATGAAACAAAAGACGCGCTACAACATCCGCCTTGCCGGGAAAAAAGGCGTGATCGTCCGCGCCTGGGATGATATCGAATCTTTTCACAGGATGATGCTGGTCACGGGTGGGCGTGACGACTTTGGCATTCACTCACTTGAATACTATAAGCGCGCTTATCAGTTGTTGCACCCAAAAGAAATGGGTGAAATATTGGTCGCAGAATATGAAGGCAAACCACTTGCCGCATTATTTGTCGCTCACCACGGGAACCGTGCCTATTATCTGTATGGCGCATCCACGGACGAAGGACGCAGCCGCATGCCAGCATACCTGCTGCAATGGGAAGCCATGAAATGGGCAAAAGCCCGCGGCTGCGTAGAATACGACCTCTGGGGCGTCCCTGACGAGGAGGAAGCCATCCTAGAAGCTAACTTTGAGAAACGACACGATGGCTTGTGGGGAGTTTATCGCTTCAAACGCGGCTTTGGCGGCGTGCTACAACGCGCCGGGCAGGCAATGGACCGAATCTATAATCCATTGTTGTACTGGGCGTATTTGCGGTTCGTCGGAAGCAGGGAATAGAAAGTGGAGAGTAATACCTGGAATTTGCTGATCTCGAAACTTCCCAACCCGCACGTTCTCCAAACCTACGAATGGGGACAGGTGAAGGCAAAGTACGGCTGGAGTCCACTGTACGCGGTGTGGACTGCTGACGGGACGTTTGCCGTATTCAAGCAGACTGAACACTTGTCACTGAATACTGACAACTGCGTCGCTGCTGCATTGATCCTCAAACGCCAGATCATCAATCATGGATTTGCCGCGCGTCTGTCAGTTCTTTACACGCCAAAGGGTCCGCTGTTGGATTGGACGAATGAATCTTTACGAAACCGCGTGCTTAACGACTTGCAGTCCTTTGCGAAGAAGCAGGGCGCAATCTTCCTGAAAATGGATCCCGATGTGGTGTTGGGAACAGGAGTTCCTTCAAGCGAAGAGGATATTGTTGATAACGGCGGGCAGGCTGTGATGTCCGAATTGAAGCGGCGGGGATGGGAATACGCGTCCGATCAAATTCAGTTTAAGAATACAGTGCTGGTGGATTTGAGTGCCTCTGAAGAAGAAATGCTGGCGCGCATGAAACAGAAGACGCGTTACAACGTCCGTCTCGCCGAAAAGAAAGGGGTTACTCTGCGTATAGGCACAGCAAAGGATATAAGTATGCTTTACAAGATGTATGCAGAAACCTCTGTGCGCGATGGGTTTGTCATCCGTGATGACGGCTATTACAAAACGGTCTGGGAAATTTTCATGGCGAATGCTGCTTCCTCAGTCGCCAGTGTCGAGTCTCCACTTACCACTTACCACTTATCGCGAAGCATCCCTGTGGGACCAATCCCTATCGCAGAGCCCCTCATTGCCGAAGTTGACGGTGAACCCGTCGCCGCGATCTTTGTCTTTTATTTTGCAGGGCGTGCCTATTACGTCTATGGCATGTCGCGTAATGCCCATCGTGAAAAGATGCCAACCTATCTTTTGCAGTGGGACGCGATGAAACATGCAAAAGCAAAAGGCTGTACAGTTTACGATCTGTGGGGTGCGCCTGATGTATTCGATGAAAGCGATTCGATGTGGGGTGTGTATCGCTTCAAGGAAGGCCTGGGCGGAAAAGTCGTGCGTACACTCGGCGCGTGGGACTTCGCACCCAGTCCGCTTTGGTATAAGATGTACTCTGAAATCATCCCACGTGTGCTGGATGTGATGCGTTCGCGCGGGAAAGCAAAAACAAAACAGAATTTAGGTGCATAATTTTCAGACGCTGAAAACACTGTTTGCTGCTGGGAATGTCGGCTTGCCCAACAACGATCATAAATTCAGCGTTCATCTGCGTAAATCAGCGTCCAGGAAAAGGAATTGAAGATGAAACAAATCTCACGACTTCACTTTGCACATCTCCCGACACCGATCGAAGAACTGCCACGTCTTTCTGAAGCCCTGGCTGGTCCCCGTTTATTGGTCAAGCGCGACGACCAGACAGGGCTTGCCTTCGGCGGCAACAAGACTCGCAAACTGGAGTTCCTGGTTGCAGAGGCACTTGAGCAAGGTGCCAGAACACTGATCTCAGGCGGCGCGCTGCAATCCAATCATTGTCGTCAGACTGCCGCAGCCGCAGCGCGGTTTGGGTTGGAGTGTATTCTGGTATTAAACGGCGAAATGCCCGACCAACCGTCTGCGAATCTTTTGCTCGACAAGATGTTGGGTGCAGAGATCGTCACTGTTGCAGACCGTGCCTATCGCGATCAAACCCTGCAGGAAACGTTTGATAAAGCGGCTGCCGCGGGACGCAAGCCTTACCTTGTTCCATACGGCGGGTCGAGTCCCACGGGCGCGCTGGGATACGCGTTTGCCGTCGAAGAATTTATGAAACAGAATGTTGAAGTAGACTGGTTTGTGTTTGGCACATCTTCAGGCGGAACGCACGCAGGACTTGTGCTGGGTCAGCGCCTGTTTGGGTTTAAAGGCAACGTGTTGGGAATCAGCATTGATGAATCAGAAGAGTGGTTGAAGACTCATGTGTCTGCGCTGGCATCTGATGCAAGCGTGAAGATGGGGGAGCGGATTGAGTTCACTCCCGCTGAGGTGTTGGCAAATGCCGATTATTGTGGAGCAGGCTACGGCGTGCTGACCGATGCGGAGCGTGAAGCCGTGAATTTGTTTGCGAAGAACGAGGGCCTGTTGCTTGATCCCGTTTATACAGGGCGCGCCGCGGCAGGGATGATTGACCTTATTCGCAAGGGATTCTTTAAAAAGGAAGAGACCGTTTTATTCTGGCACACAGGTGGGCAGCCCGCGCTGTTTGCCGAGAAATATGCAAATAAAATCTGATGAAAAGGGATACCCATCACCCATCCCTTTATTTTTATCCGACCGAAACTCCAATCAGTTTTCCTATACCAAATGTCAGTGCGGCCGCGGCAATGCCGACCAGCACCTGCCTTGTGCCTGAGAACCAAACGCTTCGACCTGTCATGAGCGTGATCGCTGCACCGATGATGAACAAGCCAATTGCACTAACAACCAGGCTGAGAAGGATGGCTGTTGTGCCGTTCCAGATGAGATAGGGCAGTATTGGAAAGAAAGCGCCGAATGCGAACAGGAAGAAGGATGTAAATGCGGCCTCATATGCCGAGCCCCCGAGTTCTTCGGGGTCGATGCCCAGTTCTTCTCGTGTAAGAGTATCCAGAATATTGGCTTTATCAGCCATCATATGCGAAGCCATCTCTTTTGCTCGATCCTCAGGCAGGCCCTTTGACTGATAAATGAGCGCAAGTTCTTCCTGCTCTTCTTCAGGGCTTTCGGCGATCTCCTCCGCTTCGATCTTGATCTGATGTTCATAGAGTTCGCGCGAACTCTGCACTGACAACCATTCTCCCAATGCCATCGAACCTGCGCCAGCCAGCACGCCTGCAAGGCCTGCGATCAAAATATCTGGTCTTGAGTTTGTTGCGCCTGCAACACCCATCGTGAGACTCAGAATGGAAACGAGTCCATCGTTGGCGCCAAGCACTGCAGCGCGTAGAGCATTGCCTCCACCCGCTTTATGACGTCCTTCCAATTGTGCGACAGATCCGCCGGAGAGGCCGCCTGTTGAGTGAGATGCCATCGAAAGCAAACGCGCATGGGATCTTTCGTCTCGTGAAAACTCACTGGCTTCCCTATCAGGTTGATCGTCATACGCCTGGCTGTCCGCTTTTTCGTTGCTTGTGATGGTTGGCAACACGAATTGCGGACCGAAGCGCCTTGCGAGCCAGATCATGGTCGCGGCGCGCCAGGTCGGTTTGCGCGCAGGAAAGGAAACTTTTAATTCATCCAGTTTCCTTTCCCAAGCCGCGGCATGTTTCTCTTCGCTTGCCACCAATTTCCGGTAGACTGCCGCCATTTGTGGCTGTTTTTCCGTATCAGCCAAAACTTTGTATAGCGCCGCCCCGTCGATCTCTTTTTGTCTGTTATCCAAATATCGTTTTACATCGTCTGTGTCAGACATGATCCCTCCCGCAAAAAATACTCCTTCAGGTTTTATCCTGAAGGAGTACTTTTATTTCAGTGCGTTCCAGCCTGCATATCTGGCTGTGTCGCCCAGTTCCGCTTCGATGCGGATCAACTGGTTGTATTTCGCCACACGGTCTGATCGTGCAGGTGCACCCGTCTTGATCTGGCCTGTGTTGAGCGCCACTGCGAGATCGGCGATGGTCGCATCTTCGGTTTCGCCGGAACGATGGGAAGTGACCGTTCTCCAGCCAGCGCGATGACACATTTCCACGGCCTCGATGGTCTCGGTCAATGAGCCAATCTGATTCAGTTTTACCAGCAGTGCGTTGCAGGTCTTATCCTGAATTCCGCGGCGCAC
>JBDTPH010000284.1:0-14912 GCA_039932795.1 Chloroflexota bacterium
TCCGGGCAGTATTCAATAATTCCCTCCTCATCCCCCCATTTATTGAAATGATACGAAAATGCGCCATATTTTATGCATCAATCAGACTGAATTGTGCACTAGGCCGGGGATTCTCACAAAGTAACCTTTTTCACCCTCCTACGTCATGGGGTTATAAATATCCAATCCAAAACAAGGCCACGCCTGGAATTTACTTTTATTGTTCCCAGGGGTCTTTTTTTGAATTTTTGGTAACGGGAAGGAGTTATTAATGATTACGATGAGAACTGACGCTGAACCCATCAACGTTATCTCTATGGGGAAAAAGATCGGCAAAGTAAATTCCGTAATTTCCAGGCAAATGCAATGGTTTGGTTATAAGGTCGCGTTGGTTGTCTCAGATATTCTTATGACCGGGCTGGCTTTTCGTCTGGCCTATTTTTTTCGTTTCGAAACGTCATTCCAGTTTTTTGATGAGAGCGGCGTTGTTTCAGTGGAGCATTATCGGTCATTGGTGGCATTATCCTCCTTTCTCTGGTTATTGATTTTTGTAATTAATGGATTGTATAACAATCAGAACCTTCTGGGTGGCACCCGGGAATACGACAAGTTATTTCGCTCATCGACAGTGGGCTTTGTGATGCTTGTAATCGCAGGTTTTCTACAGCCAAACCTGGTTATTGCGCGTGGCTGGTTGCTGATGGCCTGGGGATTTACTTTTTTGCTGGCTTCTCTTGGTCGATTTGGTCTTCGACGGGCTGTCTACTTTCTGCGGCGGCATGGTTTCTTTCTGACGCCTGCGGTCATCGTCGGAGCAAACCAGGAAGGACGCTGGCTGGCTGAGCAGTTGCTTAGCTGGGAAACATCAGGTTTGCATCTGGTTGGGTTTGTCGATAAAAAGGAACCAGTGACAACGCCCCTTTTTCACAACCTG
The DNA here is from genome assembly GCA_039932795.1 of Chloroflexota bacterium. Classification (GTDB taxonomy): domain Bacteria; phylum Chloroflexota; class Anaerolineae; order Anaerolineales; family Villigracilaceae; genus Defluviilinea. The sequence goes on from JBDTPH010000284.1 coordinate 914, forward strand.
GTTTGCCTGGGCTCTGTGGACGAGTTGGGAGAGATCATAACGCGTTATGACATTAGTGAGGTCATATTGGCTTCGAGTGCTATTTCAACGCGTGATTACCTACTGGACATTTTTAAGCGTTATGGTGTTTTGGATACTGTCAACATCCGTATGTCATCCGGGTTATATGAAGTCATTACCACCGGACTCACTGTAAATGAATTTGCTTATGTTCCTCTTGTCTATGTAAACAAGGTGCGCCTGACCGGTGCCGATAACTTCTTGAAACTGGTTCTTGATTATTTGATCACCATAACGGGATTAATCATTATTTCACCCCTGCTGGTGTTGACCACCTTTTTAATTAAATTCAGTTCCCCTGGCCCGATTATTCATAAGAGACGCGTTATGGGAATAAATGGAAAGCAGTTCTATGCTCTGAAGTTTCGAACCATGCTTGTGAATGGTGATGAAGTCATGGCCAGCCACCCGGAACTGAAGGAAGAACTGGCAAAAAACCATAAACTCAAATATGATCCTCGTGTTACGAAGGTCGGTGCGTTTTTACGCAAATATAGTTTGGATGAATTGCCTCAGTTGTTTAATGTTCTCAAGCGTGATATGTCCCTGGTTGGACCTCGAATGATCTCTCCTGAAGAGGTTGCCATGTACAAACAATTTGATATGAATCTATTGACCGTTCTCCCGGGCATCACAGGGTTGTGGCAGGTCAGCGGACGCTCGGACATCTCTTATGATGAACGAGTACGTCTGGATATGTATTACATAAGAAACTGGAGCATCTGGCTTGATTTGCAACTCCTGTTTCAAACAATTCCCGCGGTACTAAAAGGGCGCGGCGCATATTAATCTCTTCAAAGGAAATCATCATGCCAAAAATTCTAGTAACCGGTGGAGCCGGCTTCATCGGTTCGCACGTTGTTGATCTATTTGTTTCTCAAGGCTTTGAAGTAGTGATCGTGGATGATTTATCCACGGGTCGTGTTTCAAATTTGAATCCCGCAGCAAAGTTTTATAGACTCGATATCCGAGATCCCAAGATTCGTGACATTTTCGATGTTGAACGACCGGATTATATAAGCCATCATGCAGCTCAGATGGATGTTCGCCGATCTGTTGCCCAGCCTCTTTTTGATGCTGATGTAAATATCCTTGGCTCGATTAATTTGATCGAGTGTGCCAAGGAGTTTAATGTAAAACGCTTTATTTATATCTCCACTGGGGGTGCCGTCTATGGCGAACCGGAAAAGCTTCCCTGCGACGAAACTCATCCGATCAATCCCATATGCCAGTACGGAGCCAGCAAGCATACTGTCGAACATTATTTGTACATGTACAATGTCAATTATGGATTGAAATACACGGTTCTTCGTTATCCCAATGTTTTTGGTCCCCGCCAGGATCCGCATGGGGAGGCCGGTGTGGTGGCGATCTTTACGGGCAAAATGCTTGTCGGTGAACCCATAACAATTTATGGTGATGGAGAGCAGACGCGCGATTTCGTATTTGTTGGAGATTGTGCCCGCGCCAATTATCTGGCTGCAACAATCGATCATCAGCCCGGCATATACAATATTGGCTGGAGCCGCCCCACCTCCATTAATGAAGTTTTTTCAGCTTTGGCAAAAATAACAGGCTATTCCGATCCTGCGACGCACGAAGCTGGAAAAGTTGGTGAGACTCGCCATATTTATTTGGATGCTTCGAAGGCAAACAGGGATTTGGGATGGGTTCCTACCATTACCCTTGATGACGGTTTGAGAGAAACAGTTGAGTATTTCAGGACATCGGAGAAGGTAATTTGATCATTGTTCAAACACCGTTGAGGATAAGTTTCTTTGGGGGCGGAACCGATTTCCCTTCCTTCTTTATGGAAGAGGGCGGGTGCGTCTTAACTTCAGCAATTGACAAGTATATCTACGTCACTGTCAAGGAACGCTTCGACAGTAAATTGCGGATTGGTTATACACAGACTGAGATGGTTGATAATATTGACCAGATTCAGCACGAACTCATTCGGGAAGCGTTGCGTACCACGGGCATCCACTCTGGTCTCGAGATTACAACCATGGGTGATATTCCTTCTGAGGGTTCGGGCCTTGGGTCTTCCAGTACCGTTACTGTTGGTGCTTTAAATGCCCTCTATACCTATCTGGGAGAAATTGTTTCCGCTGAAAAACTGGCCCGTGAAGCTTGCAGCATAGAAATTGATACACTCAAAAAACCGATTGGCATTCAGGATCAGTATATAGCTGCCTATGGTAATTTGCGGTTCTTGGATTTTCTACCTGATGGTCAGGTTAACATTGAAAAGGTGCTGCTCGATACAGAATCTCGGCGTGCGTTAAATGACAGATTTCTATTGTTTTTTACCGGAGTCAGTCGCCGCGCCGACAATATATTGAGGGAACAAAAGGAAAACATAAAAGACCGTATACCTGTGCTTCGAGAAATGAAGCAGATGGTTTATGAAGCGCGGAAGGTTCTGACAAACTGTGATTTTGATGCCTTCGGTTTGCTGATGCATGAATCCTGGAAACTGAAGAAACGATTGGCTGACACGATCACAAATGACAACATTAATGACTTATATGAACTGGCCAGGCGTTCTGGCGCCATCGGTGGAAAAATTACAGGAGCGGGTGGTGGGGGGTTTCTTCTATTATATGTCCCTTATGAGAAGCAGTCTGCTGTCCGAAACGCGTTATGCGAATTGCAGGAATTGCCTTTCAGGCTCGAATCTGATGGAACAAAAGTGATTTTCAATTACCGAAGGTAATAACAATAAAGCAAGGAAGGTTTCTATGGAAAGAGTTATTAATTACGTTAATGCCCTTCAGGACTCTATCAATCAGTTGCCGAAGGATAGGATCGTCAGTGTCATCGATCTGCTACACTCGGCACGGTTGGTTGGCAGGCAAATATTTATCATGGGAAATGGCGGTTCAGCATCTACTGCCACTCATTTTGTCTGTGACCTGGCAAAAAATACCAGGAAAGCGGGCTGGCCTCATTACCGGGTGATAGGACTCTCCGATAACATGGCTATTTTCTCCGCGTATGCCAATGATGAAGGCTATGAAAGCGTCTTTGCTCAACAACTTGCCAATTTGATCATGCCGGAAGACATTGTGATCGGTATTTCTGCGAGCGGTAACTCCAAAAATGTGCTCAATGCAATGGAGCTGGCGAAGAGTCAAAATGCGACTACCATTGGCTTTACCGGGTTTGACGGGGGACCTCTGGCTTCCCTGGTGGATATTAACATCCATGTCAACAGTACTATTATTGAGCATGTCGAAGACATTCACTTAATACTTGAACATATGATTGTGAAGGCCTTACGTGAACAGGTATACTCAGAAACAATGACCGACATCCTGTTGGAGAACATCCAGTCTCCGCAATAGAATTTGGACTGGTCAAGAAGTATTTTTTTGGAAATACGTTATTGTATTGAAGGCATCGAGGAGATCATCAGATATTAGAAAAGATTGTATTCCCTCAGGTTGATTTTCCAGCAATTGGGTTGCTCCACGTCCGGTCTTCACCATGACTGTTCCATGCAAGCCAGCGGATTGACCCGCAAGTAGATCGCTCCAGGCGTCACCAACCATCCAGGAAGAATTGAAATCCAGGGAAAATTCTTGAGCAGCTTGGATCAATAACCCCGGCTGAGGTTTCCGACAACTGCACACGTCCTCGGGCGTATGAGGGCACATATACACAGCGTCAATCCACCCGCCATTCGCCTTAATGGTCTGTATGAGGCGATTATTGATCTCCTGTGCGGCTTTGAAAGTCATCAGGCTGCGGCCAACCGCTGATTGATTGGTAACCACAATGATCTTGAAGCCATCCTGCTGAAACCGGGAAAGAGCCTCGATCACCCTTGGAAGTATCGTAACATGTGACCAATCGCGAACATAGTTCGAACGATTCTCGATCAGAACACCGTCACGGTCAAGGAATATGGCACGGAACATATTGTTATTATAAGCCAACTGTTGTATCGTAGTTGGTGGCTCAACAGAAGCTTTATATTCACGGCTGATATACATCACCATGTATGTCGGAATGGCGGAGCATGGCAGCTCTCGGCCAGGATTGAGAAGGAATGTTATCAAGTCTGCAGCTTTACATAAGGCGCCAATCATCATCCATCCCTCGGTATTTCTATGAACAGTTTTTCTTGATTTCCTTTGGATGGATCCCAACGGTTTTTGGTATTGCATTACGTGGATTTCTATATCGTTTTATTCTCAGCATGGATGGCGTAGCCGCAATTGAGAATAATGTCCGTTTAAGATTTGCGGATCATATCAGATTGGGGCATGGTGTTTATCTTGATTACGGAACATATCTACATGCAACTCCAGGTGGGATTGAAATAGGAGCAGGCACGATCGTTATGCATGGTGCGGTCCTGCATGTTTATAACTTCAGAGACATGCCGCAATCTCATATCAGGATTGGGCGTGATAGCCTGATCGGTGAATATTCTGTGATCCGCGGGCAGGGTGGGGTTGAAATTGGAGATCGCGTATATACATCCCCATTTACGCAGATCATAGCGGTAAATCATGTCTTCGACGATCCAACCCGGCCCTTTATAGAACAGGGCATTACAGCGGAAGGGATCATTATTGAAGATGATGTGTGGCTGGGAGCGGGCGCTATCATTACAGATGGCGTACGGGTAGGGAAGGGGGCAGTGGTTGCAGCTGGGGCAGTGGTTACAAAAGATGTTCCTCCGCATACTGTTGTTGGAGGGGTGCCTGCAAAGCCGATCAAAACCATTGACGGTGACACAGGCAAGCCTGATCGAACAATATTTCAAACAACCAAGGATGTAAACCCATGACAATTCTGTCTATTGTGATCCCTGCCTACAATGAAGAAGGTGGAATTGCCGAAATAGCAAACCGCGTTCTCAGGATTAAGCCCGAACTGGCAAAGGTCGGAATTGATGAACTCGAACTTCTGGTGGTGGATGACGGTTCACGCGACCATACTGCTGAGGTTGCGGAATGCATTCCTGGTGTCACCCTTGTCCGCCACCTAAAGAATAGAGGATACGGTGCCGCATTGAAAACTGGCTTTTCGCAGGCACGTGGGGAACTTATCGGATTTCTCGATGCTGACGGTACGTACCCACCTGAATATTTTCCAAAGCTATGCCAATCGGCATTGAATGGATCCGATCTCGTGATTGGTTCGCGCATGGCGGGCGAAGCCAGCCAGATGCCGCTCACCAGGCGTCTTGGCAATTTTTTTTTCGCCAACTTGCTGTCAATATTGGGTCGCCAAAAAGTCACCGACAGCGCCAGTGGTATGCGTGTGTTCAAGCGTGAAATTCTTGAGCACATTTATCCACTGCCCGATGGACTAAACCTGACCCCTGTGATGAGCACTCGTGCACTGCATGAAGGTGTAACGATTAAAGAAGTTCCCATACCTTATAGTGAGCGCGTCGGCCGTTCAAAGCTCAGTGTCATTCACGATGGACGAGTCTTCCTGCAAAGCATGATCTGGACCGCGCTATCTTATAACCCGGTTAGAATTTTGGGATTACTCGGTTTGTCAGGAATGGGTATTGCTGGCCTGATCTTCATTGGTTTGTTGGTTGCAAGGCTGAACGGTGTTACATCACTGACCCCATGGGGTGTAGTTGCGCTCTTCACTGCAATGATCTCTGCCATTGCTGGCATTGATATATTTGCACTTGGCGTTACCTTCAATTATCTCGTCTCGTTGTTTTACAAAAAACCCATCCGCCAGGGATTGTTTGGAAAACCTTTCTTTAAAACTCCGCTTGATCAACAATTTGGATGGATGGGACTTGTCTCAATCTTTATTGGCATTGTGATAGGCGTGTTAAGTTTATACTTGGGTCTGCAGGGATGGGAGCTTCAACGTATATGGTTCTATTTATTGGGAAGCGCTCTTGTCTTTCTTATCGGCATTCAGCTGGTGATTTATTGGTTGTTGCTACGGGTGCTTGAAGAGCTAAGTAAAAGGGAAGTCCTTACAAGGCAGGACATGGGTTTGTAAATGTCATTGGTAGCTTTATATTTTTATAGGAGAACAAAATGAATAACAAGGAAAAAGAAATTCAGTCGATCAATATGGGAAGCCGGTCGGCCCCCAAATTACGCATGGTGGATTTTCCCAATGCAGACGCTATTGTCCGCGAGGGACTCCTTTCTGCTTCACGCTCAGCCGACGCGGTGGACATCATGCTGGTAAACCCTCCCACCCCCGATGGCGAACTTTGGATCCGTACCCAGCACCGGGTTGGCCGCAGAACTCGTGAAAATATGGTATGGCCGCAGGTGTCACTCGCTCAGATGGCTGCCTTATTACACCCGGTTTATAAAGTGAAGGTGGTCGATTGCAATGCGGAGCGCATGGGTTGGCCCGAGTTCACGAAGTTACTGGATAAATACCAGCCCCACTATTACTTAACGCAGTTGACCGCCCCTACACTTGAAAACGACATGTACGGATGTTTTCTGGCACATGCACGCGGGGCGAAGACAATCGCTTTCGGAACGCACATCACCCCCATCCCTGTGGAAACGATGCGCCCCTATCCCAACCTGGATTTTGGCCTGGTCGGTGAGCCTGATCTTACGATCCGCGACCTGCTGGATCATCTTGAAGGCAGGATCGATCAACGCTCACCAGAGATCAAGAAGATTTTCGATAAGCACGATCTGATGTACAAGCCATCATTCAATGAAGATGGTTCAGTCAACATGCATGGTATCAAGGGGATAGCGTGGCGAAAGGATGGTCAGATCATTTTGAACTTCCCACGCCCCTTCGTGGCCGATCTGGATGATATGCCGATTCCAATGCATGAATTGCTTCCCCTGCAAACCTATCGTATGCCCTATATCAAGGGACCGTTCACATTCATGCTTACAAGTCGTGGATGTCCTGCCGGTTGTACATACTGTATCAAGCATGTCAGTTATCAATACGCAACGCGCCTGCGCTCACCCAAGTTGATCATCGAAGAAATGTGGTACTTGAAGAAGCTCGGCATCCATAACATACACATGTATGCCGACCTGTTCACAGTCAACCGCGACCAGGTGATTGAGCTGTGCAACTTGATGATTGATGAGAAAATCAATATCAAGTGGACAAGTAATAGCCGTGTTGACTTTGTAGATGAAGAAATGCTGCAGTTAATGGGCAAGGCTGGTTGCCGTTTGATCTCCTGGGGGATTGAAAGCGGAAACGAGCAGATTCTCAAGCATGCCCGCAAGGGTGCAAACCCAGACAAAGCTGAACGTGCATTGCGCTGGGCCAAGGCTGCCGGCATTATGAACTGGGGTTACTTCATCATTGGCCTGCCTGGCGAAACGGAGGAGACCATCCGCCAAACGATCGATTTTGCCAAGAAACTTCCGCTGGATATCGCTCTATTTCATGTGGCGGCTCCCTATCCTGGCACACCGTTCTTCTTTGAAGTGGTTAAAAACAAATGGTTCCGTCCAGGTACACGTTGGGAACATGTCGATATGGATAGGGGTACCGTGTTGGATTATCCCAATATGCCTGCGGAGCGATTGCTCTACTGGCAGAAGCGTGCCTTCCGTGAATGGGCATTCCGCCCAGGTCCGGCATTTACTTATCTAAAGATGCTGATGTATGACTGGTCGACCATGAAGACGGCTATAAACGTTGGCATGCAACATGTTTTCTGGGCAAACTCTGACGAGGGCGCTCCCATTGGAGGGGGAGGCTAACAGCTCTCTCTGTCAATGAAAGCTGAAGCGTTGCGCCAAATTGTTGCCAATCGATGGTTTGCCATCATTGATCTATTGCTCGTTGCGATAAGTGGGGTGGCTTGGGTATTAATTCCGGAACTTGGAATTTGGTTCACCCTGGCTGCCGTCCTGCCATGGACACTGAGGTTGCTTGCCGGGAAGCTTCCTTTCCAGCGCACTCCATTTGATTGGCTGATAGCGATCTTCCTCACCACCGCCTGGGTTGGCTATTGGGCGGCTTACGATAAAACGGCTGCATGGATCAAGGTTTGGTTGATTGTTACATCTGTTTTGATGTATTTTGCATTAAGTGCCCAGCCAAAACGAAACATGGGACCACTATCCATGATTTCGTTTTTCATGGGGCTGGGCATCTCCATCTATTTTTTTCTAACACATAATTTTACCGGCAACCCGGAAAGCATTATGACTTGGTGGATAAATCATAGGCCTCAAGTTGGCTGGCCTGCAATCCATCACGGTTATATCTCCGGGTTGCTTGTCATAACGAACTTATTTGCCTTTTACTGGTTGTGGAATGTAAGAAAAGAAGCACCTGGCCGCTTTTCAATTGCACTTAAAGTTTTGCTTATTTTGGGACTTGGAACGGTTGTTGGAGCCTTTATCCTGACGATGTCTCGAGGAATTTGGGCCGCAGCTGCCTGTGGGCTGGGAGTCTGGGTTCTCTGGCGATTCCTCGCTTCAGACAGATTTGCAACCAAGCCCCGCGTGAGATCGTTATTTCCTGTCTTTGTCCTGGTATACCTTTGCGTCATAATTGCTTTTGTTTATCTCGGGCCTGCCCGGGCAGGCGGGGGTGTGGCTCAAAGTGATTATGGGATAAATAGTCGTGCAGAGTTGTTTGAACGGAGTGCATATTTCCTTGCTGATTATCCAATTACTGGCGGAGGGCTGAGTTCTTTTCCCGGCCTGTATTCGCAATACATACTTTCGATCCCCATCTTCTACTTCGTAAACAGTTACAATATGTTTCTGGATGTGTCCATCGAACAAGGATTGATTGGCGGACTGGCTTTCATCCTGATCTATTTCGGAAGTGTGTGGTTTGTCTCCTGGACAATTGTAAAAACCCAGTCCGATCAAATACGATTTTTTAGCTGGCTTGGTCTATTTGCACTTGTTGTTGCCATCGTGCATGGGCTGTTTTATGATTATCTGTATAATGGCAGCGGTACCATGTTATTACTTTTCCCAGTTGGCGTTTCGATGCTGGGAGTAATGGACTTACACCATTCCGAAAATAAGGTAGTCCAGTTAGCTGATGTGCTGCCGGGATTGAGTACCAGCAAAGTCCGTACCGCGGTTGGTATCTTGGTTGTTGCTACTTTCACAATCTTGGTTTTGAATATAAACAAATTGGTCTCGCTTTGGTATGCGAATCTGGGTTCAGTCCAAATGTCAAAGGTTGAATTGATGCATTTTCCAACAAATAACTGGGCAACGACTGAGATCGTGCCTGAATTGGAAACAGCAAATGCTTCTCTTCATTCGGCGCTTCAATATGATCCCAACAATCAGACTGCAAACTACCGCCTCGGGATGATATCAATGTTGCGTCAGGATTTTAGAACTGCATCCATAAATCTGGAAACGGCACACAAGGAAGCGCCCAATCACAGAGGCATTATCAAATCCCTGGGATACTGTTACTCCTGGCTCGGTGAACTTGATAAGGCTGAGTTACTTCTTGAAAGAGTATCCGAAGCACAAAATGAACTTGACATATATGTCTGGTGGTGGGGTGCTCAGGGGCGACATGATTTGTCCGTCAATGCATTTCAAATGGCGTCCCGTTTGAATGCTCAAACTACCCAACCTTGAATGAGTAATAAATTGTGAAAAAGTTATATTTCATTGACGTACGTTCACTTATCTATTCGATGTTGATTCTTGCGTTGCTGGGCTTCGCGACGATGGGTCACGCCCAGTCAGTTCAAAACTGGTCAGAGCCAATTAATTTGTCAATGTCGGGGTCGGCTTCCAGTCCTTCGCTGGTAGTTGACAGCAGAGGCGTCCTGCATGTTACATGGGTGGATCAGTTCGACGGTTACAAATATGCGGAGAGCACGGATGGGTTAACCTGGACATCTCCAAAAACTGTTAAGTTTCCTTTTTCAACAAAAGCCTCGCCTCCTGTGTTTCTGACTGATACAAAGGGGGCTATTCATATTTTCTGGTTAAGTGAGAATAATGAACTTTCTTACGCACAAACGCTGGGTGAGAACTTCGCTTCTCCAACCGCGTGGCGAGCAAAGATGCAACTGGATTCATCGGTATACGGCTTTGATGCAGGCATGGATGCAAAAGGCCAGCTTCACATCGGCTATATAAAGAATCCCCTTACAGGGTCTGCAGGAATTTTCTACAGACGTTCTCCGGATGGCGGCATCTCGTGGGGTGCTGAAGCTCCGCTATTTGAATCATTCTATTTCCGCTCAGTAACTCTTGAAAATGCCCATGTCCGCGTGGCGGTTTCGGAAAGCGCAGAGGAACCGAAAGTTTATGTGGCTTGGGACGATCGCCCTCAAAAACGTATTTTTATGGCAATCTCTGCTGATGGTGGTTCAAATTGGGCTCCTATCAAAGAGATGATCACCCCACAGGCAAGTTTGGGTTTCAGAACCCCATACTATGCTGACATTGATATTCTTCAAGATAAGGTCTTATTTACGTGGCAGGTGGGTGAGCCTGGAGTTCGATGCACACCCTACAGTCAGGCATCGTCTGATGGGGGGGAGACCTGGAGCGAGCCAATCAAGATTTTAGCGGAATCCGCTCAATGTCCGGAAAGTAGCGAATTCATCCAAATCGACCCGGATTATTCCACGTCCCTGTTTGCCATGCAGGGAGATTTATCCATTAGCGCATGGGATGGCTCCGCGTGGAGCAACCCTGAAATCCAAATGGGTCCTTCAGCCATTACGAATCCTGCAACGTTTGATACAGTTCTTCTCGGCTGCAAGAAGGCTGTTCCATACAGTGAATGGTTATTTGTAGTGGGATGTGATCAGGGTGTAGGTGGTGATATCTGGTTCGTTGCGCGGCAGCTTGACCCATTGGAAAGTTTATTTCCCCTGCCTTCTGCGTGGAGTGGAGATGCAAATGTAGTGACGATCTCCCAAACGATTACATCCCTGTCTTCTATTGTAGATAATGCGAACAACGTTCATACACTTTGGATCCAATCGCCCTCCTCACCTACAGATACATTTGAACCAAGAATTGAGTACGCGCGCTGGAACGGCAGACAATGGACAAAAGCTGCGCCAGTAATAACAGACCTGGATGGTTTGCCGCTGAACCTATCTTTGCAAAATGACAGCCACCAAAGGCTGTTGCTTTCATGGGTGACTCAAGAGACGGGCGATCTGATGTTTACCTGGGCAAATTCAGAAAGGGCAAACATACCTCCAGAGTGGATGCAACCTATTATATTGACATCAGCATCCAAATTAACCAATTCCCCAGCCATGTTGGTGGATGCCTCAGACAGGATCGTAATTGCTTACGCAATTACCTTGAATGAGGAGCGTGGAATATACATGATCCACTCTACAGATCTGGGTGAAACATGGTCGTCTCCAGTCAAGGCGTTTGATGCTGTGTCAGCCGGCTGGGATATGGTGGATCAACCAAGGCTGGCTCTTAGTGAAGATGGTAGATTGCATATACTTTTTACACAATATACGCTCTCGGGCGACCAACAGCCTGTTGGTTTGTATTATTCACAGTCTGCTGATGGAGGAACCACCTGGATAACACCGGAAGTGGTAAGTGAGCGATCTGTCCAATGGAGCAAGATTGTAGGCTATAAGGAAACATTACATCGCTTCTGGCAGGAAAAAAATAAAACTGTGATTTCAACCCATCATCAGACTTCGGTGGATGCTGGAGCAACCTGGAGCCCCGCTGCGAAGATTTCAAGCGAAGCCAGCGTGATTTCCAGACCTGCTGTCTCAGTGGACTCTGCTGGAAAAATACACCTGCTGCAGATGACTCAGGAAGATATCCAGACACTGCAGGAATGGCAATGGAGTGATGGGCGTTGGCAATTGCTGGAAACCAGAAAGCTCAGTATCGAACAACAGGATTATCCGGTTATTGTGGAAAGTGGCATTACTTCCCAGGATACTCTCTTTGCGCTTCTTCAAGTGGAAGACACACTCCCGGGGGAAGAGATCGAAACCAGCATCCTATATCTGGGAAGATCCCTGGAATTAACAGAAGCAACGGAGCCATTTTCAGCATCGATTTCCACGCCCTCGGCTTCGTCAATTCCGACCGCGATTCCCAACGATCTCCAGCCTGATCCTACCCAAGCATCCCCGCTTGCAAATTTGGATGGCACACAGCCCACAATCAACAAGAACTCAGTTGGCTTGTTCTTGCTCATATCCATCGTCTTCTTGATATTGGTGTTTACAGTGCCCAAGAGAAGTAAAGTGACGGATGAGACAAAGCGATCGAAGTAAATTTGGATGGGCACTCTGGCGCTTCATTCCACGGCCTGGCAGGTTCCTGCTTTATGAGCCGCGTCTACCCGCTCAGAATCCCGGCAAAAATATGATGAAAAGTATCTTTGGAAAGATGACTATTACGGGCAGGGGAGTTAATTGGCATCTTTCGAGTCTGCCAATTAAGATTTTGGTCCTCGCATTCTTTCTATCTTTTAGCAATGTCTCCCAGCCAAAAGCACAGGCAGCATACTTTTGGTCTGAGCAGCAAAGAATCCCTGAATACTATGACATTGCATATGATCCTCCATACTTAATCGCAGATCAAAATAATGTCGTTCATGCCTTTAACTCTCAACCTCTTCAGTTAAGTGATGAAACTTCCCCCAAGGCCATTTTCTATCGTCAGTGGAGTTTGGAAAGCGGGTGGACGGCTCCGAATGATATTTTTTATGACGGCAATAGTGGAAGCATTGATGTCCTGGATGTAACCAGTGATTCGCTGGGTGTACTGTATCTCATATACCAAAAAGATTTTGGAGATATCTATTTTACATATGCTTATTTAGCACAGGCAGGAAGAAGCACAGCATGGTCTTCACCCATTCAAATTGGGAGTCAATCAACACATGTCACGATTGGGTTTGAAGGCGTTGGTGCCATAGCTGTAGACAATGGCGGGAATATTGTGGTCATTTATAGTGGATCGGAATCTGGAGATGGGCTTTACTCTACATACTCCTCAGACCATGGAGACAATTGGTCTCAGCCCTATCCTGTCTATCTGACGGGGGATGAATCATTAGTTGTGACGGATCCGGAATTGTCACTTGGTGAATCAGGCAAAATCCATGGAGTTTGGACTACATTCCAAAGTGACGGGTTTGCAGGACCTGGTTATTATGCAAATTTTGATCCAAAGGATGGTGCCTGGAGTGAGCCCATGGATTTGGACGTCCCGGGTATTCGAACTCCATCTGTAATTGAATTCGAAAGCGATGTTTTTGTCAGCTACTACCATTTCAGCACGAATGGAAATTGGTGGCGGCGTTCGAGCGATGGGGCAAATACCTGGACCGCACCAAGCCAATTATCTCCTCGTCATGTTGGAACAAATGGACGCGTTTCTTTTGTGGTCGACAGCACAAACACTCTGCATGGTTTCTTTGGTCAACGTATAAATGATTTTAATCATGGAATGTGGGAGATGATATGGACCGGGGATACATGGACTACTCCTGATCCGGTTGTTAAGGGACCGACAGTCAGGGATGTTATTGGGGGAAATGGTTTTGATCCCAGGTCAGCAAGAGCCGTTGTCAGTAACGGTAATTTGGTGTTAGTTACTTGGACAACGGATGGTTTCGCGGGTGGCAATGGAGCTTGGTATTCTTATAATATCCTCAATGCACCTGTCTTGCCAAGTCAGCCTAATCCAGAACCCACGTTGGCTATCACGCCGCTCTCGACTAATACTCCAGTAGAATCAACCACTATAGAATCTACAATCACGGCTGTTCCAGTAGTTGATTTAAGTGATCGTGAATCTTCTGGTTTGCTGTTAAACCCACAAACATCTATATTTTCAGGGGTCACTTTTGCGACTATTTTTTTGATTGGTGTATTTATCTTGAGATACCTTGCCCAATTGCGAAAGGGTTAGTGATAACCACTTCTTGATGATCCGTAACTGCTCACGCAGCAAAATCTGGTTGAAGCAGGAAAGGCAAAACAGGCATA
>JBDTPH010000285.1:0-5235 GCA_039932795.1 Chloroflexota bacterium
CAAGGAAATCCCGCCTGAGTGAAATGCGCCGGGGCAAATTCTAATAAACAGAACCTTACAAATGACTGACAGGGTTTGAGTTGTTCAGTATATAATCATATCGAAAGAGGGCGCGGCCCTCCATTTCACAAAGGAGAAGAGAAATGCAATCCCGCAAATTAATGTTCCATATGTTTTCGTTGTTTGTGCTCGCAAGCATGATGCTTGCAGCATGTGCTCCGGCTGTCACCGAAGCGCCTGCCGCGACTGAGGCCCCTGTAGCCACCGATGCACTGTATGAAGCAGCGAAGGCTGAAGGTATGCTCACCACCATCGCTTTGCCACATGACTGGTGCAATTATGGGGGCATGATTGATGGCTTCAAAACCAAGTATCCTGGGATTGAAGTAAATGAGCTTGACCCCGGAGCCGGCTCTGGTGAGGAAGTAGAAGCTATTAAAGCCAACAAGGACAACCCAGGCCCACAAGCCCCAGATGTGATAGATGTTGGTCTCGCTTTTGGACCCACATCCAAGAAAGATGGTGTAATCCAACCCTACAAAGTGTCGACTTGGGATGATATTCCTGATGCAGCCAAGGATCCCGATGGCTATTGGTACGGAGACTACTACGGGGTGCTTTCGTTCTCAGTCAACACGGCTGAAGTGGCGAACCCTCCCACTGAGTACGCTGACTTGCTCAAGCCCGAGTACAATGGCCAAGTTGCATTGTCCGGTGATCCACTGACATCCAATGCCGCGGCCCTCTCGGTATGGGCAGCCGGCCTTTCAACTGGCGCCACTGGAGAAGCAGCCGCTCAGGCTGGACTTGAGTACTTCAAATCGCTAAATGAGGCTGGTAACTTCGTCCCGATCGACGGCGACTCTCGCACCGTTGGTATTGGGGAGACCCCGGTTATGATCGATTGGAATTACAACTCGATTGCCAACGATATAACCCTTGCTGGCAACCCTGATTTAGTGACCAACGTCCCAACTAAAGGCAGCATCGCCGGAATGTATGTGCAGGCGATCAGCGCCTACGCACCTCATCCCAACGCTGCCAAGTTGTGGATGGAGTACCTATACTCGGACGAGGGCCAGCTTGTCTGGGCTTCTGCATTCTGCTATCCGATTAGATACAATGCAATGTTGGCGGCCGGCACCATCCCGGCGGATATTGCTGCGCAGTTGCCCAGCACGGAAGGAGCTTACTTCCCGACAATTGACGAGATCAACGCTGCCAAAGCCGTCATCACCGCAGGCTGGCCTACTGTAGTTGGTGTCGAAGTCAAACCTCAGCCCTAATTCCCGATGAAGTCCTCCCTCTACCCTAATCCCCAATCCGCCGATCCGGCTGTGGGGGGCGCCAAGCGCCCCCCACAGTTCCACCTCGGCCAATGGCTCGGCATTCTTCCTTTCTTCGTGTTCTCTGGCCTGTTCCTGATTGGGCCGACACTAATGCTCGCCTATCGTAGCCTGGAAGGGCTGGAGGGAGGGCTAACTCTCGATAACTACCGCCTGCTGACAAGTGAGGCTGTGATGAGTGCCTACGGCATGTCAATCAGGATCAGCCTCACGACCGCCATCCTCGGAGGCATTTTTGGATTTCTCATAGCGTGGGCGATCTCAATGGGTGGCCTTCCCCGGCCGTTACGGTCGCTTACCTCTACGTTCTCCGGAGTGGCCTCAAACTTTGCCGGCGTTCCCCTCGCGGCCGCTTACATCTTTACCCTCGGCCGCGTCGGGGTTGTCACGGCCCTATTCAAGGCATTTGGTGTCGACCTGTATAAAACCGGTTTCAGCCTCTACTCCTTCCTGGGGCTGACATTGGTTTATCTCTACTTCCAGATACCCCTGATGGTTCTCGTTATCCTCCCTGCCCTTGACGGGCTCAAACGCGAGTGGCGGGAGGCAGCTGAGAATCTAGGGTCCACCCCGTTTCAATTCTGGCGATACGTAGCGCTGCCTGTGCTGATGCCCTCGATCCTGGGCACGATGATTTTGCTCTTCGGCAACTCGTTCGGGGCCCATGCCACCGCCTACGCACTTACCGGTGGCCTCTTTAACCTGGCCACCCTACTGATTGGCCAGCAGATCTCAGGTGACGTCTTGCATAACCCCGGGCTTGGTTATGCGGTGGCGATGGGAATGGTGATCATCATGGCCTTCTCCATTTTTATTTACTCCATCCTCCAGCGCCGCTCTGAAAGGTGGCTAAAATGACGATCTCCACCTCTCCTGTCCCACTCGCGGCCAAGGCAACCGAGGACAGGGCTCCAGTCAGACAGAATCGACTGTGGTCCTGGCTGATCTACATAGTGGGGGCCGTCTACTTCCTGGTCCCACTCGCTGCTACTTTCTACTGGTCACTGCGAGCGGAGAAGGGCGTGTTTGGCCTCGAGGCTTATCGGAGGCTGTTTGTCGACGCCAATTTCCTGCCAGCCTTCAGCGAATCGATTGTCAACGCCGTTGCCGCCATCTTCCTCAGCCTGCTCATCATTGTTCCCACTGCCTACTGGGTCACGTTGCGATTGCCAAGGTTGCGAGCGGTCGTCGAATTCATCACGCTTCTGCCGTTCGTGATCCCGGCGGTAGTGCTGGTGTTCGGCCTTATCCGCCTCTACAGCCGTCCACCGCTGCTACTGACCGCCACATACGACAGCTCGCGGATTCTCCTCGTCTGCGTCTACGCTGCTTTGTCGTTCCCCTATATGTTCCGCTCGGTCGATAACGGACTGCGCGCGATGGATGTCCAGGCTTTGACTGAGGCAGCCCAGAGCCTGGGGGCGAATTGGGGCACTATCCTCTTCAAAGTCATCTTCCCCAACCTGCGGGTGGCTCTGCTCTCGGGGGCATTACTGACCTTCGCCATTGTCATCGGTGAGCTGACCATTGCGCTTTTTATGGCTCAACACACTTTGGGACCCTACATGGCCAACCTGACCCGGAGCAAAGTGTATGAACCTTCGGCGATGGCGATCGTGGCCTTTGCCATCACCTGGGCAGCGATGGGGTTGATCGCCTACACATCGAGAGAAAGGAGACAACAATGAGCGCCGCATATCTGACTCTGGAAAGCGTGCGGAAGGAGTTTGGCGCAGTACTGGCCGTAGACACATTCAACCTAGATGTGGCGGCGGGCGAGTTCGTCTCATTCTTGGGCCCCTCCGGGTGTGGGAAGACGACGACCTTGCGGATGGTGGCAGGGTTCGAGCAACCCAGTTCTGGCACCATCCGATTGGGGGGGAAAGATATTACCTTCGCAAAACCCAACGAGCGCAACATCGGGATGGTCTTCCAGAGCTATGCCCTGTTCCCAAATATGACGGTTGGTCAAAACGTGGGTTTCGGCTTGAAGGTGCACGGGCGTCCGAAGCATGAGATCGACACTCGCGTGAAAGAGATGCTCGAACTGATCCAGTTACCGAACCTGGAGAAACGCTACCCGTACCAGCTTTCAGGAGGCCAGCAGCAGCGCGTTGCGCTTGCGCGAGCCCTGGCTATCCGGCCTCAGGTGTTATTGCTCGACGAGCCGCTCTCGGCCCTCGATGCCAAGATTCGCATCTCCCTGCGCGCTGAAATCCGCGCCATTCAGAGGGAACTTGGTATTACCGCCATTTATGTTACACATGATCAGGAGGAGGCATTATCAATCTCGGATCGAATTGTGGTGATGAACATGGGTGAGATCGAACAAGTCGGCACGCCGTTTGAAATCTATAACTTCCCCAAGACCCAGTTTGTGGCGAACTTCGTCGGCTCGGTGAATAACGCTGATGCCGAAGTGGTTGATCCCACAAACGGTATTCTCTCCATGGACGGCGTCCACCTGAAAACTGCGGACGTGGATATGTCGAATCGCATGAAGGGTGACAAGGTTAAAATCTCCATCCGCCCCGAGCGCTTCAGTTTTGCCGCGGAGCCCATGAAGGATAACGTGGTGGATTGCATCATCGAAAACATCACCTTCCTCGGTTCGGTCGTTCGTATTCAAATTTCGATCGGCAACACAAAATTCAACATGGATACGTTCAATAATCCGTTCCTCGATCTGCCCGCCATCGGCGCAATGGAAAAGGTGATGTGCTCGAAGGAAGCGGTGCTGGTGCTCTGAACCGCTTGATTGCAAGCCAAACCACAAGCAAAACCACAAACAAGTAGACGTGTGAAAACATGTCTACTTGTTTCACTCTATATCCAATACTAGAGGCGCATTCATGTCTGTTATTGAAGATGTCGCAAAGAAAATACCTGATTGGTTGGGGAGGAACATCGTGATAACTCCTCTCTCCGGTGGGTTGACAAATTCCAACTTTAAAGTGGATGTGGATGGCACACGTTATTTCGTGCGTGTCCCTGGCGCAAGCACAGAGCTTCTCGCGATTAATCGTGAAAATGAATACCATAACTCAAAGGCCGCGCACGAGGCGGGCGTGGGGCCCAGGGTTCTCCACTATTTGCCCGACTCCTGCGTAATGGTGCTGGAGTTTCTCGATGGCAGGACCATGTCGAAGGCTTCACTGAACCAACCGGGGATGCCGACCCGTATGGCGCAGGCAATCAAAAAGCTGCACGCGGGTCCACACTTCCTGACCGATTTCAATATGTTCCGTCTCACGGAATATTACCTCCAAATATGCAGCGAACGCGGCATAACGATCCCGGATGGTTATCGGGAGCGCATGCCTGTCATCGCTGTAATTGAACAGGCCATGTCAGACCATCCGCTCAGTACGGTTCCATGCAACAACGACCTGCTTGCCGAGAACTACATTGATGATGGGAAACGACTGTGGCTGATCGATTATGAATATAGCGGCAACAATGACCCTGCCTTCGAGCTGGGAAACACCTGCCAGGAAATGGAATTCACCGGTGCACAGATCGAGGAAGTCTGTGCGGCATATTTTGGCGAGGTCGCGGCTGATAAGATCGCGCGCATGAAATTGAATATGGTCATGTCTGATGTGGGTTGGGGATTGTGGGCTGCCATCCAGGCAAGGATCTCAACCATCGACTTCGACTTTTGGGGCTGGGCTCTTGAACGCTGGGGCAGGGCAATGGAAAAAATGGATTCTGGAGAATTTTATCGCTGGTTGAAAGATGTGCAGACGTAGGTTAACGCGTAAACACGTAGGCATGTAAACGTGGAATAGGGATAACGAATGTACCTGTTTATTTCTCCACCTGTATACCTTATTATTCTGTTTAACCTTAATTGGTTGACTCTTGGTCATGTCATGCTGAGCGAGGC
>JBDTPH010000286.1:0-8641 GCA_039932795.1 Chloroflexota bacterium
AAACGAAGACCTTTGCGATCAAATTGTCGCGGCAAGAGCAGAAACAGCTCCCGTTACCCAAGAAATTCTGTACGAGACGATCAGCCAACAGATCCACGATGACATTCCTCTGGTGCCATTCGTGCATGTCAAAACATCATCAATATTGCGTCAGGATGTGAACGGGCTTGCAACCGAATGGTATGGAGTGGGGACTACTTCATTCCTGAATGTGACCTATGACAGAAATGAATTGACCTATGCGATTCAGAGGGCTCCATCTGTATTGGATCCTGCTCTGTTTTATGAAAGCAATATCTACACGGTTACTTCGCAAGTAATGGACACTCTGCTCAGAACGGAGTCCGGCATTCCCGTGCCAGCGCTCGCTGAAAGTTGGAGCGTTTCACCGGATGGATTGACCTGGACGTTCACGATCCGTTCGGGCGTTACCTTCCACGACGGCACCCCTCTGGATGCCGCGGCGGTTCTCTACAACCTTGAACGCTGGTGGGACCCTGACCATCTTTATCATGATGGAGCCTTCACTCACTTTGGAGTCATCTTCAACGGCTTCAAGGGTGATCCTGCTTCGCTGATTACCAACATTGCCGCATCAGGCAATAATCAGGTGCAGATCACACTCAGTGAGCCATTCAGTCCCTTGTTGAACGCCTTGGCTGTGCCATCGCTTGCCATTGCCAGCCCAACAGCGATACAAGCCGGGACCATGAACACGCATCCTGTGGGAACCGGACCGTTCGTGTTCGAGGATTGGTCAAGTGACGTTGTCAATTTGACTGCCAATACGAATTATTGGGGAGGCGCTCCCACCCTGGCGAATCTCAACTTCAAAGTGATCTCTGATGATGCGGCGCGCTATGCGGCGTTGCAGGCGAATACCGTGCAAGGCATGGAATTAGGAAGTTTTAGTTTTGCACAGACGAGTTGGGGTTATATCTTGATGGCGCAGAATGACCCCACCTTGCAAGTGGTCTGGCATCCTGAGATGAATACCGGCTATTTGGGCATCAATCAGGCTCACGGTCCATTGGGGAATGTACTCGTGCGCAAGGCGATTGCCCATGCCATTGACAAACAGACTCTCATTGCACAACACTACAACGCGGTCACTTTCGGAACGGGGACTTGGGTCGCGGACTTTGCCCATCCCGGCGACGAGAACGATGAACAATCCACTTGGGATATCAAGGTAGGAGACGGCGGAGACGCGCAGCAATGTGATGAGGATGGCGACTGCACCTTTTTTGGTATGAATATCCCAAACCCGCACCTTACGGTATTTCCAGAGAATGAGGCTGTTGAGGCTTGGGAGTGGCCAGATGGATCTACGATACATTTAGCTGTTGATGATCCTGCGACAAGTGCAAACCCTGACTATGAACAAGATGGGGTTATTGCCGTCACTACGTGGGGAGACCCACGCACCTATATCCGCTTTGAATTTAGCGGAGAATATGACCTGAAGATAGGCGATTCTGTGACGGTAACAGATGGCAAAACTTCACAAACGCATGTGGTGCAATATCTAACCCTTACTGAAATAAATGCGGAAACCGAAATTGTGGCCGGAACGACTGATCCTGGCAGAGTTGTATATGTGTGGCCGCATGGGAATGGAGAGTATGAGCTGCACCCAATCGCGGATGGTTCGGGTAACTGGCAGGCTGACTTCAAAACGGTTGGATATGATGTGCAATCGGGCACAGATGGTGGTCGGTCGGAAGTACGCGATGAATATGGCAACTCGACAGCAGTTGATTGGAACGTACCCAACCCATCCTTTGGAGCGCGCCCCAAAGATGATGTCATCGAAGGCTGGCAATGGCCAGTAGGCGCGACAGTAACCGTCGAAATAGATGACCCGGCTGTAGCGGGAACCGTCAATTACACCGGGCAGGCTGAGGTCTACGTCCCGGATTGGAATCCGAACGAGACCCGTTTTGATCTGAACTTCAATGGCCAATATGATTTAAAGCCAGATGATATTGTCACAGTCACTGATGGTACCACCACCAAAACACACGTTGTTACAAATTTTGAACTGGTTGAAATCAACCCCAATACCGATATGGTCTACGGGTATGCCAATCCGAATATTTTGATCAATGTTTGGGCATGTGACAATGACGGCTGTGTTAACCGCGAGGAAACATCGGATCAGTCAGGCAACTGGCAGACGAACTTCTCCATCCCGGGAGATCTGAATTGGGAGCAGGATACGATTGATCTCCAGCCCGGCACATGGATTGACTCTTCACAAAATGACGACGATGGGGATGGCACCTATTTTGGGCGGATCGCCGGCAGTACGTTCTCTGGAACTGTGTATTTGATCGAAGCCGCGCCCGAAAATGCTGCGGCTGGGGTGCTGATCGAAGCTTGTACATCAGACAACTTCTGCAAGACAGCCTTGACGGATGGAGATGGCAACTACTGGGTCAGCGGCTTGCAGGGCGGAGCCTATACCCTCAGGGCAATCTCGCCCGGTACGAACCTGCCGGGTAGTCTCGGTCCAATTGATATTTCGTATGATGAAATCCTGTCTGGGCGGGATATTATCGTTCCAGAGCCGCCGCTGCCTCCTCCGCCAGATGCAGTCGAGCCTGCCCACTCGGGTGGAGGAACGATAGCGGTTTACTGGATGGATGATCTCGTCCTTACAGCCTACGGTTGCATGAACGGAACAGCAGCCTTCGAACTTACCGTCCTCAATGATGGCTATACTGTGAATGGATCGATGACAGAAACTCTTACCGGCTCTGGAACCTACAAAGCCACTATTCCGCCTCTGTATCCTCATCATGGTGTGGCAGAGATTATATACACGATCATCTGCCCTGATGGGAGTACGGTTGAGACACCTTTCTTTATCTATATTGATCCAAGCGGCGTTGTCAAAAACACGAACGGCGAACCTATCCCGGATGCCACGGTCACCCTTTTCTATTCTGAAAAACCAGATGGTCCTTTCACCGAAGTGGCTGACGGCAGCGTGCTGATGTCGCCGTCCAACCGAAAGAATCCCGATACCACTGATGCAAACGGACAATTCGGCTGGGATGTTGTCGCTGGCTTCTACAAAGTGCGGGTTGAGAAGGCCGGGTGCGTCTCTGTGACCGATCCCACCCAGACTTTTATAGAAAGCGCGATTCTGACCATCCCACCGCCAGTCACCGGCCTTGAATTGATTCTCAAATGCCCATTACCGCCTCTTGCGAATGCCGGGCCAGACCGCGTTACCGAAGCAGGCAAAGCCATCACCCTCGATGCTTCCGCCTCCTCCGACCCCGAGGGTGGTGCGTTGACCTATGCCTGGGATCTGGACAACGACGGCCAATATGATGATGCAACCGGAGTAACCACAACAACTGCGTTCATGCAAATCGGAGACCACACCATTGGTCTGCGCGTGACAGACGCTGACGGATTAAGCGCTACCGATACAGTCACAGTTACAGTGTCAGCCTGGACGCTGAAAGGTTTCTATCAGCCGGTGGATATGAACGGTGTCTACAACCTTGTCAAAGGCGGAAGTACTGTGCCATTAAAGTTTGAGATCTTTGCGGGTCCCACCGAGCTGACAGATATTGCTGACGTCAAGAGCCTCACATACGCTCAAACATCCTGCGACGCTACTGCTGCTACAGATGAGATCGAAACGATAGTAACAGGCGGCACCAGCCTGCGATACGACACGACGGCTGGACAGTTCATCTACAACTGGAAGACGCCCAAATCCCCCGGAAAGTGTTACCGCGTGACCATGGTCACCATGGATGGTTCTTCGTTGGTGGCATATTTCAAACTCAAGTAACACGGGGAGTTTCGATTCAACCCAACGAAGCGAAGTAAGCAAGTCTCTTGAATCAAAAACTGACAGGTCAGACGGCCTGTCAGTTTTTTCTGGGGCCGCGCGAATGATAATAGTGATTATTTTCTCCTTGTGAAAGTTATATCGGGTTGTCAGACAATTGGATTGCAAGATGCGAATTGGGAAGGGGCAAGTGCCAGCAAAAAATACAAAGATGACAATTGTCACTTGGATTTTATTTCGTATCTCGCTATGATGAAAATGAGGGACTTATTGTTGTTTTAACCCGGGCGGACTTTTTATCGGTAAACCAATACTATTTGACTGACAATCTAAGCGTCATGCTTCATCGTTGCATAAAGTAAGACGGCGGCAATGAACCAATGCTTTTGTGATGGTCGCTCAATCCACGAACGTGGATGCGGGCATTGGGAAGCCAATAGCGAAACCGGCCTTTCTGGCCGGTTATTTGTTTTAAGGAGAAGTCCTGGGAGGGACGAAATGAAATATATGATTTCTGCATCAATACCCTCGCCAATTACTGGCTTGTAACCGGTTGAGACACCGGGTGAATAGCGCCCAAACGGGCAATTTGATGAAAAATCTCGGCTAATAAAATACCATCAGGTTTTTTCGGAAGCATTTTTATTGTTTCACTGGCATATCGATAGCCGCGATACTGCGATTTCAAATCCAACACGCTGAAGTCTGGATTTTGGTTGCGGACTGGTTCTGCCAAAGCAGCGCTAAAATAAACCATGAACAATGCCAAATTTGCGGCATTGGTGACAGCGGTTTCTTTCACGTTCATAAAATCTTCGAGTCCCCAATATTGTTTGGCGTCCCGGAAATTGAACTCGATTTGGAAACGCAGACTGTAGAACTTGAAGATCTTGTCGTAGGTTTGCTCCAGGTCGGTGCTGAACAAAATGACATGTGCCTGCGCCAATGTTTTGATGTTGGTCTTGACAATGATCACCACGTTCAGCGGGAAGTCAAACTCCTTGTTGAAGAACTGCCCCTGATAAATGTCTGTGCGCAGATCGTCCTCAACCGTAGTCTCTTTCAGGTACTTGTCATCCATTGCACGGACATCGATTTTGGCGCCTTGTTTGGGTTTTGGTCCACGCTTCTTGTGTTCGCCTTCAAAAGGCAGATACAAGGCAGCATCCGAACGCAACTTGGAAATCAGGTGCAGTCCGATTTCCCAGACCATGAAAGCGCTCGGATAATTACCAAAATGCCCATCCAAAACCACATATTGCAAGGTCAGGAGGGTTCCGATGGTCTCCAGCAGGTTCTTCAGGGCAGTTTGCATACGCAATAACTCTGGATTCAGGACAACTGCTTGTTTGTCCTGAATCTTGCTACCTTTGGGTCTGCCCGGTTTGCGCTTTTGTGTTGTTTTCTTGGCTGTCTTTTTGGCTTCCGCTTTGGCTTTGCAGGCTGCCTTTTCTTCGGCGCTTTTCACAACCTGCGTGATCTGCAACAGATACGAATGTTGCTCGCGCACATTTACCACAGAGAAGGTGAAAAAAGACAAACCGGAAATCACGCGTTGCTGGATACTGGAGAAGAATCGATCCAACCCATAGGTTTCTTTCCCGGCTTTGCTCGCCACCACTTCATCCCCGGCAAGGATGTGTTCATCTTCCCGCTTCAAAAGTTTCAGCCGAAAGAGCAGCCAGTGGATGGCTTTCCAGGGCAATTCGCTGTGACAAAAACGCTGCACGGTCCGGTAACTGCCGACTTTCTCTGTCCAGCGCGAGATGCCCAACATGGTTATTCGTCCGCTGGCTGCCAGCATCCCAAAGATGACCTGGCTCATTTGGCGAAAAGTCGTTTTGAAGACAAGAGGCGCAATGACCTGTAAAAGTGCTACAATTTCTGGCATGGGCTTTTCCGAGTAGGTTGGGTTGTGAGAAACACAACTGTACCCGATAAGCCCTATTTCTTTTCAACTGATTTTGGCGAAGGTATTGCTTGAAAGAGTTTTGTCTGGATCCATTTTGTATCTTGTCTGTGAGGGTGAATCATGCGGAATGTTTTGAGTAATGTTAGAAATAGTTCGGCAACAAACCTACTGCGGCTATTTACCTTCCTAACTCTCCTTGTGATGTTGATGGCACAGGTATCCGTCTTGATTGTGCGAGCCGCCGGGACGGATCTAACCTTAACAAAAACGATCGAAGGCAGTGCAACCACTGCCCAGGTAGGGGATGTGATTCGTTACCGCATTCATTTTGCTTGTAGTAATCTAACCACACCCTGCGGTCCCATGGAAATCACGGATATATTACAACCCGGCCTGATCTACCAGCCTCCCCCGGCTTCATCGGCGCCTGCGGGTTTTAGCATCAACTACACTGCGGCGACACGTACCATTACCATCACGAAAGATGATAATAACCTGCTCGATGGCTCGCAATATGATGCAGTAATCGCCGTGCAGGTCGATTATGATCTGCGCCCATTGCCGGCGACTATCAATAATACGGTCAATGGACGTATCGCTCCCACCGGACCCGGCAATTGGGAAAACACAACACCTGCCAGCGCGCCGCCAATCACGATTGGCACCGCAAATCCGCACTGGGGTATGACAAAAACTTTATCCAGCCCGACCATCAACCCGACTGTGGATACAGATGTCACCTATCAAATCCAACTCTGCCCAACTGCTCCGCCTCCGGGCGAAGGCAATGTGCCGCTAAGGAATATCACGATCACTGATACTATGCCGGTAGGGGCAACCTTTGTTTCTGCCAGTAATGGCGGCACGGAAGCAGCCGGTACTGTGACGTGGCCCGTCTTTGCTGGACCTCTCTACCCTCCGAACTGTCTGAAGCGTTTTGTAACCATCCGCTATAACAGTCCGGCTTTTAATATCGGCGATAACGTAACCAACACAGCCAGCGCAAATGGGCAATACACCGATTCGAACGACGGAACCATTGGTCCTGTAGGCGTTGCTACGAATCCGATTGTTCACCCCATTGATCCGATTTCTCAAGTACCAACCTACAGTAAAAATGACACGGGCGATCCGGTTGGGCTCACCGGAACGGGGCGTTTTATCCTCGATCTCGATACGAACGGAACGAACTACCCCTCCAACCAGTTGATCCTCATCGATAATCTGCCGCCCCAACTGCAGGTGACCAGTGTCACGGGTGGTCAGTGGTCTGCAACGTTTGATTATGTCCGCGCTTTTGTTGAATATTCCACAAATAACGGCAGCAGTTACACGGCTTTCCCAGGGCAGCCGATTAGCTACAATACCGGTGGGATATATAACGCACCCGCCGTTAACATTACCAATGTGCGCTGGCGCTTTGACTATGACCCCGATCAGACAGCGCCATTTACCTTTACGCAGGCGGGTCTACCCTACACCTGGTCGTTCACAACCAGCCCTGAAATCCGCGTCACGCCACGTGCCGTTGCTACAACTGCAGACCCACCATCTGGTGCACCATTACCAGCAGCAGTTGCTGGCACAACTTATGACAATTGTTTGCAGGTTACGCGCAATGATAGCTCGGGCAATCCTATCGTGGATGCATGTAATATTGAACAGATGACGGTGCAGGGCACTTTTGTCAGCTTGCGCACTTCCAAAAACGAAACGCCAGGCGGCGCGTGGGATGATCTAAGCGACCCCAACATCACTGCCTTCACGCCAGATGGTTCGATCCTGCCTGGCGACACATTACTTTATACGGTCACTGTTGAAATCACTGAACGTTCTTCCACACCGCTAGTCAACCCGACCATTCAGGATACGCTCCCCGCCGCGAGTGATTTTATCTTTGTGCGCAATGGGATCGCACGACTCGATGGCGTCGCCTTACCTGCTGCTCAACAACCTACCTTTTCTCAAGCTGGTCAGGTGTTGACTTGGGCATGGAATAATCCCAGCCCGGCGCTCACCGTGAACCCTCTTGCGTTAGGCAGCCGCTTCTTAACTGTTGAATTTTATGCACGTGTTCCGCGTGGTCAGGCACCCGGCACATACACCAATGATCTGTATGTTGTCACTGATTCGGTAGATGCGTTTTGTGAAATTGGCACAACAGAGCAGGATTCTGCCAATGGCGATGTAGACGGGGATGCCGATGCCACTGACCCTGCCTGTAGAAACCCTGATACTTATATTGTTGAGCGTTCAGCAGCACTGCGCGGCGAGAAATGGATCCGCAGTACGGATGCTGCTAATAGTCAGGTCGTTGATGCAACTACATTCCTCCCAAGCGGCACCTGTCCCAACGGCGGCACGACTGGCTTGTCGGGCGGTGGAGGCAATCCCTTTACACGCTTCCCATGTATTTCACCAGCATTTCCGGAAGGCGCGCTAAGCCCTGGGCAATTTGCGCCTCCCCCTGCCAGCACGACACTGGATGATTTCGAATATAACCTACGCATCTTCAACGACGGCAACGTTCCGATGCTGAGTTATGTTCTTTACGATATCCTACCCTATGTGGGTGATACTGGCTCAGGCGGCACGCTTTCCTCAGCGTCGCGCCTGTCTGAATTCCGCCCGATCATGCGTGGGCCCGTTCAGTTTATCAGTGGTCCTTCATTAACCAGTGCAGACTTTACGATTGAATATAACAACACCACTAATCCATGCCGCCCCGAAGTATTCGACCTGCCCACTGGCGGACTTGTGCCAGGAGGCTGTAACAATACGTGGACGACCACTTGGTCGGCTTCGGCTCTATCCTACCGCATCCGCTTGAACGCAGGCTCGTTTATCCCACCCGCGGCCACCTCCTCGGAAGTACGTTTGGGCGTACCGCTGTATATTCCCCTGGATGCACT
>JBDTPH010000287.1:0-12631 GCA_039932795.1 Chloroflexota bacterium
CGGCCAACCCGGCCCCTGCACCTGTTAGTAATTTTTTGAATGGGGATTTCATACGTGACCCTGGACGAACGATAGTCCGTAACCTCTCTCAGAATCTCACCTGATTCAGCATAATATCCTTAAACTATACGGGGCATCTGCCATCTTTTCAACACGGAAAGAGCCTACATAATGTAAGGGATTTGCCTACCCGGTATAACGATAAAACCGGTGATATAATACGCGCTCCGTAATTAGTAGGAGCCAAGCGAATGACTGAGATCCTGTAGTCCACACGTTTTTTAGGGCAACAACCCGCTGTAATTTTTGATTCCAGCCGAGGGCTTGCCCTCGGTTTTCGTTTTAAGTCCCCGCCAGGGATGACACTACAGGAGTTCCATGCTTAGCGCACACCACATTCATAAAACATACGGCATCCAGCCCATATTACAAGATATCTCTTTCAGCATCAGCAACGGCGGGCGCGTTGGCCTGATCGGCCCCAACGGCTGTGGCAAGACCACGCTCATGCGCATCCTTGCTGGATATGAACAGCCCGATTCTGGGATCGTAGCTTCCACGCGCACCAACCTACGGATAGGATATCTTGCCCAGGGCATGGATTTTGAGCCCGGACAAACACTTCAGACTACCTTTCAGCCGGATACCGTTTCAAAGGGGGACCTCGAAACTGAAATCGCGTCGCTCGCAACGGCATTGGCGTCCAACACAGGCGACTCAATCATCCAGCAGAAATACGACTCTACTCTGGCGCACCTGTCATCTCTCCATTCTCCGCTTTCCAACCTGTTGGGGCCGCTGGGTCTCGGAGACGTTCCACTCAACACACCGGTTGCCCATCTCAGCGGCGGACAAAAGACAAGACTCATGCTGGCTCGTGTTCTCTTTCAAGATCCGCATCTATTGTTGCTCGACGAACCGACCAACCATCTCGACATCGAAATGCTGGAATGGCTGGAAGACTGGCTGACTCGCTTCCGAGGTACGGTACTGATCGTCTCGCATGACCGCGCCTTCCTGGACCACACGGTCAGTTCCATTCTTGAACTTGACCCGTCCACCCACAACATCGAATCCTACGTGGGCAACTATGGAGATTATCTCAACCAAAAACTGACCAAGCGCGAGAAACAGGGCCAGGCATTCCAGGACCAACAGGATGAGATCGCGCAGCTTCGCAGCGCGGCAGCTCACATCCGCGGGTTAACCGTAATGAAAAAAGGTGGCAAGGCAGATAGCGGTGATAAATTTGCCAAAGGTTTCTTCGGCAATCGCTCCACCAAAAACGTGGCAGGACGTGCCAAACACATCGAAACGCGCATTAAAAAAATACTGAGTGAGGAACGCGTTGAGAAGCCAATCCAAAACTGGCAAATGAAACTGGATTTCGGCGCGCCGGCGCATCAGTCAAAGGATGTGTTGATTACAGAAACATTATCGGTTGGGTATGACAAGCCGCTGCTGACAGATTTGAACCTCCACATCCGCGCGGGACAACGCATCGCGCTGACAGGCCCGAATGGCACAGGCAAGACCACCCTGATCCGCACCATCGCCGGGAAGCTGAGTCCACTGGCTGGCAGCTTGAGGCTGGGCACAACCGTCAAGCTTGGATATATGACACAGGAGCAGGAATTGCTCAATCCAGACCAAAACTCCCTGCAGTCTGTCCAAGGCGTTGCACCGTTCAATGAAACGGAGGCTCGTAACTTTCTGCATTATTTCCTCTTCAAAGGAGACGACACGCTTCGGCCCACATCCGCACTTTCCTTTGGTGAACGTGCCCGCCTGCAGCTTGGCCTGCTTGTTGCACAGGGTTGCACCTTCCTGCTGCTGGATGAACCGATCAACCACCTGGATATCGCCTCGCGGGCGCGCTTTGAGGATGCTCTTGCCAATTTCCAGGGAACCATCCTCGCCGTGGTCCATGACCGCTACTTCATTGAACGCTTTGCCTCCGATGTCTGGAATGTCAAAGATGGGAAGATAGAAAAGTGGTAAAAAACTTAAGGCATGTCATTCTAAGCCCTTCGACTTCGCTCAGGATAAACTCCGCGAAGAATCTCCAAAACAATGAACGAGACTCTCACCTGCACTGCACCGAACGCACGATTTTGAATTGCGTAGCAATTCATGGCAAATCGGGTGCAAGTGTCGGTCACAACGAACGTTCTCTCACACCGTTCGTGCCGCGAGCACGTCGGTGCGAGACGGCATCGTCCCGAAACCTGCACTCACCGCAGGTGCGGTGTGTCCTTCGGGCGAGTGACATAAAATACAGAACCATGGAAAGCATATCCCCCACACCTTACCCTGATGTCAACGAGATCCTCGATGTACTTCTTTCCAACGTGAAGGAGATACTTCAAAATCATTTCATTGGCATGTATCTCTTCGGCTCACTGGCAAACGGTGACTTTGACGGACATAGCGACATCGATGTACTCATTTCCACAGATACAGAAATTTCGAGTACCATGTTTTCGTCCTTGCAGGAGATGCATGAACGGATTATCCAGATCGATTCCCCCTGGTCGAACCAACTGGAAGTATCCTATATTCCACGCAACCCCCTGCAGCGATTTGATGGAAGCAGCAATATTCATCCACATCTGGATAGAGGCAGCGGCGAAAAACTTCACATGATGATGCATGCTCAGGATTGGATCATCCAGCGCCATCTCCTGCGTGAACGTGGGATCGTGGTGGCTGGGCCCGAAGTGAAGACTCTACTTGATCCCGTTTCTCCAAATGAATTACGGCAGGCGGTTGTAGATGTGCTACCATTGTGGGCCAGCCCGATTCTTGATGACCCATCGCAGATCAACAAGCGCGGTTATCAGTCCTTTTTTGTCTTGTCCCTTTGCCGGATGCTCTACACAATGATGCATGGCGAGATCGTATCCAAGCCCTTTGCTGCAAATTGGGCAAAAGAGAATTTGGATGAGAAATGGACAGGGTTGATCGAACGGGCCTGGCTGGGCCGACAAACTCCCAGTCTGGATGCACAACTTGATGATATAAACGAAACATTGGAACTGATCCGGTACACGGTCCAATGCAGCAGGCAGATCAGGAACCACACTGTATGAGTCCAGGACTGTGAAGTCATTCAACGATGAAAAACGAAAGGTCTACCTTTGCTATTTAATCACCCAACAAAATACCCGGAAATAAATAAGGTACTCGATTTATTACTTTCCAGCGCGACCCAGGTGTTAGGCAACCAGCTTGTTGGCATGTATCTCTACGGCTCCCTCGTCACTGGAGACTTCAATCCTGAGACCAGTGATATTGACTTTCTTGTCGTCACCACCAGTTCACTCTCGGACAAAACGATTGCTGACCTTGAAACCATGCACCACCGCATTTGGAAAAGCGGGCTGAAATGGGCTGCAAAACTGGAGGGATCCTACATCCCCAAACGAGACATCCGCCGGCATAGCCCGCGCAGCGCGCCGTGTCCAACTGTCAACGAAAACAGGTTCTACCTGGATAAACGCGGCAGTGACTGGATCATTCAACGTCACATCATTCGCGAGCAGGGAATTGTCCTCGCGGGTCCTGATCCGAAGACCCTGATCGATCCAGTAAGCCCCGCTGACATTCGAAAGGCTGTAAAGGGAGTATTACAGGAGTGGTGGTTCCCCATGCTTGAAGATCCAACCTGGCTTAGAAAGCACGGGAGTGAATACCACGCCTTTGCGATCCTGACGATGTGCCGCGCCTTATATAGCCTGGAGAAAGGCACGGTTGTTTCAAAGCCGGTCGCTGCGCGCTGGGTACAGGGTAAGCTCGGTGAGCCCTGGAGTCAGGTGATTGAACAATCTCTCGATCCACATAAACACGACACAGGGAATTCCGATTTGTACAGCAATGCCCTCCAGCTAATTCGTATTACAAAGGAACTGGCAAGTTCATGAACACGTCCCGCTATACGATTATCACTCCCAACGACCTGGATGACTACCGCAAACGCGCCGCTGAAATTTCAAATGCGTCCTGGCCCGAATTCATGCTGAATGATCCCGTAGCAAATGAGAATTGGCATGAACTATTTGATCGTTTTGCAGATTATCAATTTGCCCTGCTCGACACCGAAACGGACCGCATGGCGGCCATGGGCAACAGCCTGCCTTTCCACTGGGATAACGACCTCTCGGAGCTTCCGGAAGGCGGCTGGGACTGGGTTTTTGTCCAGGCAGTGGAAGGACACAAGAATAATGTAACGCCGAACATCCAATCTGCGATTCAAATCGCCATTCATCCAGAGTACCAGAGCCAGAAATTGAGTGCGGAGATGGTGGAAGCGATGCGCGGAATTGCGAAATCCAAAGGCTTCAAGCATCTCGTTGCGCCGGTACGACCCAGCCAGAAGAGCAAGTATCCGCTGATCAGTATTGACGATTACATTAAGTGGACGAACGACGAAGGCCTGCCGTTTGATGCCTGGCTGAGAGTCCATGTGCGGATGGGAGCAAGGATTATCAAGCCCTGTCACCAGGCGACGATCATCCGCGGTACGCGGGCCGAATGGGAGGAATGGACTGGAATGAAATTTCCTCAAAGTGGGACATACTTCGTCCCCGGCGCGCTTAACCCGATGGGAATGAATATTGAACAGGATAGGGGCGTTTATATCGAGCCAAACGTCTGGTTGGTGCATGAGGTTGGGTAGCTTATAATTAAGATATGACATTAAATCGATGGCTGGCATTGCTTTTCGCCTTCCTCTTCATTTCCTGCCAGCCAACTACTCCCTCCACTGTCATCATCATTGACAACGATCAAGTTATCAGCCTCCAAACGGACAAGCGTGTTCCTGCTGCCTTATTAGCTCAGGCAGGAATCACTCTGAATGCAAACGATCGCATCCTCGTCAATGGACTTCCCGTTGACCCCAATCAGCCAGTTGGCACTTACCCAATTACTGTACAAACCCGCCGTGCGATAAGTTTGACTCTCGTCTCCCCTGATGGCAAACAGCAGGTTCTCCAATCGGCTGCGTTTACGGTTGGTGAGGTCTTGGATGAAGTACCGGCGTGGCTACGCGCAGGCATTGAAGTAGATCCACCTGTCAACACACCAGTCTCCAGTCTCCAATTATCTAATTCTCCAATCACCATTACACCTTCCCGTGCATTCGCCATAACCAGCAATGGAAAAAGCATACAAATCAACTCATCCGCACGGACGGTTGGCGAGGCATTGGCTGAGGCTGGGATTCCGCTGCTTGGGCTCGACTACAGCCTCCCGGCTGAGAATGAGGCGCTTCCATCCGATGGGCAGATCCGCGTCACGCGAGTCAGCGAATCGGTGGTGCTCGCGCAAAAACCCATTCCCTTTGAAAGTGATTTGCAGGCATCCGCCGAAGTCCCGCTCGATCAAACACAGATCATCCAGCCCGGCGAAACCGGGCTCACTGTCCAGCGTATCCGCATTCGATATGAGGATGGGAACGAGATCTCGCGTGTGACCGAAAACGAGATGGTGGTGCGACCGCCAAAGATGCGCATTCTGGGTTATGGCACGAAGGTTGAGATCAAAACGGCCATGGTGGATGGCGTGGAGATCGAGTACTGGCGCGCGCTACAAATGTATGCCACCTCGTATTCGCCATGTCGTTCGGGTAGCGACCGTTGTTATACGGGCACATCCAGCGGCAAGAGTTTGAAAAAAGGCATGGTAGGGATGCGCTACAGCTGGTATCTGGCAATGGGTGGCCAGCCGCTTTTCATTCCAGGGTATGGCTACGCCACGGTGGAAGATGTTTGTGGAGGCTGCACGGGCAAACCATGGATCGATCTCGGCTACAGCGATAGCGACTGGCAACAATGGAGTTCATGGGTCACGGTCTATTTTCTGACGCCCGTGCCGCCAAACGTGATCCACGTCCTCGAGTAATTTATGACCCTCGCTCAAAGAATAATATTCTCTCTTCTTTCAGTCATTGCATGCGCCCTGCTTGTGCTCGTAATCTGGCTGTATCGTGGTGCATGGCAGAGACCCCTTGGCCCCTCTTTACAGCTCTCGACCGCGATGCCGTTGCAGTTGCCAGCCACATGGACTCCGAATCCCAGTTTGACCGGCACGCTCTCCCCTTCAGGGACGATGACTTCCACGCCTGAAATGGTCTCCGTTTCGCCAACCTCTCCGTCCCCAACAAGTAATCCGGTCATCGGCATTTGTGGCGGGCCGCCAGTGATGAACATTCTTGCAGTCGGCACGGACGCCCGCGGGGATCACTACAACTACGGGCTTGCCGATGTAATCCGACTGGTGCGCGTGGACTTTATTAATCCGAAAGTAACTGTTCTCGAATTTCCACGTGATCTGTGGGTTGAGATCCCAGACATTGCCGATAACATCAATGGACAGGATCACGAAAGATTAAATCAGGCATATCTCTACGGCAACCGCGGCTTCGGATACACAGACGACCCGGCCCAGGGACCCGGCCTGCTTGCCCGCACTCTGACGCTGAACTTTGGGACTGACATCGATCATTACGCGGCTGTCAATATGAGGACATTCGAAAAGATCGTTAATGCAGTGGACGGCATTGACGTGTATCTGCCTGAATCCGTGGATGGCAGGACCGCGGACGACACAAATAAACGCCTTTTGTTCAATTCAGGCACTCATCATCTTAACGGAACACAGGCACTCACACTGGCACGCATCCGCATCTCGGGTACATTTGCCCGCGCAGACAATCAAAACCGCGTCCTGTGTGCCCTGCGGGACAAACTGACCAGCCCGCAGGTCGTTACGGATATCCCCGAATTGATCCAGTCGTTCCAGGGTGCCATTCAAACCGATCTCAGCCCGGCGCAATTAGGTCAGCTCGCCTGTCTCGGCCCGCAGATACAATCGGGCAATATTGTCTTCGCCAGTTTTCCTCAGGAGCTTTTCAAGGGAACACGCATATACGACCCGGTCTTCAAGGGAAGAGTTTTCATTTGGGACGTGGACTTCGAGATACTTCGTCAGTACATCGCCCAGTTCAACGAAGGCACCTGGCCCCCCGTGAGCGGCACGCCTGAAAATACAGAGGAAGAAGGAATACCGTTCTGCTCATGAATGAAATCCCACCACTCAACGCAGCACACCTGCTGAAGAAATATGGCCTCCGTCCGCACAAAGGTTTGGGGCAAAACTTTTTGGAGGATCCGATGGCGCTTGAGGCGATCGTCTCGACGGCGGAGATTCAACCCACGGATACCGTGTTGGAGGTTGGCCCCGGCCTCGGAAGTTTGACACGCTATCTGGCAGCCGCGGCAAAAGAGGTGGTTGCGGTCGAACTGGACCAGCACCTGCTCCGGCCATTGAGATCGGTTCTTGCGTCCTATTCCAATGTCCGCTTTATTCACGGCGATATATTGGACCTTTCACCGAACGACCTGGTCCGCGAACAGGATTATGTTGTTGTAGCAAATATCCCGTATTACATAACCTCAGCATTGATACGCCACCTGCTGGAAAGTGAATCAAAACCGCGCCGAATTGTGCTGACCATTCAAAAGGAGGTGGCTAAGCGCATCTGCGAAAAACCTGGCGATCTGAGTCTGCTGGCATTGAGTGTGCAGGTATATGGCAAACCGCACATCGCTGCAGAGATCCCTGCCGAAGCGTTCTTCCCTCCGCCAAGTGTAGACTCCTCAGTATTGTGTATCGATATTTACCCCACGCCGCTGATCCCCAACGAACTGCTTGCAACCTTTTTTAAACTGGCCAAAGCTGGATTCAGCCAAAAACGGAAGACCCTGCGCAATGCGTTATCATCAGGGCTGCACATTTCGCCCGTCAACGCGGCGGATCTGCTCAACAGTGCAAACATTGACCCTATGCGCCGCGCCGAAACGTTGAACATCGATGAATGGCAGCGTCTTTGCGAAATTAAAAAAGACAGCCACCCTTAAGGCGGCTGTTGCTTATTTCTCGACCTTTATCTCAGGCTGATGATTTTTCCTGCGCAAGTCGCGGTAATGGTACCAGACATCCCAGATACGCATGGCAGCTTCGAGCTGGATCTTCAACGACATCTTTGATTTTCCCCAGCGGCGGTCCGCAAAGTGAATGGGAACTTCAGAGATCCTGTACCCCATCGAATAGGCAACAAACGCCATCTCAACCAGGAATATATACCCATTGGAGCGGATACGGTCCAGTGGCATATTCTGCAACACTTCGCGACGCCACATGCGAAAACCGGTCGTCATATCATGCAGCGGGGAACCGAGGATCGTCCGCGCATAGAAATTGCCGAAAGCGGAAAGGGCTTTCCTCCATGCAGGCCAGCGTTCGTCGAGTGAACCGCCTTTGACATAACGGGAACCGATCACTACGTCGTGAGAAGCGAGGCGGCGCGCCATTTCCGTCAAAACGGTGGGGTCATGTGAAAAGTCCGCGTCCATTTGGACCACAGCATTTGCTCCCAGGTCGAACGCTTTCGCGAACCCTTCAATGTAGGCTGAACGCAGTCCCAACTTGCCAGTGCGGTGCAATACATTCATCCTGCCAGCGTATTGCTTTGCAAGTACATCTGCAATCGGGCCGGTGCCATCCGGACTATTGTCGTCGACAACCAGGACACCGAGGTCCAGTGGAAGCGAAAATAAAGCGGAGACCAGTTTCGGCAGGTTCTCCGCTTCGTTATATGTGGGTAAAACTATGGTGATGCGCATTAATGTTTGCCTAGGAGATCCTTCTTCAGTTGCTCCACGCTTGTGTAGCGACCATAGACAGACGGAACTTCATTGATTAGAATGGCAAGACGATCAGGCTGCTTCGATGCATTCTCGCGATCCTTGATGGGATAGAAATAATCGAGTGATTGTTCAAGCCTTGATTTGATGCGTTCCTGAAAAGGCATCATAGTGGCTGGAGAGACCACAATGACAAAATCAGTCGGACTGATGTGTCCGATGAAATCTTCTGCAGAGCCCGTCTCTTTCATTGTATTGTGAACCATGAGGCTGATGGCTCGCAGGACATCATCTGAGGCAACGAAGCCATACGCTTCACGGAACGATTCCAAATAGCTAATGGATATGTGCAGAAGGGCCCAGCCGCTCTTATGGATCACCTCGGAGAGACGTTCCTCCACCAGGGGCCCTTCAGGCAAACCACTAACAGGATTGGTCAACGATCCCTGGCTGACACGCTTCAATGCATTTCGAACGCGCAGCCGCAGCTCCTGCACGTCGAACGGTTTGGTGATGTAATCGTCAGCACCCACTTCAAACCCCTGAAGCCGGTCCACGCGCTCGCGTTTTTCAGTTAGAAAGATAATGGGGATTTCATTCGTGCGGCGATCCGTGCGTATCCGCCGTGCAACTTCATATCCATCAATATCGGGCAGTCGAATATCCAGGATGACCAGATCAGGCAGGACAGTCTGTGCTGCCCGGACACCATCTTCACCCCAGTTCACGGTAAAGACTTCGTAGCCTTGCACGCGAAAATACGCGTTCAGCATTTCAGCCACGTCCAGGTCATCTTCTACGATCAGGATCTTTGATTTAGCGTCTGCCACGTCTACCCCACCTATCAGGAAATGGGTTCTTTTTGGATGACGAACTCACAAACCGAATCGCCAACCGCAACGCATTTTGATTCGTTAACTCTGAACTCATTACCGCCAGAAACCCATTTCAGGGATTCCTGTAAAATCCCGGTGGCAATGTAACAGACAGGCTTATCTACGTTTGTGCGTCCCCAGCAGACAGGACACTTGTGAATGGTCCAAATAAATTCCGAGTCCCGTTCCTCCACCGTACTATGCTGGTCACTCAGTTGGGAAAAAATCTTGGCAAACGCAGGCAGACCAATGCGGAGCTTGGATTGAAGTGGAAGCACAACAAATGCAAGATCAGCAGCACCGGCCAATGCGCCGAAGTTCTTCAACGCATCCGAGAAGGTGGCGCGCCCGGCCCGAAGGGCCAGACCGCGACCGCCGCGAGGACCGTACATTTCCTCCAGTGCAACACCAATCCCGGAAAGTTCTGCAAAATCAAAGCCTTTATCAAGATTGTCCGGGGGATAATTTTCAATATAGTTATTTAGACCACCCAGATTGAGGATGGCATTCAATCCATTTTTACCCATCACTTCTTCGAGCGATTTGATAATGATGAGACCAAATTTATTGGGATAATACAAACCGGCCTTTTGGACAGGGCTCATAGATGACTCCGCTAGATCAGT
Source organism: Chloroflexota bacterium (assembly GCA_039932795.1). Taxonomy (GTDB): domain Bacteria; phylum Chloroflexota; class Anaerolineae; order Anaerolineales; family Villigracilaceae; genus Defluviilinea. Next base: position 10,210 of record JBDTPH010000287.1, read on the forward strand.
TTCGCCAGATCTTCGGCGGCGCGTCGCATGTCTAAAAAGATCAGGCCCAGTTTTGCCTGCTCGCGCGCCAGCGCGGTGAGAACGGCCTCTTCCCCTACCGACATAAGGATAACGTATCCCTTTTCCCCTTTAATGTAGACCTGCTCAAGTGAACCACGTCCCAACTCCGATGCGATTCGTTCACCCAGTGAAAGCATTGCGGCAGACATCGCTGAAACACGATCCTCCTCAACACCCTGAGGCAAAGCGGATGCAATACTTAAACCGTCAACACTCACTACCGCTGAAGCCTCAATATCAGGTGATGAGGCTTGGAGTTCGCGAAGACGGTCTACCATTTGCTGCGTTCGTGATTTTGACAAGACAACCCTCCTGCATGGAGTTAATGCCGGTCAAAAGAGCGACCGGGGCTAATCATTGAAGTGCGGATAATTTAGCATAGTGGACAGAATGTGTCAAGCCAGCCTGCCCAATGGCGGACACTTGACTGACAGAAATGCAAATCCCACATGCTATAATGCAAGCCTGGAAAACCCAGACCATGAAAAATATTTTCCTCTATCTGATTACAAGCTCCCTCCTGTTCAGTCTTATACCCAATTCTTTCGCCGGTGCACAAGGCTCTTCCCCCGACGATGAATTGGAAAGCGGAGCAGTTATCTGCATGCCCGATGTATATTTCGAGTCGCCAGGTGACTGCCTGCCTGCCGGGCCCTCAAACTATCTCACAGAAATGGCAAAGCTGGGATTAACTTTTCCTGCGCGTCGTTTACCTGCTTTCAAACCAGACCCGGCGCTTACGAAACTTCCATATCTTTATTTCAAGCTTGAGGAGGATGAGGTTCCGATCCTCAGTGGCCCCGGCGGCGACAGCATTGGACAATCCTTCCTGCCCGGATTTGTTTACGTTTCCTACATTGATCGCGTGGACACAGGACACGGGATTTACTATATGCTTGAATCGGGTGGCTGGATCCCCGGAAAAGGTTCGCGCATCGGCGAATATTCCGTGTTTCAAGGGCTGCAGTTCAAGTCAACGCCACATAAAGCTTTTGCATGGCCGCTCCCGTTTTATACAGATAGTATTCCAGTATACCGCGCGCCCGGCTACAACTCTCCTCTGACCGATAGGATTCTTTACCCGTATGTTGACATCGTTCAAGTGTACGATACTCAAACTGCAGACGGTGTGGATTGGAATATGATTGGTCCAGGTGAATGGGTGGAAGCGCGCATCATGGCAACAGTAACACCTGCTACCACGCCGCCTGATGGCGTGACGACAGGTCGCTGGATCGACGTTGATCTGGCCGAACAAACCCTGGCTGTTTACGAGAATTACGAGTTGGTGTTTGCAACCGTCATCGCAAGTGGACTGGATCCGTTCTGGACTCGGCCCGGTCTATTTCAGATCTATTCAAAAAAAGAAACAGAGACAATGCGCAACGGCGACCCGACTGACTTTTATTATCTAAATAATGTTCCCTGGACTATGTACTTTGACAAGGCACGCGCCTTACATGGGGCATATTGGCGCACCCGTTTTGGTTATCCTCAATCGCATGGATGTGTAAACTTATCAGTAGGTGATTCACATTGGTTATTTAATTGGGCGCATGAGGGTGATTATGTTTACGTTCACGATCCATCCGGCTTAACGCCAACTGATCCGACGCTTTATCCGGACTGGGCGTATTGACACTTATTAATGTGCATGGTAAACTCCTGCCCGCTTGTTAGGAAAGAATGGTCCCGTGGTGTAGCGGCCTAACATGCGGCCCTGTCAAGGCCGAGATCGCGGGTTCGAATCCCGTCGGGACCGCCAATGCGAAACAAAATAATCGCCCCAAAAGGGCGGTTTTTTTGTTGTCTTTTGCCAATTAATCCCGATATTTGAAGATAAAAAATAGTTACGCTCCACGGGTTCCATTATTGATTATCTTTCATCGAACCCGCGATCAGGTATAACGACAATCCATGGAACACGCTTGGCGAGGGACGTTGTGTTGTCAGGCTGAAAACTTGAGCGGAGTCTATCCAACGATGGTTTTACTTATGGCAAAATGGGACAGCCGTCCTCATCCAGGAATTCGCCCAGCATGCTGCTCCCTGAGTTAAGAATACACGTCCGGTTTACCGCACAAATCCGGTCGGATGAACCAATCAACCAGCACAACTGTTCGATGTTGTCTCTGGCTTCGAAGCCCTGTCTTAGTCTTCTCACGATTGTAGATATGCGACAGGTGTATTCCTCCGTATCAGTCCAGCAAATACGTTTTTAATCTCTCCCCCAAGTGGTGGAGACAAATACTCCCCGGCTGATGGATGCGGCCGGGGAGTATTTGTTATAAGATTAGTGTGTATAGATTAGCTGCGAACCGACAGCGCATCGCTTACATTCAGCCGCCAGTGCATCGCTTAC
>JBDTPH010000288.1:0-8393 GCA_039932795.1 Chloroflexota bacterium
CGGCAAGGATGCGCTGTTGTTGGAAGTCAAGGCCAAGGATGAAGACGGGTATTCCTATCTTTACTTTGCGAAGCGGGATGACCCAGGCAAGGGGCCGCTTTTTTACCGGCGCAAGGATTATCCGGATGTCATTTATAAAACGGTCGAGGCAAAGGTGCGCTCCATTGCAACAGAGATCGTGCGCGAGCATGTCCGTGGACGTCCGTTACTGGTAGGCACGACCTCTGTTGAATCATCGGAACAACTGTCGAATCGACTCAAGGCAGAATCTGTTCGCCGCTTACTGCAGGTTACCCTCGTCCGCCGCGCATGGATGGAAGCAAACAAACGCGAAGAGGATGGTCGTCTCATTTCTGAGTTACAACAATTCAACGAGCCGCTTGAAAAGATCACCCCTGATTCATTGCGCAAGTTTATTCAACCGTTTGGTATCACCAATATCAACCCGGAAGACCCGTCCAACCTGCCTATTGTTTTAGATATCCTGAGGTTACGTGATCCGGATGCAGATCGCCTCAAGAAGGTGTTGCAGGGCGGCGTTACACATCAGGTGCTCAATGCACGCAAGCATACTGAGGAATCACAGATCATTGCCAATGCAGGCGCATTCGGTTCGGTAACTATTGCCACCAATATGGCTGGACGTGGTGTGGATATCAAACTGGGCGGCGAGCTTGCTGAAGAAGTGATCGCGGCTGTCAACCGCGTGCTCAGCAAGGCTGGTCATGATAACCCCTACGATATGACACAGGAGGAGCGCCGCGCCGCATTGAAGAACGTTGATCCATCCATGTATGGAATCTACGACGCGGAAGTAAAACTCTTCCTGCAATATTTTGAAGATATGGAACGCGTCAAGGAACTTGGCGGTCTGCACGTTGTTGGCTCTGAGCGTCACGAAGCACGCCGTATTGATAACCAGTTGCGCGGTCGTGCTGCACGTCAGGGGGACCCCGGTTCCTCGCGTTTTTACCTTTCGCTTCAGGATGACCTGATGCGCCTGCAGGGCGGCTCGCAGGTCAGCAGCCTCATGGAGCGTTTACGTGTGGACGATTCTCTTCCGCTTGAAGTGCGGCTTGTAGGCAATGTCATCGAACAATCGCAGCATCGTATCGAGGGCGCAAACTTTGATGTGCGCAAGCATTTGCTTGAATACGATGACGTGCTCAACAACCAGCGCACGCAGATATACGGTCAGCGTGACCGCATCTTCGTGAAGGAAGACCTGAGCGACGACATCGCTGAAATGCTCGATCTGGAAATCAAGCAGCGCGTGGAAACGGGCCTTGACGATGAAGAGGGGCCGTGGAAATTGATCGCGTGGCTCGAACAGGTCCAACCGCCGTTTATGGCAGGCGAACGTCTCTTCCCAAGCTTCGGTCTGGGTCTGCTTCTAAAAGAGGTATCCAACCCGGGCGAGTTGCGTCAAGCTGTGCGCGATGTGATCTCGCGCGCCGTTGAACTGGAAAATGAACATCACATGCGTGCCATCGAAGGCTTGATCGATACGACTGAGAAAAGCCTTGAGCAACAAATGGAAGCACGCCAGGATACGCTGGATGCCTACTTCGAAGGCTTACGGGATATGGAGGACGCAGAACGTCCACGACCCCAAAAGATGCTGGAAGAGATCAGCGCGCTGGTCGGGGTGCAATTGAAGCTCAACGGCGAGCAACTCCGTGCAATGGGCGAAGACTCTGAAACGGTAAAAGAGGACATTCGAAATCTCATCTCAGCGAACCTGACCGGGGTATACGCCTCACGTGTCATCCTGGCAGTACAGAACCGCTTCGGTGAAGCGATAGGCGAGAACTTCGAAGTCTCCAGTTGGGACGACGCAGCGGACAAAATCCTGGAAGCGGCAGAGAACGCTTTGAACAACCGACGTGAGCGCCTGGTCGGCAAAAATGGACAGATCGCGCGCGACATCGATAACCTGATGCCGCGTGACCCTTCGACAGGCTCAGGACAGGGATTGAATGACACAACAAAACTCCAGTTACTGCTCACCCTCTCGCAGGGTGCACGGACCCTCTTTGATCAGAAAACACATCGACAGGTGAAACAGGTATTCAACCGCTTTAGCTACATCTTCCTGATCGCAAAACTTTTGGACGGGATCGATGCAGAGCAGGTGATTGAAGATGTACTCAACCATCTCGAGGAAGCGCAGGAAGCTTTGCAGATGGCCTGGGGTGAACGCGAATATGCCCGTTTATCATCCAATGCGCAGCGGCTCGCGGATTTCGGCGATGCAGCAAAGCAGGCGTTCGGTGAGGAAAGGCTGAATGAGACGGTGGCAGGTCTCGGTGAGTCTGACCGGGAGGCGCTGATCGAAGCCATCGGCAAATACGTGCTGAATGAAGTCCATCGTCAACTGCTGTTGGGAGCAACATCCGAACTATGGGTTGAGTACCTCACGCGCATTGAAGCTTTACGGGTTTCAATCGGTTTGGAGGCTTACGCACAGCGTGACCCGCTGGTACAATACAAAGGTCGGGCATCTGAAATGTTTTCCCAATTGGTGGAAGACATCCGAGGGTTGGTGATCATCAGGGTGTTCGCTTATCGTCCCAGACCCATTGAAATCACACCCGTTGAAACAGCAGATGCACCTGCTGCAACAACCCAAACCTTACAAAGTGATGGCAAGAAAAAGAAAAGGCGACGCCACTAAATTAGTAGAAGTATGACAACAGAACGGGTCACCGCTTCACTGAATACATATCGCGCGCTTCCGAAGGTGGAATTACATCGCCATCTCGAAGGCTCGCTTCGCCTGGATACAATGCTCGAGGTTGCGCGTCAGCACGATATTACCATCCCCGAGGATGTACTGCGCCTAAGTAACCTGGTGCAGGTGCAGGAAGAAGACAAATTCACCTTTCAGAACTTTCTTGCCAAATTTAATACACTACGTCTTTTCTACCGTTCACCCGATGTGATCCACCGCATTACGCGTGAGGCCATTGAAGACGCTGCAAAGGACAATGTGAAGTACATGGAACTGCGTTTTACGCCTGTTGCCTTGAGCCGGGCGGAGCGCTTCCCCATCCACGATGTGCTCGACTGGGTCATGACCAGCGCACAGGAAGCCGCAAAAAAACATGGTGTGATCGTGCGTCTAATTGCTTCCGTGAACCGTCATGAAAGCACTGAGCTTGCCGAGCAGGTGGCATGGCTGGCAGCAGAACATATCAAGAATGGGCTGGTTGGGCTCGACCTGGCTGGCAATGAAGCTGAATTCAAAACCGAGCCTTTTTATGGTATTTTCAAGGAAGCCAGAGAATCAGGCCTGCACGTTACCATTCACGCCGGGGAGTGGGGTCCAGCCTCGAATGTGAGGGAAGCCATCGAAGAGATCGGCGCAGAACGGATTGGTCATGGTGTGCGTGTGCTTGAAGATAAGGACGTTGTCGCGCTGGTACGTGAACGCGGTACCGCCTTTGAAGTTTGCGTGACGAGCAATTACCAGTCGGGTGTCGTCAATTCACTGGACACACATCCATTGATGACCATGCTCGATTCAGGCGTCAATGTGACCATCAATACCGATGACCCAAGCATTTCGCGGATCACTTTAAGTCATGAATATTACACTGCATGCGAAGACCTTCACATGTCGCAAACCATACTCAGACAACGCATTGTTGCTGCGGCAGAAGCAGGATTTCTTGCGCAGGACGAAAAAGCGAAGTTAGTGAAACAGTTAAGGCAGGATCTGAAACTGTAAATTCACCACAAAGTATCAAGGATATCAAAGGCGCTCCTTTGTGTTCTGACCTGCACTTGGCGCAGGTGCAAGTGTCGCAAAACTGTGGTGTGGGGGGTTGTGGCACGATCCAAAATCGCCGCCACGAAATTTCACACACCAAAGGAGACAGTATGAACGATTTTTTCAATGCACGTGATGTACTACAAGTTGGGGATAAGGATTACATTATTTATCGCCTCGACGCTTTGGAAAAAGCGGGGTTGACCAGCCTCAGCAGGCTCCCGTTTTCCATACGAATCGTGCTTGAGGCCGCCCTCCGTCAATGTAATGATAATGAGATCACACAGGACGATGTAAAGAATATCGCTGCATGGACTCCCCAGGGCCAGCGCCCGGGCATTCCATTTTTGCCGGCGCGCGTCGTCATGCAGGATTTCACGGGAGTCCCGGCAGTGGTGGACCTGGCTGCCATGCGCTCTGCAGTTGCACGTCTGGGCGGCGACCCAAAGAAGATCAATCCGCTGGTTCCCGTGGACCTGGTGATTGACCATTCCATCCAGGTGGACTTTTTTGCAACCACCGACGCGCTCACACGCAATACAGAAATTGAATTTCAGCGCAACCGCGAACGCTATGAGTTCCTCAAATGGGGACAGAGGGCATTCACTAATTTCCGTGTGGTTCCACCGATGACGGGTATCGTCCATCAGGTCAATCTTGAATATCTGGCTAATGTCGTCGTGGCAAAACCGGCTGGCGATGAAACCCTTGCCTTCCCGGATACCCTGGTTGGAACCGACTCACACACCACCATGATCAACGGCCTTGGAGTAGTAGGCTGGGGGGTTGGCGGAATTGAAGCAGAAGCTGTCATGCTCGGTCAGCCCATGGACATGCTCCTGCCCGATGTGATAGGGTTCAACCTATATGGCAAACTCCGTGATGGAGTCACTGCCACCGACCTTGTTCTGACGGTTACGCAAATGCTGCGCTCAAAAGGCGTTGTGGATAAGTTTGTGGAGTTCTATGGCGATGGCCTGAACCATATGTCGCTGACGGACCGTGCCACCATTGCGAACATGGCTCCTGAATACGGTGCAACAGTAGGCTTCTTCCCTGTGGATGCGGAAACCATCCGCTATATGCAACTGACGGGTCGTCCGCGCGAAGTGATCGAACGCACTGAAGCCTACATGCGTGCCCAGGGACTCTTCCGTGAAGTCAATACACCTGACCCTGAGTTTACCGATAGACTCGAACTGGACCTGGCATCTGTTGTCCCTTCGCTTGCCGGTCCCAAACGCCCACAGGACCGCGTTCCGATGTCTGAGTTGAAAGAGACGTTCAATAAGGCGCTCTCTGCGCCTGTCAAGGACCGCGGATTTGAACTCAAACCTGACGCATTGAAAAGGGAAGCGACTTTTGGCACGAATGGTGGCTCCATGCAGATGAAGCATGGCGCGGTGGTGATCGCTGCCATCACATCGTGCACGAACACCTCGAATCCATCTGTGATGGTGGGAGCAGGTTTGCTGGCGAAGAAGGCGCTCGAGAAAGGGTTGAACGTCAAGCCTTATGTGAAAACGAGCCTTGCGCCTGGATCACGCGTTGTGACTGAATATCTGAAACACGCCAATCTGATCGAACCGCTCGCAGAACTCGGATTCAATGTCGTCGGCTACGGATGCACCACCTGCATCGGCAACTCAGGTCCACTTCCGGGTGAGGTTGCGAAGGCTGTCACTGGCAGCGATCTTGTCGCGGCAGCAGTCCTTTCGGGCAACCGAAACTTTGAGGGCCGCGTCCATCCGCTGGTGAAGGCGAACTTCCTTGCCTCGCCTCCGCTCGTTGTAGCATACGCCCTTGCAGGCACTGTAGATATTAATCTCGATAAGGAGCCGCTCGGCGAAGGCGCTGATGGCCCCGTGTATCTCAGGGATATCTGGCCTACGCAACTGGAAATCTCTGAGACCATTGCTTCAAGTTTACGCGTGGATATGTTCACAGACCGCTATGCGAGTGTCTTCGAAGGCTCAGATGCGTGGAAGGAAATCAAGGTTTCGGGCGGCGATATTTACGAATGGAGCGATTCTTCATCCTACATTCATCACCCACCTTACTTCCAGTCTTTGACTCTGGATACCCTGGGTGTGAGTGACATCAAAGCCGCACGTGTTCTCGGACTGTTTGGGGATTCCATTACGACAGACCACATCTCCCCTGCTGGCAATATCGCAGCGGACAGCCCCGCAGGAAAATACCTGCAGAGTTTGGGCATCCAGCCCAAGGATTTCAACTCGTATGGTTCGCGCCGCGGCAATGACCTTGTGATGTCACGCGGCACGTTTGCAAATATCCGCCTGAAGAATTTGCTGGTCTCACCCAAGGAAGGCAACCTGACGAAGCACTTCCCTGAAGGCACTGAGATGAGCATCTTCGAAGCGGCCATCCAGTATCAAAGTGAGGGCGTTCCTGTCATTGTCATCGCAGGCAAGGAATATGGAACCGGCTCCAGCCGCGACTGGGCTGCGAAGGGTCCTCTGCTGCAGGGAGTGAAAGCCGTCATCGCGGAATCGTTCGAACGCATCCATCGCTCGAATCTGGTCGGCATGGGAATCCTGCCGTTAAAGTTCATGGATGGGCAGAACGTTGAATCGCTGGGTCTCAAGGGCGATGAAAAATTCGATATCGAGGGGTTGAGCGGAACGATGGCTCCGAAATCTGTGATCACAGTCAAGGCAAAGCGCATTGACAGCACGATCCTTGAGTTCCAGGTCATTGCGCAGCTTAATACGGATGTGGAAGTGAATTACTATCGTAATGGAGGCATTCTCCATACGGTCTTGAGAAATCTGGTGAAGTAGTTGAAGTTAAGGCAGAAGAAAAAAGGAGCCTGGCTGTAAGTCAGGCTCCTTTTGTTTAATTTGAATTGACCCTTCCAAAAAACTCATCCTGCAGACGTTTTGTTTCGGTGTCATCTTTAATGGCTCGAACGGATTTTGCCAGTCCACGGGCGCGCGCATCCAGCCAGAAATTCCCTTTTTTTGTTGTGGCTGGGATGCCATCTCCGCAGTAATGGCTGGGGTGGTCAGCATACCACCAGACTCCAACGTCGATATTTAGATCCCGCAAATGCTGGAGCCTGCCGCGCGGCATGCCTTCGCCGTCCGCTGGCATGGCATCACTTTGGACCAGATCCGGCCGAATTGCCAGGATGGCACTCGTCTCTTTTTCGCCCGCATGCCCGTCCACAGTTGTTTCCCACTGGGCACGGATCGCTTCCTGATCCTCTGGGCTGTAATTCTGTTCCGCGACATAAACGACATAATCGCGCGGACTGGCGAGCTGTATCTGTGTGAGATAGTGAATAAGGTTATCGTTGCCCCCGTGGGCATTGACCAGGACGATCTTTTTAAGTCCGTTGCGCGCGATCTCACGGAAGGTGCTTTCAAGCAGTCGAATTGTGAGGTCCGGTTCCATTCCGATGCATCCGGGATAATGCCGCGCTTCCAGGATCTGTGTAAATATGAAATCAGGAAATACGACCGCAGGCTCCAGCGCCGCCGCACGATTGCACACTTCGCGGCCAATGTACATATCCGTTGCCAGCGGAAGATGATGTCCGTGCCGCTCAATGCATGATAACGGAAACAGGCACACGCCTTCCGCTTTTTGAACCGCATCCGTAAAAAGATCACCAGTCAATTCTTCCCAACGCATGAGAGCCTCCTATGGTTTATATCATCCGCCGCCTGGCACAATCGAACCGATCGCCAGGAAGGCGAAGATCAACACATCCTGCAGAAAGTGAATGAACCATGCCCACCACAATCCTCTTGTTTCGAGCATGGACTTGCCCAGGAACCAGCCCAGGAATCCTGCCATCAGTACGCCGATCACGCCATACGGAACTCCATAAAAGTGACCGACGCCAAAATAGGCAGCCATCAGCAAAAGTGCCTGATGCTTCCCCACCACATTCTCGAGCACAGATAAAAACGATGCCTTGTACGTCATCTCTTCATTGAATGCGTTCAATGCCGCGGCAATTAAAACGGCAGGTAAAATGGCAACGCTCGCACGACAATATCCAATGGCGGACGCCCTGCAAGTACCAGGAATGCCAGAGTCCCGGAACTGATGATAATCGCAAAGTTTCGTCCAAGTTTATTCCACCGTTCCCCATCCTTGATGCCCATCCATCTGACAGGTTCAGCCATGGCGCTCGTGTCGCCTCTGACCAGGAAGAAAGCATCCCGCGTCTTTTTCAAGATGAACAGGGCGACGATGATCGCAAGGGTTACCATCAAACGCAGCGATTGTTCCGCCAGCATGAAGACGTTGAACGAAGGATTGCTCAGCCATGATCGATAGATGGGCAGTTGATCAGCCTTTGTATAAATGAACCACTCGGCAGCCACAAGCACAAGGAACAAAATAAAGAATTGTCGTAAGCTACGCACATCGCTCCACACAAATGTCAATGTCAAACCGATGATAATGATTATTGCAGCGAAAGCTGATGACAGATCAAACGAGACCTCATAATCAAAGATTTCCTGGGCAATGATCCTTGGAAGGCCCGAAGCCAGCAGCAGGAATATCCATGCTGTGATCGTCAACGTCCTGGGTCTGGGATGTTCAACGGTCATGGTGTGATCTCCTACGGAAATTATAT
>JBDTPH010000289.1:0-3730 GCA_039932795.1 Chloroflexota bacterium
CTGCTTTTCTAAGTTACCTGACCCCATTGCTGGCTGAGGAAAACGTGCGCGAGCTGGATGTAAGCGAACTCAACCGCATGTTAAAGGAACTCACATACACCGCCAGCATGGGGCTGCTCAACGGCACGGCTCTGCCCCTCGGCGCGCACGGACAGGTCATCGGCGTTATCTTCATCTTTAGGAACTATCAGGATCTGTTCACGCCCAACGATCGTGTCCTGCTGCAATCTTTTGCAGACCAGGCGGCGATCGCGGTCTTCAACGCGCGTCTATATGGACAGGTTTCCTATGAAAAACAACGTCTCGATGCGCTGCTCGACTCAGCTGCAGATGGGATCATCATCCTCAACGCCGATCTCACCATCGAACGGGTGAATGATGCCTTCGAACGAATGTATGGAAAGACTCACGACGAGCTCGTCAATAGTTCGCATGACAAGGTCATTTGTTGGGCGCGCAATCCACAAGGCTCCACACTGAATGAAGCCATCGCAAACGGATGGCCGCTCACGCCCAACGCGACCCTCTACGTGGAAGGTGATCTCGAACGGCCGCTGCCTCCCCCACTGCCCATCGGTGTGACATACGCTCCACTGCTATCACAGGATGGCAGGCTGCGAAATATTATTGCATCCATACGCGATATCACACATTTCCGCACAGCGGATGAGATCAAGGCGACATTCATCTCCATTGTGAGTCACGAACTGCGTACACCGGTTGCCCTCATCAAGGGCTATGCATCCACGCTGCGAAGGGATGACGCGAAATGGGACAAGCCCACGATCAGCGATTCGCTCGCGGTCATCGAGGAGGAAGCAGACCGACTCGGCAAGATGATCGATGACCTGCTGGATGCGTCCCGTTTGCAGGCAGGTGGATTGAGCCTGAATCGCAACGATGTTTCACTTCCGCTTCTTTCCAAACGAGTTGCCGAACGGTTTACCACGCAATCAAACAAGCATACGATAACGGCCGAGTTCCCCGAAAAATTTCCGGTCATCCTTGCCGACGAAACCCGTATTGAACAGGTGGTCAGCAATCTTGTATCCAATGCGCTAAAGTATGCTTTGCAGGGCCAGATAAAGATTACAGGCTCATTTCGCCCGGAACAGGTCATTATTTGCGTCAGCGATGAAGGACCCGGTATCGAAGCGAGGGATCTGCCGCACATCTTCGACCGCTTTTATCGCTCGACGAAAGCTGTCAAGCATACCAAAGGCGCGGGGCTGGGACTCTATCTCGCCCGCGCGATCATTGAGGCCCATGCTGGCCGCATCTGGGCGGACCCGAAGCCTGATTCGGGTGCCAGGATCTGTTTCTCACTTCCACGTTGACCCAGTCCCTCTTCTCCAACGAGAGCGGGATTATTGTCAGAATGGTAAAATAAAAATCAAACGGATTCAGCTGTTCATGAGTCCGGAGCGAAAATTTCCTCCTGAAAGGGTTATCCAAAAGGATAAAAATGGCCAGCACAGTACCCCCACGAAGCAAGATAAATAAGCAGTTCACATGGAATGCCGAAAGCGTTTTTAAGTCGACCAGCGCCTGGGAGAAGGAAGTCAGGCAAATTATCGCGGATATTCCCAAAGTCAAACAATATCAGGGTCGGCTTGCAGAGGGTGCCTCCGTTTTGCTGGATGCGTTCAAGGCGGCACATGATCTGGTTGCGCGTGTGCAAATTGCATATATGTACGCAGGCTTCTCCTATGCCGTGGACACAACCAATCAGCAGGCTGCGGGAATGCGGGGCAAGGGCCAGGGCATGTATGGCGAGGTGTTGTCGGCTGTGTCGTTCCTGGCGCCCGAAATTTTGGCAATTGGAAAAGACACACTCACTGAATGGATGAACCATCCTTCGGGCGGAAAATTGTCCATCTATAAACAGTACTTCGACGATCTATTCCGCAAGCAGGCGCATGTGCGCTCGGCTGAAGTGGAGGAATTGCTGGGTCTGGTGAGCGACCCGTTGCAGGGACCCTCGACCTCCACAAGCATGTTGACCAATGCGGATTTTAAGTTCAAGCCTGTGAAGGATGGCAGGGGAAAAACCCTTGATCTCACACAGGGCACATACCACAATATCCTGCATAACGCTGACCGAACGGTACGCCGCGCCGCGTATGAAAACTACATGGACAAATATCTGGAGAACAAGAACACTCTGGCGAGTAATCTTATACATTCCATCAAATCCAACGTGTTTTATATGCGCGCCCGCAAACACGAATCGACCCTGGCTGCATCCCTGTTTGACTTGAACATCCCCAGCGATGTTTTTCATAACTTGATCGACACGTTCAAAAAGAACCTGCCCGTCTGGCATCGCTATTTCGCCATCAGGCGCAAAGTGCTGGGACTCAAGAAGCTTGCCTATTACGATATGTGGGCTCCCATCTCCAGGAACAAAGTAAAAGTGCCTTTTGAAAAGGGTGTGGAATTAATTTGTGACAGTCTCGCCCCCATGGGCAAAGAGTACGTGGACACGATCCGCAGGGGGGTGCTGAAAAATCGCTGGGTGGATGTGTACCCGAATCAGGGAAAAGCCGAAGGGGCGTTCTCGTGGGGCTCACAGGGAACTCATCCTTTCATCATGATGAGCTACAGCGATGAAGTGACCAGTATGAGCACGCTTGCACATGAACTGGGTCATTCGATGCACTCCTATCTGACATGGAAGAATCAACCCCTCATCTATACGGACTACTCACTGTTCGTTGCAGAAGTCGCCTCGAATTTCCACCAGGCCATGATGCGCGGACATTTGCTAAACACAGTGACGGACAGGCACCTCCAGCTCGCGTTGATCGAGGAAGCGGTCGGCGGGAATTTCTTCCGCTACTTCTTCCAGATGCCGACCCTGGCCCGCTTCGAACTGGAGACTCACCAGCGCATCGAGCGCGGCGAATCCCTGACCGCCGATTCGATGGTCGAGCTGATGGCTGATCTGTTCGCCGAGGGATTTGGTCCCAACTTTGACATGGACCGCAAACGCGTCGGCATGACCTGGTCCACGTTTGGCCATCTCTTCGCGGATTACTACGTCTATGCCTATGCGACGGGCATTTCAGGGGCGCACGCGCTGGCGGGTCGTGTTTTGCGCGGCGAACCCAATTCAGTGCAGGACTATATGGGCTTCCTGAAAGCCGGCTCCTCCGATTATTCGCTGAACGTCCTCAAAAAAGCCGGCGTGGATATGACGACGCCCAATGCTGTTGAAGAGACGTTCGCTGTAATGGAAAGCTATATTGATCGGTTGGAAAAATTAGTTGGATAATAAATGTCATGCCAGGAGAACGTTCTTTTCGATGAAGCAATCTCCCAATCAGTTAGGGATTGCTTTGCTCACTTCGTTCGCTCGCAATGACATAATTTATAGAAATCGGAAATCTTATAATGCCTCAAACACAAATTGCATGTCCCCGCTGCCGCCAGATGATCGCGGCGAATGTAGAACAACTCTTCGACGTGACACAGGATCCGCCCGCCAAGCAGAGACTGCTCGGCGGCGTATCGAACATGGCGCGCTGCCCCCACTGCGGATATCAGGGTCGCCTTGCCACGCCCATTATTTATCACGATAATTCCAAGGAATTACTGCTGACCTTCTTCCCGCCTGAGTTGAGTATGCCGCTCAATGAGCAGGAACGGATCATTGGACCGTTGATCAAGCAGGTCATGGACCGCTTACCCGCGGAAAAGCGCAAAGGTTATCTGCTGAATCCCATCC
>JBDTPH010000290.1:0-17140 GCA_039932795.1 Chloroflexota bacterium
GAGCCAAGACCAACACATCCCATTCCGATTTGGCTGGGTGGCTGGGGCGAACTTTCACTGAAACGGGCCGCCAGCCTGGGTGATGCCTGGGTGCCCGGACCCACTGCCAGTTTGGAAAAATTACTGAATGCGCAGCAACAATATCGTACATTCCTGATCGATACCGGAAAGGATCCCGCACAGGCACCGAATCCACTTACCCGCGAAGTGGTCATCGCCGAAACACGCGAACGTGCATGGGAACTCGCTGAGAAGTACGTCATGGTGAATTATTGTGATGAATATGGCGGTGGCTGGAAACATCCGCTCATCGGCTCACAGGATCAAACCCCGCTCACGCTCGAATCACTTAGTCGCGATCGCTTCATTGTGGGAAATCCAAACGACTGCATTTCCCAGATCAAACGTTTCGTGGAAACCTTTGGCGTAGATCACTTAATCTGTCGGCTTTATTTCGCAGGAATGCCACACGACCATATCATGACGGAACTGGGGCTGTTGGCCAGGGAAGTATTTCCAGCGTTTCGGTAAACTCAAATGAGTGATAGCTTTCCAGCCCTCGATTTTGGCCTCTCACCGTACACGGGCTGGACTCGCGCCCATTGGGAATACGTTCTAGCGCGTCTGACGTATGGCTACGCCAGTATCGCCGAGCAGTCCGGTTCACCTGCCCGGGTGTTATATCCAGATGATCGACGCGGTCTGCCTGATTCCGTGGATGCAATTGAATCATTTGCGCGTATCGCATCGGCCTGGGGCGCGTGGTTGCGAAATCCAGCCAACCCTGCGACGCTGACATTTGAAGGTCACGAGATAAACCTGGAAGTACTGATCCATGATGCTTTGTTGGACGGTACAGATACATCCAATTCGGATGCCTATTGGGGCGATATTACTCACCTGGATCAGCGTATCGTGGAAAGTGCTGACATAGCCGTTGCGATATGGATGAGCCGCGAGCGTGTGTTCAACAAAATGACAAAAGCCGAACAGGAACAGGTCATAGCCTGGCTTGCGCAGGTGGACGGCAAGGGCACCTATACCGACAATTGGATCCTGTTCACGGCCATGGTCCAGGCCGTGCGTCATCATCTGGGATTTCCTTCTCCAGTAGATGATTTGGATAATCGCCTGCTGCAGATCGGTGAATTTTATCGCGGCGATGGCTGGTATGTAGATGGTCCAACCGATGAATTTGAACTGTATAACGCCTGGATGTTTGGATGGCATTATTTTTTGTGGGCATGGATCGATGGTGACCGCCGTCCTGATCATCGTCAGCTGGTTTTCGAGCGCGGTCGATCATTTATTGATGGGCTATTGCACTTCTTTGGCGAAAATGGTTCTTATCCGGCCTGGGGCCGCTCCATTGTATATCGGTTTGCCGCTCTCGCCCCGTTTGCAGTTGGACATTTCCTCAAGATCGCGCCGGAAGATCCGGGGTTACTTCGTCGTGTTTCCAGCGGAAACATTGGTTATTTTTACAACCATGGCTTTTTTGACCCTGATCACCATTTTATAAGACAGGGCTATCACGGCGATTTTCCACCCGCGGGCGAAGCGTATATCTCACCTGGTTCCCCATATTGGTCCTGTCACGGTCTTTTCGCACTGACATTTGACCGCGATGACCCGTTTTGGACGGCAGCCGAAAGCGCTCTCCCGGTGGAACGCGAAGATTTCGAATTGGTCCTGCCGGCACCGGGATTTGTCGTCTCTGGACGAAAAGATACCGGTCAAGTATTGTTACTCAACAGTCGCAGTGGACAGGAACATGATGCACCGCGCCATAACTATCCTTCCAAGTATGGCAAGCTGGCCTATAGCACACACTTTCCCTTTAACGTGATTCCAGTCCGTGGATCGTATGCGCCAGACGCAATGATTTCCCTGACACATGATGAGCAATCATTCGGTCATCGAATGCATACACGAATAGGTGATGTCGCGCCTGGCTTCATGTGGTCCAAATTTGATGAAGTGATACACAATGAATTGCAGCCTGTATGGGTTGGGATCCTCATGTGGCAGGAGGTGCAGATCCGATTGACCGTGATCCGTCCCACACTTCCTGTAATGGCTTTTGAAGCGCCAGGTTCGCTCGGTTACGAAAAACCCGCCTCATTGATTCGCCGCTCTGATCGATCGGCTGGTTGGGAGTATGCGCAGGTGGATGGCCGTGCCATCGCCATTCAGCGGCTGATTGGGTACGACTCTCAGCGTTCAAGCGCTCCATTTTTGGATCAATCGAACATCAATCTTGCTTACACCTATTCTGAGCAACCGATCGTTTATGAAGCGCAAGCCAGTGTGGCACCTCGTTGTCTGGCAGCTGCATCGCTCATCCGCCCAGCTCCATTTGAGCCAGTACATGAGTTTGCCGAAATTAAAGTGGAAGTTGAATCGCCCGAGATCTTCCGCGTAACCCTGTCTGATGGCAGATCGGCTTTCGTGGCCCCTGGCGAAACGGCACCAAAACGAACCAGAATTAATGGACTCGAAGTGGAGGGAACTGGTGTGCGCTACATGCAGATGACAACTGATTTGAATGAGGTATGCGGGTTGGGGATAACGCACGTCGTCGAGGTCGCCAGTTTTTCCGGTCCAGCCGCGTTCCGTCTGAGACGTGCATCCAATGGCGGCATACGTATCACAACCAATACTGGGATCTCGCTCACCGATCAATGGCTGCGTGATCAGGTCCACTGTATCGAAGTCCTGGCCCTGGATCATCAATGGGTGGATGTAACGGCTCTTTGTCAAAATGGTTCGATTCCGCGGCAGGTTGTACAGGAATGGTCTGACCGCAACCAGCGCACCCTGGTGGATTTTCGGATAAATGCATGAACCATCCCCTCGATTTGACAGTCATCATGTATCACTACGTACGTGATCCAGGCGATGATGCAGAAGCAGGCTCGGGCATACCAGGAATGTCAATCCAGGCGTTTAAGGCGCAATTGGATGCGCTGTCCCGGCGGTATACTTTTACCACGTGGCCGCATGTGCGAATGGCTTTACAAGAGAACAAGCCCTTACCGAGCTCCGCGTGTCTGCTGACGTTTGACGACGGTATCCGCGATCACTATATCAATGTCTTCAAAATTTTGCATGACAGAAATCTTTCCGGTCTATTTTTCGTCCTGGATCGCTTTGACAGGGTTGGATTGGTTCTCGCTCACAAGATTCATTTTTTATTGGCTGCGTTGGGCCTGTATGGATTGCGCGCAGCCATCTGGGATAAATTGAATTCCAAGCAGAGAAAACAGTTTACACAGGCTGAGGATCGATATCAACTCAAATACCCCTCCAGCTCCATGGATGGCCGAATCAACCAGCTTAAAGCTGTACTTCAGCGTGAGCTATCTGCTGAAGTCAATCCGTTGCTCAGTGATTTGTTTGAAACGCATGTTGGTCCAGAAAATGAAACCGCGCGAAATCTTTATCTCAATCTTGAACAGATCCGCGAAATGCAGGCAGGCGGAATGCACTTTGGTGGACATAGCCACAGTCATCCGTGGTTCGATTGGATCGATGCATGCGCGCGGAATGATGAGATCCAGGCCTCCTCAGAGTGGCTCCAGCAAATTGAGCCTGGACCGTGGGCGTTTGCGTATCCATATGGTGGTTTGTCTGAGGATTCGCCAAACCTGCTGAAGCAACATGGTTTTATTGCCGCTTTTACAACGCAGGCACAGCATCCTCATCTCAACCCCTACTTCATCGGAAGGCTGGACGGTGAAGAAATAATGCAGGATGGGAGCATACATGCCTGAACCCATATCTAAATCGCTCCGTTTTGGCGTAGTTGGATGTGGAAGCGCTTCTCTTCCTGTTTGTGAGGCGATCAGCGCATCGCCTCTAACGGAACTCACCGCGGTCTACGATGTGAATCAGGATCTGGCAAAGGACATTGGTCAACGGTTTCACGTTCCTATCATGAAAACTTTTGATGAGCTATTGACCAACCAAATGGTGGACGTTGTTTATGTTGCCGTACCTCATTATCTTTTGGCGCCTCTGACACAACAGGTCTTACAAGCCGGCAAACATGCGCTGACCGAAAAACCCCTGGCAATCTCTTTGGAACAGACTGATCAACTGATCAGGCTCGCGACCGAACAACAGTTGGCGTTGGGAGTGTTTTACGAAATGCGATATGCACCAGCACATGCGGTAGCACGTGAATTAATTCAGACAGGTGCAATCGGCAAAATTATTGGCGTTCAAATTCACACTCTGATCGATAAGCCACTTACGTACTGGCAGTCTGGTTATGGCGGTCGCTCGATGAATCCGTGGCGCTCCACGAAGGCGCAGGCGGGGGGTGGAGTGGTCTTGATGAATACCAGTCACCTATTGGATGCATTGTTCTATATTACCGGTCTGATTGTGACCAGCGCTTCTGCCGAGATTGCGACACTGATGGCAAATGTCGAAGTTGAAGATACGGCGAGCGCAGTATTTCAATTCAACAATGGTGCGATAGGAAGCCTGATTGCTGGAGCGCATATCACTGGCGCAATAAATGAGGAATACTGTCATGTTTATGGTACAGAAGGTCAAATTCGTTTGCCTGACCCGTACGGCTCTGACCCCTTACAAATTTATCTAAAGCGGACCATGGGTGAATTCACCCGGAAGCAGTGGCACACTATTCATATGGAACCTGTCCCTGTCTACTCCCGCGCCATTGAGGATTTTGTCCGGGCAGTGCAATCAAATCAATGTGTTCCCATTGATGCCCGGGCCGCGCGCCAGGTTCTGTCTGTGGTGTTGGCGATCTATCAATCGGCCGCTGAAAAAAGAACTATTACCATTGCTTGAAGAGAGGTAACGATGCAGGATATTGACTTACGCGGAATCATCCCGGCAATTGTGACCCCAATGAACAGTGAGGGAGAGCTGGATTTGCCGGCATTGAGACGATACGTCCAGTGGCTCGCGGACCAGGGGCCCGTGGCCCTCGCCGTGAACGTGGATACGGGTGAAGGCCCGCATCTGACGGTGGAGGAGAAACGACAAACAGTAGAGACAGTTGCAGATGCTGTGGCTGGGAAGTGCAGAGTCATTGGTGGCGTCGCCGGTCCATCCACGGCGCAGGCTGTGGCAAATGCGCGCGCAGCTCAAAACGCTGGATCAGATGCTCTCCTTATCTTTCCCATCCCGGCATTTTTAGGTCAGCCCCTCAATCCCGAAGTGCCTTATCGTTATCATGCGGCCATTGCTGAGGCAGTTGACCTGCCATTGATTCTTTTTCAGTTGCAACCGGCACTCGGTGGTGTGCTGTTTACGACAGAAATCCTACACAGGCTTATTAGCATCCCCTCTGTGACTGCGATTAAAGAAGCGTCATTCGATGCCATGCGTTTTTTGCAGGTCAAAGCAGCGTTGGAAACCGCCAGCAGAAAAATTACTTTTCTTACTGGTAACGACAATTTTATCTGCGAGAGTTTCATTTTAGGTGCGGAAGGTGCATTGTTGGGTTTTAGCACATTGGGCACGCGGGAGCAGGTAAGGATGCTGAAAGCAGTCCAACGTGACGATTTTAATGAAGCCCGCGAACTCGGCTGTCGTCTTCAACCCCTGGCAGATGCAATTTTTGCTCCTCCAGTCACGGATTACCGGGCGCGGACGAAGCAGGCTTTAAAAATGTTGGGGGTTTTAAATAACGCCACCGTCCGGCCGCCGCTCCTACCTATCAGTGAAGGCGAGTGCAAGGTCATTCAACGCGCGCTGCAGGCCGCAGGGTTGCTGTCATGACCTGCCATCCTGGTATGTTGAACAAGGTGCTGTATGTCTCTACGTTTTGACCCTGGTAACCTCGATCAATTCAAATCCCAGATCCGGGCTATTCCCGGTTATCCCCTGGGTGAGGACCTTCCTATTCGGGAGATGGTTTTTGAATCAGGAGCCATTTGGCAGCTACCAAGTTTACTCCTGCGGGCCGGAATGAAACCCGATCAACCGTTAGCCCTGGTGATGGACCGAACACCAATACGGCGCGAAGGCAGGGACCTCAAGGAGCTGATTCTCGAGATTTTGAAGAGTACAGGCCGACACGTTGATGTGATTTGGCTGGAACCGGACAGCACCGGTCAGGTCCACACGGATTTCTCACAGATCAATTCTGTGAAGGCACGTCTGCAAAAAAACTCAACGGTATTATCTGTTGGTTCCGGGACTGTCACTGACATTGTTAAACATGCCTGCCATGTGTATGAACAGGAGCACAGGATTGAATCCCTGCCTTTCGTCGTGTACCAGACTGCGAACAGTGTCAGTGCTTACACGTCTAATATGGCTCCCACCTTTGTTGATGGGGTGAAACGCACCTTACCTTCCCGTTATCCGGATGTACTTATCTGCGATTTGGAAACCTTGCGGGACGCGCCGCACTCCATGACAGCGGCCGGCGTAGGAGACCTGCTGGCCGCGTTTGGCAGTTACGCAGATTGGTGGCTGGCGTACCGTCTGGGGCTCGACAAGAGCTATACCGAATTTGCTCAGAGCCTTATGGGCCCTTTGGATGAGATTTTTCTGGAACAGGCTCCAGGCTTGCGAGAGGGAACACTCGAAAGCACAGGTATGCTGGCAAAACTAATTGCACTCGCCGGATTGGCAATGTCCCTCTCACATGCGACTGCTCCCCTTTCAGGGTATGAGCATGTAATTTCCCACGTCCTCGATCTGGTTGCTGAACAGAAGCGACGACCGCTGGCGCAGCATGGAACTCAGGTGGCGTTGGCAACACTTCTTACCACTGCGTCGTACCAGATCTTCTTCGATGAATTCGAGCCCGCGGAACTCAATCTGGAAAATTGTTATCCCACTGAAGCACAGATGAAGGCGCGAGTGGACGCCTCGTTTCGACCGCTTGATTCCAGCGGACGTGTTGCTGCAGAGTGCTGGTCCGACTATAAGATCAAGCTCGAGGCATGGCATGCCCACCGCGTTGACTTTGAGGAAGCGCTGCGTGACTGGCCCGCCATTCGGGCACAACTGGGTTCGCGGGTCAAACCGCCGGATGTGGCATCACGTATTTTGCATGCGGTTTCATCACCAGTCCATTTCGAAGAGTTAACGCCTGCACCCACAAAAGCTGAAGTCCAATTTGCGTTCATGAACGCCCCGCTGATTCGCCAGCGGTTCACACTTGGTGATCTCTTCGTGTTTCTACATTGGGACCGGGAGACCCTGTGGGCACAGGTGAATAAAAATCTTTAATAAGGGAATCCGACTATGCAATCGCAACATCTCAGACCTGAACTGATCGTTATGCTCACACATCATGACAAAACAGTTCCAGATGCCCTGGAACTGTTTCAACGCACGAAAGACCATCCCATTACACACTGGGGATTCAAGGATGTAGGAATGTCAGCGGAAGAAATGCAAACAGTGGTAACAGCGATGAAAGATGCCGGAAAGACAACGCTTCTGGAAGTCGTGAGCCTTTCAGAAGAGGAGGGATTACGCGGTGCGCGTTTAGCAGTGGATTTGGGTTTCGATATTCTGATGGGAACTGTCTACTATCCTTCCATTCGCGAGTATTTGGCGGATAAAACTATCCAGTATTATCCGTTTCCCGGTCATGTCCACAGCCATCCAAGCATCCTCGATGGAGAAATTGATAAAATTGTTGCGCATGCCTGTGAACTGGAAGCCTATGGCGTGCATGGGTTGGACCTGTTGACGTATCGTTATACAGGTAATGCTTCCAGTCTTCTTAGCCAGGTAGTTCAGTCCACGCACATACCAGTGATCTCTGCCGGGAGCATTGCTTCATTTGAACGTATTACTGAAGTCTGGGATTCGGGTGCCTGGGGTTTTACAATTGGCTCCGCTTTTTTTGATCGTCAGTTCGTGCCGCATGGCTCCTTTGAGGAGAATGTATGGGCGGTATGCAATTGGCTGGAGGAACAATAACTTTCCATGGATTACGTTATTGGTTGTGATATTGGCTCGCAGGGGACAAAGGCTATTTTGCTCTCGACAACAGGCGAGTGTGTCTGTGAGGCTTATGAAGGATACTCGATTAATTACCCCCATCCACTATGGGCGGAACAACCTGTGGATGATTGGTTGCATGCCCTCGCCTTGACCGTTAGACGGTTGCTTTTTGAAAGTGGGGTTGCCGCCGGGAATGTTCGTGCTCTTAGCCTTGCTGCCCAGGTTGACGGTGTAATTCCCATCGGCTTAAATGGGCAGCCTTTACATCCGGCAATTATCTGGATGGATCGCCGCGCGGGTATACAATGTGAACATGTCCGTCAATATTTGGGAGATGAGCAAATATTTCGGCTTACCGGCCTCAATCTTGATCCATCCCATGTTGCTCCGAAAATCCGTTGGCTGGCAGATCAGCAACCGCAGATCTATGAGCGCACCGCACACTTTCTCCTGCCGGGCAGCTATATGGGTTACGCTCTTACGGGTGAGTTAGGTGTAGATTACTCAAATGCCTCCTCGACTTTACTGCTTGATGTTCATACAAAAACGTGGTCCGAGATCATGGGAACTGCATTTGATATTGACTTGACCAAACTGGCGCCTGTAGGTGCGGCTACCGCCACCCTGGGAAAGCTGCGCCCAAACATGGCTCAGAGACTGGGGCTGGACGTTGAAACACTTGTCATGGTTGGATGCGGGGATGAACACGCGGCCTGCCTGGGAGCCGGCGTGATAAAGCCTGGCATTGTCGGTGATATTGCAGGAACTGCTGAACCGGTTTGCGTTGCCAGTCAGGAACTTACCTTCGATGACACCCGCCTGGTGGAAACGCATTGCCACGCGGACCCAGACCTATGGTTGTTGGAAAATCCAGGGTTTGTCTCCGGCGGCAACTATCGCTGGTTTCGTGACCAATTTGCAAACACGGAAACGTACGCTTCACTCGATGCTGAAGCAGCCCGTGTGGCACCCGGCGCCAATGGTTTGACTTTTCTCCCCAGCCTGATGGGGGGCCATGGCGCCTACCTGGAATGAGGCTGCGCGCGGCACCTATGCAGGTTTTACCCTGGCACATACTCGAGGCCATTTCGTGCGCGCCTTGCTCGAAGGCTCGGCCTATGCTCTTCGTGACATTATCACGCAAATGCAGGTCGCCGGAATAGAATTACGCGAACTGCGTGTCATGGGTGGTGGAGCGAAGAGTCAACTATGGAATCAAGTTAAGGCGGATGTTACCGGTTTACAGGTACATGTGCCGGAAATTACCGAGACCACGGCATTAGGAGCAGCGTTTCTGGCACTGGTAGGAATTGGAGCATATGCCACACTCACGGAAGTGAGCGAACAGATCGTTAAAATCCGTGAGCAAATCGCACCAGATCCTGCAACGGCGTCCATGTATACGGAGTCCTATGAGCGGTATCGGCAAACTTACTTTGCACTGCTGCCTATGTTTGAAGATGCAGCTAAGCACAAGGTTTAAATATCAATGAACCAGGACAGCACACTCTCAGCCGTTCGTTGTTTCCTCCTGGATATGGATGGAACGTTCTATCTTGGAGAGCAGTTATTTGAGGGTGCTATGGAATTCATCGCTCTATTGCACCGCCAAGGTCGCGAATATTTATTCCTGACAAATAATTCATCCAAGGACAGTCAGCAATATGTGGAAAAATTCGCTCGTCTGGGAATGTCCATTTCGCGCGACAAAATCATGACATCCGGCGAAGCGACCGCCATGCACGTTCAACGACAAAAACCCGGCGCGCGGGTTTTTGTCGTTGGCACCCAGTCGCTCGAAAATGAATTTCGCGAGCTGGATTTTGTGTTAACAGGTGAGACGCCAGAGTATGTGATCCTGGGTTTCGATACAACATTGACATACGCCAAGTTGTGGAAGTTGTGCGACCTGGTACGTACAGGAGTACCTTACATCGCGACACATCCTGATTTCAACTGCCCAACCGAAACCGGCTTCATGCCTGATATTGGTGCCATGATCGCGTTTGTCAAGGCATCTACGGGCCGCGAGCCGGATCTGGTTGTGGGGAAACCGAATTCGTTGTTTGTCGAGCAGGCTGCGGAACGCATGGGAATCCCTGTTTCAGCAATGTGTATGATCGGAGATAGACTCTACACAGATATTGCACTCGGAGCCACTGCCGGCATTCCTACAATCCTTGTTCTGAGCGGTGAAACACAGGCGGGCGAACTGGCAAACTCACCGTATCAACCGACCTACATCTTCCAAAATATCCAGGCGGTAGCTGATTACTTAATTCACATGCACTCGTAAATTTGAGTATCTCAGACTTTTGCAGACGTCGGAAAGCACAGGACCCTGTGAACTATTGCCAGGCTGCCAAATTCTGCATCTCGCTTAATTTGTGTCCACTCGTTCATTCCCACTTAAGATCCTGCGTATCTACTCAAATATGAAATGGCCTTGGACATATTCTATACAGGAATGTACTCAATCCGTTTAATACCGAGTCTATTCAGCACCAGTCGCATTCGCTTATAAATTTTTTCATTCCGATGGCTAATCGATGTATACTGCGATACAAAGTTTATGTGGTAAACCTTGTGAAACTGAACCACTTTCAGTTCTCCTTCGAATAATAATGATTGATCTTCTACCGGATCGGCCATCTTTCGCAGGTATGGATGAATATCGTAGCGAATGATATCGTTCAATCCACTTGTTCTCGGCAGGCCAACGAAGGCTCTTTGAAAGAGGTCGGCGTTCAAGACAATATCTTTCGTATGGCAGATGACCGTTTCGCCTTGTCTATCGTTGTCCAGGTTTGCGAAGGGATCTTGTCTACGAGCAGAACGCACCTCCTGGGAAATGTCGCTTTCATTCATGAAGGTAATCTTCTCACGAAGTATTGCAAGTTTATACTTCCCATCCAATGTCCTGATATTGATCCTGCGATCGAATAAATTGGCATGCAGCTTGCCGGAGAACAATGCTTGCCCGAATTGTTTGATACGATCCTTGAACATATATCCAATAATCAGGGCCACAAATGCGGGAAATGTGAAAGCCCCATAAACGCTTTGAAAGTAAAATGCAACAACGGTCGCGAAAACCATCGAGATCCCTGCGGCCAGTGCCAGTAGGAGTTGTTCGATCCCTTCACCTTCGCGCTGCGCATCCGTAGAAAGGTGAAGAACACCACTCACATATTTTTTTATAACTGAAGCTCTAAAGGCGTAGGTTTCATTCTCATCGCCTACCCTAAGAACAGACCCATATCCATGCAAAACTCGGTGATCAGTTTCCTTTTTCACGATTTCATTCAACCTGCGAAGATATTGAGTTTGATCGGTTCCGTCATAATGTTTAGATACGATCTTGAATAGTTCGGTTGCACCTTCTTCGATCAACAAGCTGATATATTCGTCAACAAGGGAATAAGCCAGAAAAACCTCTTTCCTGACGTACGGCAGGTTGAGTTTTCCATAAAACATTCGATAGCGGAGGCTGATTTTTTCAAATTGATCGATTAATTCATCGGTCAGGTTTCCAATGAGGGAGTAGATTTTCGCGTTGGGTGAAGCTACCTGGATGCGCCTATTTATTAAATTCAAGTGTTCTCGAAGGGAACTTTTAAACATTGCGCCAAATAAGCGAAGTGCATGGATCAGTTGGTCGCTTAACCAATCCTCAAGATACCAACTCGGCTGCTGAATGATCTGTTGAACTGCTCGTAAAGGTGATACATCATTATCAATAAGATCGCGCAGGCTCATTTCCGGAGTTTTGATGCGAATATAGTTTTTGATATCCCGGTATATTTCATCCTTTGGATAACTCTTTTCTGTTATGCCAAGACTCCTGGGAATGAAAATATAGGTGGAAATACGGTAGTGCGTTTCTTTTCCCCGATCCAATTGATAGTCAAGCTTCAATTCGACCTGGTAGCGATCGTGCGATATCGCGGATTGTTGTATCATTTCAAGCATTGATTATCTCGCTTTACCATCAAAGTTAAGTGACCAGATTCTATTTCTAAATACTGTTTTTGAAGAACGTTCAAAAACAATGGGGAAGTTATTCTAGCGCACAGTAAATGTTTCGTCAATTAAATATACTGAGAGCCGTATCGGGGTTCGGACGAGACAGAGAATCCCCTCATACTAAGAATGCGTTTGGTCCGCGGCGCGGACCTCTTCTTTGATTGTCTGGCTTTTATAATGTTGACACTCTAAAAATCTTTCCAAGCTCTGTTCACACCTGGGCAGTGACGATCGACCCTTGTCTGTGCTTTTATACCAGCGGGTGTGTCCCACCCCTACAATATTCACGGCTGCATGGACATCCCGATCCACCGACAAGCACACAGGAACGTTCAATCCAGCGGTCTGCAAGAGTTGGTTCGGGAAGGAGTTCGACACACGAAGAGCCGGTTTTGGATGTATCGGCTGGATGTGCAAGAATGGCCCGGCGGCCGGCGTCTGCCGCTTTGTCGGCCAGACGTGCTGCAATTATTCCACTATGTCTGCCGCTGCCGGACCCACTTGAAGAATTCCACTGCAAGAAAAACGATCACGCTAAAAGCAAGGCTGATCAGAAGGTCCCGCAGGCTGAGCGGGGTTGTGGAGAAGGCCCGGTTGAGGAAAGGCACATAGATCACAGCCAATTGCAGGATGAACGTCAACAATACGGAACCCAGCATGGTTTTGTTGGAGAACAGGCCAATTTGCCACAGTGTATCGCGGTCAGAGCGTGTCGCCAGGGCATTACCCATCTGCGCCAGAGTGAGAGTGGTGAAGGTAACAGTTCGCCACAGCTCAGGAGCGGCATCCGGGTACATTCGGTAATACAGGTAGCCAGCACCAAGAGAGACCAGCCCCATCAGCAGGCCGATCCACAGGATGTCGCGCGCCATCCCGCGTCCAAAGATGTTTTCCCTGGGCGAATAGGGCGGTCGTTGCATAACCTGTCGCTCGGCCGGCTCGATCGCCAGCGCCAGGCCTGGCAGGCCATCGGTTACCAGGTTTACCCACAGGATCTGCAGTGAAGTAAGCGGGAGCGGCATGCCAATGAACGGCGCCAACAGCATCACCCAGATCTCCCCGGCGTTGGAGGTCATCGTGTACTTGATGAATTTACGGATATTGTCGTAGATCCGCCGTCCTTCCTGGACCGCTGCGATGATCGTGGCAAAGTTGTCGTCCAGCAGGATCATATCGGAGGCTTCCTTGGTGACATCGGTGCCGGTGATCCCCATTGCCACGCCGATCTCCGCCTTTTTGAGCGCAGGCGCATCGTTGACACCATCACCGGTCATCGCGACAATGTGCCCGCGGTCCTGCAGCGCCTGCACCAGCTTGAGTTTGTGCTCGGGAGAGACGCGCGCATAGACCGGCACCTCTTCCACCACCGCTTCCAGTTGTTCAGTGGTCATCCCATCCAGGTCGCGGCCTGTGAGTGTTTTCCCTTTCTCAGCGATCCCCAAATCCGCGGCGATATACGCGGCCGTCAGCGGATGGTCGCCCGTGATCATAACGGTACGGATGCCTGCCGCTTTGGCTTCCTGTACCGCACTCTGCACCTCGGGGCGGGCCGGGTCGATCATGCCCACCATGCCAATGAATATCAGATCGCGTTCGACCGCCTCAGCGGTATCACTCTGGCAGAAGGCCAGACCCAACACCCGCATTCCATTCTTGGCCAGGTCGTTGTTCGCCTCCATGATACGGTCACGCCAGGCCTCATCCAGGGCTTCCGTTTGACCGTGCGCCCAGACCCGGGTCGATACTTCCAACAGGCTGTCGACAGCACCCTTGGTGATGACCAGATAATGACCCGGCTCAAAAAAGTCTGGGCGTGAATCCTTGTATGGGTTCAGCAGCTCGGGGACCAGGTCCGCGTTGGGACGATGAACTGTTGTCATGCGCTTGCGGTCCGAATCGAACGGCAGCTCCGCAACCCGCGGAAAAGCCTTTTCCAGGTCTGCCTTCCACAACCCCGCCCGGGCACTGGCGATCACCAGCGCACCTTCGGTTGGGTCGCCGATCGTTGAAAATGTCCCCGATTCACCCGGGACCGCCTCAAGTGCGGCATCATTGCACATGGCGCATCCAGCAAGTGTCAGAACGATGGGTGGGCTTTCCTGCAGCAGGGATTCAACAGGATCCTGCGGGCTGACCGTGGGGCTGAAACTGCGCAAACGCGCCTGCAGGTTAAGCGAATTCTCCGCCACGTCCACGAAAGTAACGGTCATCCGGTTCTGGGTGAGGGTGCCGGTCTTGTCGGAGCAGATGACGGTCACCGAGCCGAGCGTCTCCACGGCCGGCAGTTTTCGGATGAGGGCATTGCGTTTCAGCATACGCTGCGCGCCGAGCGCCAGGGCAATCGTCACCACGGCCGGCAGTCCTTCCGGGACAGCCGCCACGGCCATGGCCACCGCGACACTGAACATCTCGATCCAGTCCTCACCACGCAATACGCCCAGGACAAAGACAACCGCGACCAGAACCAGCGCGGCCAGCGCCAATCCTCTGGCAAGCTGTTCGAGCTTCCTCTGGAGGGGCGTCTTTTCGATGCCAACCGACTGGAGCAGGTCGGCGATTTTGCCCAGCTGTGTCTTCATCCCCGTGTCAGTCACCAGGGCCATTCCATGACCATACGTGACGACCGTTCCCATATAAACGGAGTTGACCCGGTCACCCAGAGGCAAATTTTCCCCTGCAAGTGCAGCCGGATCCTTTTCGACCGCCTCCGATTCCCCTGTCAACACCGCTTCCTGAACGCGCAAATTGGCGGCTTCCAGAAGTCGGGCATCGGCTGGGACAGTGTTCCCTGTTTCCAACTGGATGATGTCCCCGGGAACCAGCGAGAACGCGGTGAGCTCCTGCAAATGACCATCACGCCGAACGCGGACATGCGGAACGGCCATGCGCTTGAGGGCCGCCATCGCCTGTTCAGCACGATATTCCTGAATAAAGCCAAGCACAGCGTTCAGTATCACGATAATCATGATGACAACTGCATCGATTGTTTCCCCCAGGAGCGCGGAAATGACTGCGGAAACGATCAGTATCACAACCATGATGCCCGTGAACTGCTCCCCCAGGATCGCCCAGGGACCTTTGCCTGCACGTTCGACCAGTTCGTTTGGCCCATACTCTTCCAGCCGTTGTGCAGCCTCCGCCGCGGTTAAACCGTTTTCAAGATTGCTGCGGATCTCTTGGACAGCTTCCTGTGCTTCCAGTCTATGCCATTCCATCGTTGCGCCTCCTGTGTCGCGTCCTGACTCCCACAATAATTATTTTATACCAAAACCATGCTGGCTGACAGGAACCGAAAAAATCTGTTCCATAAAGAAGGAATTCTGATTTATCCATTGCGCCGAGGGCAGGATTTCTTGATCAGGGGAGTTCATGGCGCAGGAATTACGTCCATCGCCTTTCAATCAGAACCTGAAGTCAATGATTCAACATCAGTTTCGCAACCTATCCTTTGGACCCATGCTGTCATCCAGGCTGAAAGAACTTCTGAAGGCTGCCTTGCTGCAAGTGCCAAATAGTGGAATCAGGCGTTTTGACCGGGAGCAACGCCGACACTGTTCAGCCGACGTTTCGCCTCCTCATAGACATTCGCTGGAAGAGGTCCATTTTCTGCAGCAGCAATATTTTCCCGCAAATGTTCAGGATAGAGCGTCCCTGCAATGATGGTATTCACATCCGGATGAGCCAGCGTAAAGCGCAGGAGGAAGGCCGTGCGGCTTTCGCCTGGCTCGCGCAGTTCATCCAGACGCGCTTCCTCAAACTTCCTCCAGCGATCTTCATTCCCCAGCCCGACGCCAACCTCACCCCGCGCCACGCCGCCGCGGATGATAGTACCGATGCCTGCCTCGGCTGTACGGCTGATCCAATCCTCATGATCCCGTTCCAAAGCTGAATAAGGGATCTGGAACGTATCGAATACACCCCACTTCAGATAAATCGGTAGATGCGGTACGGTCGTGGAAATGCTGATGAATCGTATTTTCCCCTGCCGCTGCATCTCTTTGAGAGCATCAACCAATTGATTTTTGTCTATTTCTTCCACGGGAGGATTATGCAGCTGCATAATGTCGACATAGTCGGTTTTCATGCGCAGGAGACTTTCGTCTACTCCGCGGAACAGATTATCTCGCGTCCAAACATGGGGGGTATCGTCTGTGTTCTCATCCTTACGAATCACGGTGCAGCCACATTTTGTGGCCAGGTAAAATTCCTGACGACGGTGAGCGATATATTTACCAATGAATTCTTCGCTCCGACCATAGTCATTGGCTGTGTCTATGAAATTGATGCCCCCATCTAATACCGCATTCAGGATCGTTTCGGCTTGCTGCTCCGTGACCGTACGTCCGTTCCAGATACGAGATCCACGAATCTCCATTGCCCCAAAACTCAATCGGGTGACATCCAGGCCCGTTCGGCCTAAAACTGAAGTGGATAATGCCTTCGACACAATTACCTCCATTCTCTATACAAGATATCGCGTATCAATATTATATGCAACAATCATGATCAGCTGGCACCTACCAGCTATTTTGGTTCACTTGGCGAATTCAATTACGTTGTCTAAACAGAGTAACGTCCAGGACGGCCGCCAGATACGATTCCAATATACGGCAACGACAGCAGGAGCACACCTACAGCCTTTCTACAAGCCTGAAGGCCGGATGCACGGGTTCATTGCAGTTATCAATTGATTGCAAAGTTAATATCTCATAATCAATTATGAAAATGTTCATTTTAAGAGACATTCATAACATGCTGGTCACTTGCTTGGGGATCCTCACAGTATGGATTGTACAACCTGATAATATGAAATACATCGTTATTTTCCTGCGCAAGCCTTTCAAGTATTTGATGAAAGATAACTGCGATCAAAAAATTGGATCCCACCTGGCTTGATCTTTTTGTTTCTGAGTTTGCCAATCATACTTGCTTGTCAGTGATGAGTGTTACTCCACAGTTCGGATCGTTTTAACGCAAAAAGGCACTTTTCAAGTGCCTTTTTGCGTTAAGTAGCGGGGGCAGGACTTGCGCGCAGCGTGCGACCCTCGGGTTATGAGTGGCAATCTGCGACCGCTGACTTTCCATCAACGGGCTATGTTTTTTTGGTTAGCTGCGAACCGACAGCGCATCGCTTACATTCAGCCGCCAGTGCATCGCTTAC
>JBDTPH010000291.1:0-4248 GCA_039932795.1 Chloroflexota bacterium
ATTCCGACGGCAGTGTCGGGTCCGCGACGAGCAATGCGGCGATCGGGCAGGCGGCGATGGGCGTGGCAACGGAGCCATGGTTGGCGCATGTGCAACAGGTGAGCGCGCCCGTGCTGTTGCTGAATGCCGTGGGGGCCTTCGGGCCGCCGGATGCACCGCCGCTGTTCGACGAGCAAGTGGCGCGCGCCACGGCGCGTGCGTTCCCGAATGCGAAGTACGTGATCGTGCCAGGCAATCACATCACCCTGCTGCACTTTATCAAAATCTTCTGTAGAGCGGATCACTTTGAGTCGCCCCTGGAAATAACCAGGCGAAGTGGGAATACCGTTCACCTTTTCAGTATGGCTCTTCATGAGAGAGAGTGGTGGGGCAACATTCCCATAGATGATTTCGGGCAATGTAATATCACGGCTCTTTTCGATTTCGTCTCTATGGACAGAAATAAGGTCTTGTATCTCGGTCGCTCTTTCTGGTACCTCCAATAACACGCGAACATCCTGCCAGGAGATATAGTAAATATCATCTTCCTGCTGCAAGAGTCCTTTTTTAAGCAGGAGCTTTGATAAGGCAGAAAAATATACACGGAACCAGCCATACGAAGCCGTGTATGTGGAGCTGATCTGTTCGCGCTTAAGACGGAAATTTCGAGCACGTATATAAATGGGGGTTATGCTCAATTTTGCGAAAGCAGAGCATTGTAGAGTGTCCCATGCAGATTTAGGGTTGCTGCGCGAACCAATCACATGATCGATCGCCATGCGAAGCACGGCATTTGAATCCTCCCGCCAGGGCACTTTTGAGAAGTCGTTGCCACTATCGCTAAGGTGTCCGAATTTCCTGATGAACTGTTTGAGTTGCGCAATGAATTCCCTGAATTGAGGAGACGTTTCCAATTGTTCGTATTTCGAAAAGCGGGCCTGTTCTTGGACCGTGGATGGTAATCTATCAAAAAGCTCCTTGAGACGGTCCAGATGGTAATTGGGGTCATAGTTGTGAATTTCATACAGACCTCTCGTCAGGTCAAACTCAACGATCTCTACACCGACTTTTTTGAGTTGAGATCCTAACAGAGCGTTATAAACGCCCATCAGAATCGGGATCACGATATTCTGATACGCCACACCAATATTAAATTGATAAAGGCTTTCGATTCGGTCCACTAATTCTCTTTCGGACAGGCTGCTAATCTCCTCGTTTCGCAAGTCATCGATATGCTTCTCGAAGCCATCAAGTTCTGTCGTAACAGCTTTGTCATAATTCCATGCTTGAACTGCGAACCGCATGACCCTTGGAACATGACGAAATGTTTGCAGGGATGGCGAAGGTCTTCCGCCCTTTATTTGAAACCCCAGTAACATTTCCAGCGATTCTCGCGGGAAACCCAGGATTTCAAATATTCTCCCAATGGCGCCCATATTGAAATAGGCGCGGTAATGGAAAATTCGTGAGAGGTCGTCTGGCTTTAAGTTGGTGGGACCCATCAGTGAATCGAACAATCGAATCCAGGCTGT
The DNA here is from genome assembly GCA_039932795.1 of Chloroflexota bacterium. Lineage (GTDB taxonomy): Bacteria > Chloroflexota > Anaerolineae > Anaerolineales > Villigracilaceae > Defluviilinea. The sequence continues at coordinate 1,512 of JBDTPH010000291.1, forward strand.
GTTGACCAATGGGATGTTAATGGATGCAATCAATGGTTTGATTATGCCAGGCAGCACCTCGCGCGAAATTCGGTTGGAATAAAGAGGGATATTATTGAGAGTGGTAATGGGGCGGATCTGAAGCCAGTATACTTTTTCGCCATCATAGGCCCACTCAAGGTCAACTGCCGCGCCATATAACCTGGCAATCCGCCGGGTTTCGTTAGCGATCTCCCGTATCGTGCCTTCAAAGGCCAGGTCCACTTCTGACTTTGTTGTGAATTGTCCCCAGCGATAGATCCAACGGCTTGGCGTGATACCAGATTGCATCAAAGACTCCCCAAGTCCATGAACAGATTCGATTACCACCTCATCCAACCCCGTGGTGGGGTTTTTACTGAAGGCGACGCCCGAAATGACAGGCTTGACCATTTCCTGAATAAGCACTGCCATTTTCAGGTCTTTATCATCTTCTCCAAGTTTAATGAGATAAGGCTGCAGGGTTTCCGATTGACCCGACTCAATCACCTCCTGAATGGCAGCCTTGATCGATTCAATTCCCCGGACATCGGTTTTCGTAGCAAATTGCCCGGCGAAGGAGATATCCTTTTCGTCTTCCAGATTTGCTGAAGACCGGATGGCGTATGATTTTTGTAGATCGATCTTTTCTGCAACGCGATTCCCAACTTCGCTCAGACCATCATGCCCTTCTTTGAGGATTTTTTGGCTCGCTAAATACGTCAACACCAGTGTGTTGGGAATTGCCAGATGATGACGCCTTAGCCAAAAAAGGCCACTGCCCTTCCGGCCAAAGGTTTCAGCATGGCGCGCATCGTGTATATCGATCAGGTAAGGATGGTCCATGGATGCTCCAGCAGAAGTCGATCAAACGGCGGTTGGTTTCGTAAAATATACCTATTGCAGCTTTGCCATGGCAGCTTGAACTTTTTCCTTGATAGCCTGAACGGCTATCGGATCATCATTCCAGGCCCCCAGATTTACGGTGGGAACGTTGCGCGGGTTGCGCGCCTTTGAGATCAGAAGCGGCACATCGTACTGGCTATGCAGGGCATCGGCACTGATGGCGGCAGAAAAATAATATATCTCCTCCACACCATTGACCAGGAATTCCTCGACCTTGGGCGCGGGCTTGGGTTCTTTGAATTCCATCCACGCCAGGCTCAAATTTTTGCGGTGGAAGCCTGCCTGTTCAAAACAGTCAAGGATCTTGTTGCGAAAGAGAAGTTCGTGCTCCGTTTCAGTGGCGAACTCACGGTCCCATTCATCAGGCTGGCCGTGACCAACCAGCAAAATTCCCACCCTGGATTTATCAGTACCATTGATATGGGCTTTTACGCGCTCCACAAAAAGATTGTGCAGTGTTTCCGAGTCATACATGGGACCGGTGTACAGGACTGGGATACCAAACTCATCCACACCCACTTCCCCAATCAGGTGCTTGCCTTCAAGTGTATGATTGGAATCGGATACGAAAACTTCCGCTACTACCAATCGGCTGGCGCCATCATTCAAAGCCTGGATGACGGCGGCATCAGGGCGGGGATTATCGTCTAGAAAACTGATATAAAAACGGGTGGTGTTATCGCCTGCTTCGCGGAACTGACCCTCAAGGGCTTTGAGCATGCGGTGATGCGTCCGGCGATGTTCACTCCGTCCCACTCTTAGATAGCTCTTGCGCAGGCTGAAAATAAAGAACGGCCGCGCCAGGAGCGGCACAAAGGGGATCTTCTGCTGGTCGAATTCGTTGAACTGGTTGATCCAGCCAATGGGATCGTAAGTTTCTGGCTCACCATGCGTAAAGTAAATGACTGCGGTATGACCGAGACCCGGGTCTCCCTTTTGACGGGTCATCTGGGGAACAGGACGTGGATCATCGCGCGCAAGTAAACGCTTCGTCATCCAGCCGAAACCTGCCACGAACCCGACAAGGGATATTCCAACTGCAGGCAGAATCTGCCATCCATCAAATCTGGCAGCGATCAGCACTCCGATGGCCGCTAAAGAGATTGTTGAGAAGAACATATACAACCCCATACGCAGCGGGTGCACGGTGAGGAAGCGGACGTAAACCACCCCCATCAAAATCGAGAGCACAACCACGCTTGTCCAATTAATAACATTGATGCTATTCATAATGCTACTCCACGATTATTTTTTCATAATGTTTTCTCGCCAGGTGAAGATCTATCCACTGGCGACCAAATTGAACTGATTATATCGGTGCCGCAACCAGTTAGAAAGCCTTTATATAAATTTCGTCAAAGTTATCCATGCATTTTGCCTCCATCAGGAATGTGTAGTAAATCAAATAGACAGACATCATACTGGCATTGATGTGATGGGATGAAAGAAATACCATCAATTCATCTCAGGACAAACGCTTTTCCGGCAGCGCGCACAGTATACATAGGCTCTTTGAAAGTTGTCCGATGCGGTACATATCTGGCATACGGCTATAAATTCCGTCCTACTTCACTACATACCACAGCATAACGCCCAAATACGGGTTGAAGCTTCAGAAACAACGATAAATCTCTCTATTTTGCGGATTACTGGTTTACAGGTATGCTCATCCAATCCCATAAACCATCATGCCCCGGCTTTGAAAAGCCGGGGAGTTTGTTTTTAAACACAACAAGGCGACTTGAAAGTAAGTCGCCTTGTTGTTATTTTTGAGCTAATTTAGTTCGTGGTGCAAAACTCAGAAGAAGTGGCGAAAAGCCAAGCTGAATATGAG
>JBDTPH010000292.1:0-10878 GCA_039932795.1 Chloroflexota bacterium
TTCTTAACTTCAACCAGGGTCTCCCCTTTATGGTTCGTGGAAGCAGTCTTATTCTGCATTGTCAAAGTCTCCATGAAAGGTGCTCCTTAGCCGACCCTGAGCGGCGCAACGTGACCTGGGCCACTCTCATATAACCAGCAACGAACTTGATGTCCGGGTTTTACTTCTTCAAGTTCGGGTTTTATTTCGGTACAAATAGTCAAGGCATATTTAAAGCGTGCCTGGCAGCGCGGTGCAAAACGGCATCCTTCCGGCAGGTTGACAAGATTCGGTACCGAACCGGGGATGACAGCCAATCTCTCTTTGATCTGCCCGAGTACGGGAATGGAACCGATCAAGCCCTGGGTATAGGGATGCAATGGCTCATCGAAAAGCGAATTGACATCTGTCTGCTCGACGATCTCACCGGCATACATGACCGCTACGCGATCCGCCATCTCTGCCACCACACCCAGATCGTGCGTGATCAGGATAACAGATGTTCCCATCTCACGGCGCAGGTCACGCATCAGGTCCAGGATCTGAGCCTGAATGGTGACATCCAGGGCTGTGGTCGGTTCGTCTGCGACGAGCAATTCGGGAACGCAGGCCAGTGCCATGGCGATCATGACGCGTTGCGCCATTCCGCCGGATAGCTCATGCGGGTACGCTTCCGCACGTCGTTCAGGGTCGGGCACGCCTACCATCTTGAGTAATGCCACTGCACGCTTCCAGCCTGCTTCCCTGCCCAAATCCTGGTGCACATCCAGCACCTCGGCAAGTTGATCACCCACTTTGAATACAGGATTCAATGCAGTCTGCGGTTGTTGAAAGATCATCGAGATGCGATTGCCGCGTATTTTGATCATTTCATCTTCGCGCAGATCCAACAGGTTTTCACCATCCAGTAAAATTTCGCCCGCATCCACACGTCCCGGTTTTGAGATAAGGCGCATGATCGAAAGCGAGGTCACGCTTTTGCCACAACCAGACTCGCCGACCAGGCCCAGCACTTCTCCCGGATACACCTCAAAGCTCACACCATCCACCGCGCGAACCACACCATCTTCGGTGTAGAAATAGGTCTTAAGATTTTTCACTTCCAGCAAAGGTTTGTTGATACTCATTACAGGGTGCTCCGTATCCAGAATGGATGGATTATAGCAAAGATTTTCTATTTACCTGTCAGTGCCCGGCTTGCCGGTGAAACAAGGCGGGTTTAACGGAATCAATTTTCGGCTGCGGGAAGCGCTGCGCCGAAGGCTTTGGGTCAGGGTGTACAGGCATCTCCGTAGTCAAAGGTCTCAATATCCGCCAGCGCGGAGGAGGAGGATGGATCAAGTGTAAATCCGCAGAAATCGGGACGCGTTGCAGCCACTTTGAGTCGCAGGTAAAGCGGGATGGATGGAAGGTCCGCTGCGAAGATGGCCTGCGCCTCCTGATGGAAGTTGTATTCAGGATCGGTGGATAAGGACTGGCTGGCTTTCGCACACGCAATATCAAACCGCGGATTTTGATATCCGCTCACATTCGTGCCGACCCACTGATTTGCAGCGGAGGGAATTTGAGACGTTGTAAACCAGCTGCATTGCGGCTCGAGACTGTTCACGCCGATGGCATACGCAGCGAGGTCGAACTGGCGCCCAAATAACGGACCGGTCGGACCCTGTGCATAGAACTCGGTCGCGGTACGGAAAACGGGATTTACTCCCACGCCGCATTGAGTAAGCGATTGGGCAAGAATATCGGCAACCTGATGACGTTGCGTTGCAGAACTGGTGACATAATTCAGAACGAGAGGTGTGCCTGGCGGCACATTTGTGACGCCAAGGGATTGACGTGCTGTGGATGGGTCATTATCGTGATCGAGCCAGCCCACATCATCAAGGATCTGGCTGCCGGCTGTCGGGTTGAACTCATAGTTTTGAATGTTCCCGTTATGAAGCGGGTGATCAGACGGCAGATAACTATCGGGAACCTGTGAGAGACCGAATAGAACTGTATCGACAACTTTCTGCCGGTCAAGACACATTGCAATGGCCTGACGCGTGCGCTTATCGCCGAAGATGTCCGGGCGGTCCTGCCTTGCATCATAGCCATTATCATAGGAGGTGGGAACAATGCCAAAACCCAGCCATTCCATGGTCATGGTTTGGGCGGTTAGCAATTGGGCCTGTCCGTCCTGTTCCATTTGCTGAAGCAAACCCACCTGCCCATCCAAACGTACAGATGGATCAAGGACATCACACGTTCCGTCCACAAGCGCGGTGATGGCGGCGTTGGTATCTTCGAAAATCAGATAGGTCAGTTCATCGAACTTTGGCAGGCCACTGGCCGCACGGAAGTAATTGAGGTTCTTGACAAGATGAATTTGCCTGCCCGCTTCCCATTCGTCGACGATGTAGGGCCCCCACCCGACAGGCATTTGTGATGACACATCGAGTTGCAGAAGATCGGCTGCGGGAAATTCGCTCCAGGCATGCTGAGGCAGGGGTATCCAGAAATTGGTGTAAAAATCGGGGTCGATAAAACCGGGCCTGCCCCACCATTGAACGGTGTACTCATCTGCAGCTTCGTAGATGGCCGTGCGGTCCACAAGGAACTTGGATACGGGCGTGTCACCACTGGATGCAAGCTGGAATGAGAAGATCGAATCGGCTGCAGTAATAGGCTGTCCATCGGACCATAAAAGTCCCTCGAGCATGGTGAATGTGACAACCAGCTGGTCCATTTGAATGCTGCTCGAGCCATCGTAGGTAATGGCGCATTCATCGCTCCGGCACCCGCCTGGACGCACTTTTACACCTGTCGCAAGCAACACAAGATTCCCGCTGGAATCCACAACTTCGTCGCCCGCGTTGACAGTAATCGGACCCACCTGAGCGTCGCCATCCGCGAGGGCAGGAATCTTCTCAAGGAGGATCGGTTCATAGCTATAGTCAACCACGTCCATGGGGCCATCATATATGGCCGATAAAACACTGCGTGCAGATGAATTCAAACTGCCATATGGATAAAGCGTGTTCGGTTCCTCGCCAAGACAAACGGTCAATGAACGGGTGACCGGTGTCGGCGTGCCTGCCAGGGGAGGCGGAGGCGTGGCTGTTTCGACAATGAGGGGAATCTCAGTCACCTGCGGCGTGCAGGCGGGAAGGATCAGGGGCAAAATAAAAAGACTTGTCAGAGCCTTAGTAAGATATTTTTTCATGCAACCTCCCTCTAGATTGTAGTCGTATTTTTGGATTTTTTGAGCATGAATACCAAAATAAAAAGGGCGGACAATGACACGATCAACACGATACCGCCGACCGCTGCGCTTCCTGGCGCAGCCGCAGATTGCTGAGGAGTTGCGACAGGGGTCGGCAGCCCGCGCGGGATTGCCACTTCCGCTGCATTGGACGCATTCAATTCAACCGTATCATTCCAAAGCTTATTTTCGCGCATGATGAACGCAGTCACCTTCCAGGCTTCCTCCTCCGTGAGGCTGCCGGGTTTCCAAAAAGGCATCGTGGCACGGATGTAGGCGTTGAGTTGGGCGGCGTTGGGAAACTTTGAGAGCGCCGTTTCTCCGATCACAGCAGGGATCAGCTTGGGAATCGTAAAGCCGCTCTCATATGGATTCCCGCCGTGACATCCGCTTTCCCAGCAGTATTCCTCCTCTGGTGGGTAGGTTGCACGGAACTCATCTGTAAGTCCCTGTCCTTTATCACCATGGCACGGCAGGCATGAAAGCCAGTATACCTGCGCACCATGGTCCGCCTGCGAAGGTGCAGGAGGAAGCGTTGGCTCAGCCAGACGGTCCTGAGTGGGAATCGCAGTAGCCTGCAACTGGGAGGATTGAGCGGTTCCACCATCGAAGAATAGCCCTGCAAAAAGCAGGGCTATTCCAAGGGGTATTAATGTAAATCTGAGAAGGAGTTTACTTTGCACAAAAATCTAGACTTTGCCGCGCAGGCGTGGGTCGAGCACATCGCGCAAGGCATCGCCGACCAGGTTCCAACCCATCACGAACAATACAAGTGTGACGCCAGGAAAAACGATAATGTACCAGTATGTATCCAGGCTGGTGATCCAGTTCCGGGCAAAAGACAAGACCTGTCCCCAGTCCGCATAACCAAGTTCTGTGCCAATGCCGAGGAACGAAAGGGCTGCAAAGGAAAGCACCACGTCTCCGATGCCCAATGAAGCCAGCACCATGGTTGGGAAAATGGCATTGGGGATGATATGACGGAAGAGGATACGGCTATCCTTCACGCCAATGACGTGGGCTGCCATCACATAATCGCGCTCCTTGACTGACAAAATGTCACCACGGATAATACGCGCATATCCCAGCCAGCCAAACGCAATCAGCGAGATCATGGCTGGCAAAAGACTGCGCCCAATCACAGGGATCAGCACCGCCGCAAGGATCAGGGTCGCCATCAAGCCTGGCAAGACCAGCAAAATATCCACAATGCGCATGAGGACCATGTCCACCCAGCCGCCGTAGTAGGCTGATACCGAACCCACCACCACGCCAATGAGCAATGTGGAAAACACAACGATCAAGCCGGTCTTGAAAGCCGTACGAGTGCCCCAGATGATGCCATAATAAATATCATACTGGCCCTGCGATGTGCCCAGAAGGTGCACCCATTCATCATTACCTGTTACCGCCTTATACCAGAAGGGAACTTCGGGGGGGCGCACCTTCCACTCAGTTCCCGGCGGTTTGGGCTGTGCTTTAAACCCATCACGGGGAATTTTAAAGGGGTCATTCGGGTTGAGAGGCGGAGCCAGCACAGGAGCTGCCACAGCGATAAGTACAAAAAAAAGGATCATGAGTGACCCGCCAATGGAGGCGGGAGTTTTCATTAGCCCTTGCATAACACGGTAATTATCCGGGCCTAGAAACCGCTCGAAACGGCTGATCTTGCGCGTGGCAACAGCCTGGCCGAGAAGTTCATTATTACCTGTAGGAGTCTGTAGAGTCATTTTAGGTTTCCTTATGCCAAGCGAACACGCGGATCAACTACAGCGTATAGAAGGTCAACGACCAGATTTGCAACGATCAGGATAAGTCCGTTGAACATGGCAAATCCCAGAACAGTAATGACGTCCAACTGCGCTGAAGCAGCCGCGGCTGCGGCACCGATCCCCGGATAATCAAAAACGGTTTCGGTGATGATCACGCCGCCCAGCAGGCCAACCACTTGAAAGCCTGCCAGAGTCACTACGGGGAGCATGGCATTCGGCTTTGCATGCTTATTGATTACATCACGCTCAGGCAAGCCTTTCGCCCGTGCAGTAACCACATATTCCTGTCGAAGGGTCTCAAGCATGGATCCGCGTGTGACACGCAGGAAGGTGGCCCAACTGATATAGGACAGCGTTAGGATGGGCAGGAACATGTGACGCAGTGCGTCCAAAAAAACATCAAAACGTCCGTTAAGCAAGGCGTCGATTGTAAGCAGTGATGTGTAATGGTGGAAATCGGGTGATGCCACCACGCGGGTATATACATCGGTGAGTCGCCCGGGCGGGAACCACTGCAGGTTTGCATAGAAGATCATGAGGACAAGCAGACCAAACACAAAAGTTGGAAACGAAGTTCCAACAATACTGAATACGCGCGCCGCCTGATCTATAAACCCATTATGATGTACCGCTGCCTGAACCCCCATCCAGATACCCACCAGAATGACCGGGCCTACCGCCCAAAGTGTAAGATCAAGTGTATTCGGGAAACGACGTTCGATCAACTTAACGACAGGCTGGGATGTGGTCTTGGACCAGCCGAAATCTCCATAAAGGATTCCACCGCTGCGTTCCCCTGTGAGGGGGTCCTTGTTGCCCGCCAGCCAGTTCCAATACTGGACATATATGGGGCAATCGAGACAATAACGTTTGATCACGCCTGTGATCATATTGTCATTCTTCGGGACATCGCGTGTATAAAGCGCGGCACGCTCGATCGGTTGCAGGAATTGCAACATGCCAAAGATCATCACTGTGACGCCAAAAAGCAGGAGCGGAACAAGCAGCAATCTGCGAACAATATACGTAATCATTCTGACCTCTTATAGATATCGTTACCGCCAGAGATGCAAGCGGTACTCTGTAATTTTGACATCCGAAGTAAGCCTAATCGATATTATGCCCACTTCGCAGGACAAAATTTGGATTTGAGGAGGCCTGTATTACCAGGCCTCCTCAAACTTACATTTTTATCTCAGGAAGTTTATTCTTTCCACATTGGGTAGAAATAGTTTCCAGACATGATCGGGTTCAGCACCGTACCTTGAATATAGCGAGCTTCAAAGCCATGGCTTGTAGCGGTAGCCAAGAGAACGGTCGGAACAGATTCGAAGTAGAGGGCGTTTGCTTCATCATAGATTGCCTGGCGTGCGGCAGGATCGGTTTCCGAAACACCACGGTTAAGGATATCCCGGAACTGCGCCAAAAGATCATCAGGCAGTTTCTGGCGGTTGGCATATGTACCGACCATATAGGGCTGGTACCAGTTATGCGGGTCATGGATATCTTCAGCCCAACCACTCGCGAAGTACGGAGCCTCTGACGCACGAAGAGTGCGCAGGAAGGTCGGCCACGGGAGGCCAACGGTCTCGACAACGAAGAGCTCGTTGAGGGTGGCCAGATTGGCGGACAGGATTTCAGAGATTACCTGGCGGGAGGTGTTACCCTGGTTATAAAGTGCCTGGAGGCGGAAGCCGCTTGTCCAAACATCGCCCTCGGGGTCATCACCAGCAGGAATACCGTCTTTATCTACATCAGCCAGCTTGAACTCTTCTTCTGCTTTGGCAGGGTCATAGGTGTAGACAGGAGCATCAGCGTCATAGCCAGCCATGCCAGCGCGAGCCAGAACAGGCTGTTGAACAGCTTCACCATCGAAGACGTCGCTGATGTAGGTATCCCAATCGAAGCTATAGGCAAAGCCACGGCGGACATGGACATCGGAGAAGAAGTCTCGCGGAATGCCATTGCCATCCATTTCGCCGGAGCCCACATAGTTGGACGTTTCAGCGATATTAAAGGTGAAGAACATATCCTGGCTGCTCAAGGATGGGCGGCCGATATACAAGCGCATCGGCAGACTATCGTCAACCACTTCACAGGGCTTGTATTCATTGGTAGCGAGGTCAAATTCACAGCGTTCGCCAACCATTTCATCCACCTGACTGCGGTTCTCAGGCGGGACATTGACAAAATCTGCATCGCCAGCCTGCAGCATTGCAAAGCGTGTGCCCCATTCATCCACGGACTTGATCACAACACGTTCGAGCTTGGCGGGTTCACGCCAGTAGTCATCATTGCGGATCAAAACGATCTCTTCGCCCTGTGTCCAGTGATCGAGTTTGAAAGCGCCAGTACCATTCGTGATCGTGGTAAGAGGATTGCTCTCAGACGGAACGGCATAGAAGTTCTGCCAGGTATCGCAGGAGCCATCCCAACCACCATTCGCCGCAGTCCAGTCCTGGTCCATGATGGAGCCCCAGCCCTGAGCGATCGTGGCGATAAAGGGTCCCCAAGCCTGGGCGAGGGTCATTGTGACGGTGCCAGCGGCATCATCAGCAACAATCGCGCCGGTGACTTTTTCGCAGGCAGCCACGAGAGCGGCAGGATCAGCCGCAGCAAGAGCAGCCTGATCGTCGGCGAGCGCGCCAGTGTCATCCACCAAGAGGGAGACATCGTCCATACCAACACCGAAGAACGGCTCAGCCAACAGCCATTGCGGGCCGCTGTAACCACCGTAGAGCAAGCCGCGCTGGAACGAATAAGCGACGTCGCCCGGGGTCAAATCTGCACCATCATGGAACTTCACACCTTCGCGGATCTTGAAGGTGTAGACGGTGCCGTCATCTGAAACGGTCGGCATCTCTTCAGCAAGCATCGGGATGAACTTATCGGTTGCAATGCCATCATAGAAGACGAGGGTCTCATAGACGTTCTGGATGATCTCACCACCGGCGGTTTCATAGGCCAGGGCAGGGTCCAGCGTCTCGGGTTCACCGATCGTGGCTTCCACCCAGGTGGTAGGATCTTTGGATGTCATACCAGAACCCGTAGCAGGCGCTTCAGTGGCGCCCGTAGCAGGGGCTTCGGTCATTTCAGGAGCAGCAGTCGGCTCCTCGCCACCGGTCGCAGGAGCTTCGGTGGGAGCTGCACCACCGCAGGCTGCCAATAGCATGCTGGCAAGAACCAGCAAGCTCAGTAAAGTAAACAGTTTACGCATTTTTCTTCTCCTCACAAAATATTGAAGGGTTTGTCAAATTCTTACAACTTTCTAATCGATACTCATTACTACGCCCATCACCTCCTTTCGAAAATCGTTTCTTTTCAAATTACAAATACCTCTCGGCAAAAAAACAGGCGACGAAATGACCTGGTTTTATCTCACGGAAGTCAGGACGGGATTCTGCACAGAGTCCCTCAGCAATGGGGCAGCGTGTGCGGAAGCGGCAGCCCGATGGTGGATTGGCAGGGGACGGGACATCACCTTTGAGAATGACACGCTCACGTCTCGCATCTGCGATCGGGTCAGGAATTGGGACAGCTGAAAGCAGTGCCCGGGTATACGGATGAAGGGGCATTGCGTGGAGGTCGTCACGGCTGGCCAGTTCCACAAACACACCCAGATACATCACAGCCACACGATCGCTGATGTGCTTCACCATCGAAAGGTCATGCGCGATGAACAAATAGGTCAGGTTGAACTGTTGCTGCAGTTCCTCCAGCAGGTTCACCACCTGCGCCTGAATTGAAACATCCAGAGCCGAGATCGGCTCATCGCAAATAATGAAGGAAGGCTGCAACGCCAAAGCGCGTGCCACACCAATGCGCTGGCGTTGGCCACCGGAAAATTCATGGGGATAACGACTGGCAAAGGCCGGGTTCAAACCTACCACTTCGAGCAAATGCTCCACGCGTTGATTGATCTCTGAACCAGTGGCAACATTATGCACGATCAACGGCTCGCCCACCAGCTGGCCCACTGTCATGCGCGGGTTCAAACTCGCATAGGGATCCTGGAAGATCATCTGGATTTTCCGGCGCATCTGACGCATCTGCTCACCCTTCAGGGTAACCAGGTTCACTCCGTCAAATTCGACTTCGCCGGCAGTTGGTTTGTAAAGTTGCAGAATGGTCCTGCCTGTTGTGGATTTACCACAACCCGATTCGCCTACCAGCCCCAGTGTCTCACCACGCTTCACGTCAAAGCTGACGCCATCCACCGCGCGGACCGCGCCCACCTGGCGCTGGAAAACACCGCGTCGGATCGGAAAATGCATCATCAAATCGTCCACACGGAGCAGGACGTTGTTGTCGGTTTTATCGGTGGTCATTAGCGATGTCTCCCAGTCTTGGTATCCACCCAGCAGGCTGCAAGATGCTCCGGGCCAACTCCCATTAGCGCAGGATTTTCCTGCCAGCAATGTTCCAACGCCCACTTACAGCGAGGGGCAAAAGGACAGGCGTTCGGTTTGGTGTAGAGGACTGGCGGCTGCCCTTCAATGGAGTACAGCTTTGTGCGCTCCTTCTCATCAACACGGGGAAGGCTGCCAAGCAAGCCAATGGTGTAGGGATGGCTTGGGTTGGCATACAGCTCATTGACGGGCGCTTCTTCAATAATGTAACCACCGTACATAACAAGCACGCGCTTGGCAAGCCCGGCAACCACACCCAGATCATGAGTGATCCAGATAATGGCCATACCGAGTTCATCGCGCAATCGCTTCACCAGGTCCATGATCTGCGCCTGGATGGTTACATCCAGCGCCGTGGTCGGCTCATCCGCGATCAGGATCTGAGGACTGCACGACAAAGCCATGGCGATCATCACGCGCTGGCGCATACCACCCGAATATTGATGTGGATAATCATTCAAACGATCCTTTGCATTTGGAATACCCACCATGGTCAGTAGTTCAGCCGCGCGATCGCGCGCCTGTTTCTTTGTCATGCCAATATGCAGTATGAGCGGTTCTTCCAATTGACGTCCAATGGTCAATACCGGGTTCAACGAAGTCATTGGGTCCTGGAAGATCATGGCGATCTGCGCGCCGCGCACATGACGTATTTCTTCCTTTGACATTTGTATGAGATCCTGCCCGGAAAAGAAAGCTTTCCCCGCAATTACCTTTCCTGGAGGAGATGGGATCAAACCTAATACGGAGAGCATGGTCACACTCTTGCCACAGCCACTTTCCCCTACAACCCCCAATGTTTCCCCTTCCCCTAATCCGAATGAAACGCCGTTCACCGCGTGAATGACTCCATCCGGGGTTTTAAACGTTGTTTCAAGCCCTTGCACATCAAGAATGAAGTCGGGCATCCGTGTATTCCTTTACTATATAGAGTAGTGGACCAGACGGTCCTAAAGTACCAAGCAGAGAGAATTATACCTAATTCCACAAGTGCGTCAACAGTAATACAATTGTAGGGCAATCATAGGGCGCTCGAATCCCAAAAGACAGTTCTGGAGAACTGTTTTAGGCAACTCCCCGGAGGGACGTCTTTTGGGTATTTCTGTGTTGCTGGCGGAACAGATACCAGATTCGGACCATTTCGTTGACAGCGTCTTTTGCAGACGGTAGAATAACTTCATATGATCTACGCAGGGATGCCATGATGTTGAAAGAGTTCAGGGAATTTGCGATGCGCGGCAATGTGCTCGACCTGGCAGTTGCCGTGATCATTGGCGGCGCGTTTGGAGCGATCGTCAGTTCGCTGGTCAACGATATATTGATGCCAATGGTTGGGCTTGCCTTGGGCGGTGTCGACTTCGCCAGTCTGGCAATTACTGTTGGGGCAGCAACCATCAATTATGGCGCCTTTATTCAAGCCATCGTAAACTTCCTGATCATTGCATTTGTGATCTTCATGATCATACGCACC
>JBDTPH010000293.1:0-56305 GCA_039932795.1 Chloroflexota bacterium
GCTTCAGAACAGGCTTTCATAAATTCCGCCTGGCTGACGTCTGGGCCCGCGTACACTTTGAGCACCTGATTTGCACGCGCTTTCACCGCTGAACTCCGATGTACCCAATCAGCAAAATCCTTTTGCAGCGAAGTCATCAGTTTGGTGTCATTCAGGGGCGAATCAATGGTGCCGAAACGCGCCGAAGGGACAGGATTAGCATCCAGATTTTCGAGCGAAGGGCCCATGTAGACGTGTTCATCCCATCGGATGGAATTACGCTTTTCGAGAGTGGTAACGAGGGCTGTGCGAGCGATCTCACTGTCCACGCCAAGTTTGCGGTCAAGGATGCGTACGCGCGCAGATGCCAGGAGTGATGGACGATACACGACTCCTTCCATCATCACTTCGGCAGGCATGGTCTGCCCCGCCGCGGAGAACGCCTCGGGCAGGCTGTAATTTTGTGGCAGGAAATATTCCTTGATCCAGGCGGGGATGGGAGGTTTGGTAATACTTCCATCCACGGGGCTTTTTGGGAGAGCTGCGCGCGGGAGTGGAACAGTTGCCATAACGGTGACGGGATCCAGGTCGGCGATGGAGGCGGTCGGTGCTGTCATGGAAATAGCTTTGCTGGGTCGGGTATCGCTGATGTCCATCACTGGATCCGTTACCCTTGCTCCAACGAGTCTATTCAATGCCGGAATTTGGTTCCGCGTCAGAGGCCCTGCCAGAAAGTTCATTGCCCAACGTGTTTGGAAAAGCTCGGGCTGTCTGGCATGGACATTGTGTAAAACAAACACGCGCTTGCCAAGCGATGAGATCAATTTATCGAATACCGTACGAGGAAAACCACCCGCCGCGCTTTCGAGTCCATCGAGCAGGCGGTTCTTATCCTGCTCCGTCTGGAGTTTACCGATGAACCACGTTCCTGCGTTGGAGAGGGCTTTGTAATCCACATCCACAGGATTTTGCGTGGCAAGCAACAGGCCGAGACCGAACGCACGCGCACTCTTGAGCATGCGCAAAAGCGGCTGCTTGGATGGCGGGTTGCGCTGCGGAGGAAGATAACCATAAATTTCATCCATATATAAAAGGGCGCGCAATGAGGTGGCTCCGCTCTGTGTCCGCATCCATGATTCGACCGCGGAAAGTAAGAGGGTGACAAAGAACATCCGCTCGGCATCGGACAGGTGCGCAAGATAAAAAATGCTGTGACGCGGACGATCATCCTCTGTGAACAACAGGGACTTGATATCGAGTGATTGACCCTCGCGCCATGTTTCAAAGGCGGGAGCGGCGAGGATATTATTCAAGACCATTGCCAGTTCCATACGGTCCTTGGCCGGGAAGAATGTATCCACAGGGAAGGCGCCAAGTTTATCGAACGGCGGAGTTTGGGTCTGCAAAATCAATTCGCTCAGTTCAATATCCTTGCCCTGACTCCACGCATTCTCAAAGATATTTGCCAGCAGAATATGTTCACGGGAACGCAGCGGGTCGATATCTTCATAGCCCACCAGACCCAGCAGCGCCGTGACTGTACTGGAAATTTTCTCGCGCAAAGTCTCACGATTTTCCTGCCAGGCCAATGCAGGTGCGGTGAGTGAAGATAATACACTGACAGGGATTCCCGCATCCGAACCTGGTGTATAGATCGCAAATTTCGCGGCGTTTTTGAGAGCTAGTATTTGTTCGGGTGATATGTCCCACTCGTGTAAACCTTCACGCCAAGAGGTTGAAGCATCCATCGCAAGTTGCTCCAGCGTTTTGCCGGCGCGGCGTGCCATCTCGGGATCAATCCACGGTTGGAAGTCCTGAGGCGCAAGATCGGGAAAGTGAAGCAGTAAATTTGTCAGATCCCCTTTGGGATCGATGATGATCGCGGGTATGCCTGCCAGCGCAGCTTCCTCGAGCAGAGTAATGCACAAGCCTGTCTTGCCTGAACCCGTCATGCCGGTCACCACGGCGTGAGTCGTCAGGTCGGCCGGGTCGTAAAACACTGATTCTTTTGTGGTGGTTTTGCTAATGGAGTCATAGGCGCGTCCGAGATAAAAACGTGGGTCGGTCATAGGTTACTCCTAAAAAACACTCGCTCAATCAAATAAGGAAGAATAGCAGAGTGATGGAATTAGAACGAACGTGCTAGGCATTAAATGTACTCCATTTTCAACCATCTTACAAGGAATGACTTCCAAAAAAATCCCGCAGGTCCTTGTAGATGGGCCTGCGGGATGCATAGTGTTGTCGAAGAGCTTATCGCCTAGTCATCTCCCCCACCATTATCATTGCTGTTGTCATTATCATCGCTTCCTCCGTTATCATCTTTGCCGCTGCTATTGCTATTACCGTTGCTGTTATCAGTATCGCTATTACCGTCGTCGACACTATCGTTTGAGTTGGTGTCGCTTCCGCTGTTTGTGTCACTACTTATAAATTCGATCTTGGTCACAATGAATATACCATTCGCATCGTAATATCCCTCCACCTTTACAGATGAGCCAACCTTTGGTGTCCCCTTGATCTCTGCTGTGCCAATATCCATGGGCTGGGCGTTGACGATCAAAATATTGCCGTTGATGGAGCCGACTGCTCCGTTTATGGATATTTTTTCGGGATCAGACGCAGGCTCGGGAATATTTGTCTCTTCTACTTTGGACTCTTCACCTTCAGATCCTTCACCTGAGTTGTCCTCATTATCATTCTCCGCATCTTCAGGCTTTTCCTGCTCGATCTCAGGCAGGTCATCCTCATCCACTTCCGGCAATGGCATTCCTTCGGAGAGGAGTTCCACACGGTCAGCCAGCACGGTGCCATCGGTTTGGGTGAAACCACGCACGCGGACAGCGTCGCCAATCTGGATCAGCGGGTCACGCAGATCGGTTTGGGCTGAGATGACGACTGGGATTTTTGAGACCAGCCACAAGTCCCCGTTTTGGCGCGTGACCAGTCCAGCGAAATCCACTTGAACAAAACGCCCCTCCGCAAAGATCTCGTAGAGTTCATCCAACCGCTCATTCTCATGCTCAATCTCAAGAGCTTGACGCAGCTGTGTATCGAAGGTGAACGCGGTGAGAATATCCTCCCAGGTTCTTTTGACCGGATACAAGCCATCCCCCGGCAGCGTCGTGGATGCGGCACGCACAAGTCCGGTTCCACTCATAAATAGTGCTGCAATAACGGCCAAAGTGACCAGTGCCCGCCGCAGTGGAACGGACCACAGCCTGCGGGATGGCTGCACTTTCGCTTCGCGCATTTGCGCGGCATGCTGGAGCAGTTTTGCACGATTACGCATCACGACAGTAGCGGATGGATCGGAAACAGCCAACCCTTTGGCCCGCATGGATGTTTCAAGGATGGGGCGCAGTTCATCGGCAAGATCAGGATATCGAAAAAGTACTGATTCGATATCCGCGCCGGCTTCAATATCCTGCAGGCAGGTTTCCAAAACATCATACAGGTTATTCATAATTCACCTCCCCGATCTGGCGCTGGAGCGCAGCCAGCGCGCGAAACTGGAGGGCTTTTATGGCATTGATATTTTTCTTTAAAAAAGTGGCGGTCTCTTCAATCGAATAACCCTGTCCGAACCTCAATGCAATCACATGCTGCTGTTCTGCTGTCAACTGGGCAAGTGCATTTCGTAGCATGCTATTCTTTTCGCGCGCGTCGATCTCAGACTGGACACCCGGCGCGCCATCCGGAAAAGAGTCAGACAGCGCTTCCACCGGGCGCCGATAGTGGCGGCGCAGGTGGTCATTGAGGGCATTGGATGCAGTAGCAATGAGCCAGCCACGCAGGTTGGTCTGTGGCCCCTGTTTCCTCTGGGAGGCCTCGAGCACGCGCACGAAGACGTCGCTGGCGATATCCTCCGCGATTGCTTCATCGCCGATACGATAACGAACATAGCGATAGACTTCCGGGAAATAGTGATCGTAGATGGCTCCAATGGACTGCGAATCAAGACTCTGCAGACCTTCAAGAGCGCGCTGTTCATCAAAATCGGTCATGATATACGCGGCCCCCCGCCTGGAAGATGTGATGACAAGTTCTATCTCTTTCACATTAAGTATATCATTCCAACAAATTGGAACTACAGCATGCTGGAACGACCCCACATGGTTAAAGACCAGTCTCAATATATTCACTCTTTCCAACACTATCCGTTGATGGCATTATCTGCCTCCTAAAGTAGTAGTCGTCAAAAAGGGAGAAAAGTTACGGGGCAAAAAAAAGCCTCCCACATGGCTGTGGGAGGCGATGTGCTATGCAGGAAGGTTATCCAGCCGTACACCATGGCCGCGTACGGTGGAAATGTACTGATGTGTTGGGTCGAGGGCAGCCAGACGGTCACGCAGGCGGCGGATCAACGCATCCAGCGCCTGGTCAGAGACTCCCGCAGCTTGTTCATCACCCCAAACTACAGCCACCAGATCCGGTCGACTGACCACCTGTCCCTGGCTTTCGTACAAAAGCCACAGCATCTTGAATTGCTGTGCAGAAAGCGGCGGAACGAGTTGTTGCTGGTTTACCCACACGCGGCGCGATTTTTGATCCATCATCAAGCGGCCGGGCTGACCTGCTCTTTCAAGCAGGGGCATGGTCGCATCGGAAGTTAGAAAAAGGAATTGTTGTGCCAGTGCAACGGAGATCAAATCGCCATCCTGGAGCACAACCGGGCCTGACAAAGCTACACCATTATGATGTGTGCCATTTTTGCTCCCCAGGTCTTCAAGGATGACACCTTCAGGGGTTAGTGTGAGACGCGCATGATAACGTGAGATCTGGCGGTCTGCCACCACCACATCACACGTGGATTCGCGCCCCAGCACAATTGTTTCACTCACCTGCCAGCGCTGACCTTTAAGGAGTCCCTCCTGGGCGATCAGCAATGGATATTCTTCCTGCGAATTTTTCATGAAAGTCTCATGTGAAAATGTTATCAAAGTGATGTCAACGAGAGTATATTATAATTATATACGATTTGCCAAGCAAATCGTATATATACGTTTCTGTGCAGAACTACGCCGAAACAATTCTGCATGGAGACTCAAGCCCAAAAAGGAGAACATTGCTCCCACCCCCCAAGAGCGGGGAGGTATTGCGCGGCCGCTATAAGATCCGAGAACGCATTGGCCAGGGTGGCATGGGGTCCATTTACCTTGCAGACGATACCCGTCTCAAGGGCCGCCAGTGCGCCTTGAAGGAAGTCGAATTTGATCGCGCCCTCCCGGAAAACGTTAGAGAAGAAGCCCGCGAACAGTTCCTGCGTGAGGCAACTGTACTGGCGCGTCTCGATCATCCCAACCTGCCAAAGGTCTCTGATTTCTTCTCCAATGGCCCACGCGATTATCTGGTGATGGACTATATTCCCGGCAAGGATCTGCGAACCCTGCTCATGGAAGCCCGCCGCAATAAAGTGTTCCTGCCGGAAAAAGACGTGCTCTCCTGGGCGGAACAACTTGCAAATGCTCTTACCTTCCTGCATGTTCAGGAACCGCCCATTGTCCATCGTGATATCAAGCCCAGCAACCTGAAACTGATGCCGCATGGATTGATCAAACTTGTGGATTTCGGCCTGGTCAAAATTCTTGCGCCTGAGGAGATCACCATTACCATCATACAGGGTCAGGGCACAGCGCTCTACACCCCGCTTGAACAATATGGTGGAAGTGATGCCCATACAGATATCCGTTCGGATATTTATTCATTCGGCGCCACGCTCTATCATCTGCTCACGAACGAATCCCCAGCCGACGCGCGTAAGCGGTTCCTTCAACCCGAAAGCCTGACCCCGTTACGACAGATCAACCCGGCGATTTCGCCTCGTACCGAAAAAGCTGTGCTCTGGGCAATGTCTCTGCACCCGGATGAACGACCGAACACCATTGATGAATTCCGCGAAGCCCTGCTGGGGTACCGCGAATCCCCCACACCCGCGATTCCCATGCGCCGCTCACACCATGTCCCCGTCACCGACTATCTCATGCATCCCCCTGAAGCCACGCTCGCGTGGAGTTCAGCGGTCCTGTTGCTGATCAGTTTGCTCGCGACGCTGGTTCGCTGATCAAGCGCATCCACGCCCACGCGCCTATAATCCCGATCGTCTGCCCTACAAACGTAAGAAGTAATACTCCGAACGCCCCACCTTCTGATGCGATCCACTGTGTTGCGCCAGGGAAGCCCAGCGCGAGATAGTTGTACCCCAGCAAGCCACCCAGGAAAATACACAATGCCCAGCGCAATCCCCAACGCGGGGAAAAGATTCGGCTGACGGCCCAATATCCCAATAATGCGCCGCCAAAAAGCGTTAATAGCACAAGTAGCCATACCCCGATACGCGGGTAGCCGTCGGGCGAAATAAGATCATTCTCCGGTACAGAGGTTGGCGATGGAGTCACAATTTCAGGTGTCATGGTTACCTGAGGGACAACGACCGTCACTGCTGCCCCTTCATTCGACGCGTCAAATTGAATCAGTTCTGAAATGACTGCGCGCTCACTTACGGCGCTGATCTCCACTTTACCAGGTTTATCAATGGCAAAGGTAGCCCGTGCTACTCCACCTACTGTGGTGGACTCGATCTCCTGCCAGATCTCGCCGCTTTCATCCCGCGTGGACATGGTGAAGGTCACCACTGTCTCATCCGGGACAATATGATGGTTGTGGTCAAGAATGGGTCCTGCACGGACTGAAATGTTATTACCGATACGGTACAGGGGAATTTCCGTCGGCTCGGCTGTAACGGGTGTCATTTCAACGGTAGGGGTAAGTGAAATATCCTCGTTATCCAGGGCTAAAGGGATGACCTGTGTTGAGTTGGGGGAGGTGGCTGTAATGAGGTCATATCCTACTGCCGGGATGGATACAGGGGACGCACCCTGCAATGTCACCGGCTGGAAAAGCAGGCGCGCGGCAACTTCAACAAACGCAGGCTGTTTGCTATACAGCGCATAGTATGCTGTCAGTTTGGAAATATCCGTGGCATCGAGATAGTACGGAGCCGTAAACGAGAATAGGATCACATTCCTATTGCGGAGCAGGTTTGGGCGCTCCGTGAAAAAACGGCGCAACAAAGCAATCTGCCCGCGGCTTACATCCGTCAGAGAAATGACGACCCAGTTGGCGCGTTCCAAAGAAGGTTCGATATTCTCCTTCGTCTCTCCATTCAACATCAATTCCAGTTCTGTGAGTGGAAAGGAATTCAGGCGGCTGGCAAATACCTGTCCAGTTCCTGTAGAACCATACAAACGCTCCACCACATCCTGCAGGGCAAACGTTGTAAACGCATCCTGTGGCACGCAGACAGCACACTGCTGATAGGTCAACGTGTCAGTCAGGAAAACAATGCGGTCATTTTGCCTGGGCGGCGCTGGAAGAAGCGCACTCAACTCCTGGGGGTCCGGGCTGATCAGAGTGGCAGAGTTACGGGCCACATCGAACATTATCTGTTGAGATGAACCGATATTTGCCAGCCCCTGGCTGGGTGCCAGAACGTTGGAAGCCGTGAAGAGCTCATACATTCGGAATTTGTGGGCAAGGATTCTTGCCACAGCTACATCCACAAGTTCTGCAAAAGCAGGATCACTCTCGTACTCCTGTGTAAAAAATTCGAGGATTCCCAGTGTTGAGGAATACGTGTCGTCCTCAGGATCTTCAGAACTAATGTTGCCCAGGTACAGCAGGTCGTTACCTGCAAGGAAAGCATCACGCGCAACAGAACGCGGCAGGAAGCTCTCGCCACCCTGTGAATAAAAATCACGCACAGCCTCGCTTCCCAATGCATCACTGACGATCAAACCACCACTTGAGCGCCAGTTGGTAAATTCAGGCAGTGCAATGATCGCAGAAAGTGCAGCTGCATCAAAGCTGACGGGACGCGTTGTGGCGCGGATATTTCCCTGGAATCCCTGATAGCGAATGTGTGATACGAGCAAGCCATCCACGATGCTGGTTGGCTCAGTGGAATTTGTCACGGCAAAGAACGGATGCAGTTCAATCTGCTTCAACTGCTCAAGCGATTTACGGACAGTAGCCACTTCCTCTTCCGGCGCACGGTCTGAGCTGCCGCGCCCCGGGAAATGTTTGGCAACCACAACCATGCGCGAATTGCTGCCCGTGTGCAGGCCTGAGATGTAAGCCTTACCCATCTCCCCCACCCAAAAGGGATCACCGCCAAAAGCACGGGTCCCCAGATCAATTTGTGCCGAGGGGTTCGGAGATTCGATCACATCGAGTGATGGCCCAAGGAACAAATTGAAACCCAATGCGCTTAACTCGCTTCCCAGCACGGCGCCAATTTGTCGTGACATTTCTGTTTTCCAGGTCGCGCCGATTGCCATGGCGTTCGGAAGTGGAGTCAGCCCACTTAGGATTTGATCGTCTGGAGTTCCATCGCCCTCTTGTGAGACTCCAATAAACAAGGGCACGTAAATTTTGTCTTCCGTCTGCACGTTTGTGTTTGGGACGGGTGTCACCACTGTCGTCTGAGCTTCAATGCGTTGCAGGTCAGTGATCAATTGATGGGTGGCGGCAATCGTATCGGGCTCGCCGAGAAAATTATCGTTCCCGGCAAGCAGCACCACACCACCCACATGATGATTGGCAATCAAGTCATGGATTTGCGATTCAGGATCCGTATTTGTTCCCTGAAATGTAACCAGAAACAACTGTCCCACCCGTTCTTCAGGGGTCATCGAAGCGAGCACCGCCTGGACCTTCGTAGGCGTGGATGATTGGGCACGTGCCGCGGCAGGTAAAGGTCCCAGGAGAGATACTACGGACGTCCACACCATCAGCGAGCGGATGAAGAAACGTCTGCTTCTCTTCCAAACCGAGGATGGATGGCTGTTCAATAGGCCGATTCTGAGCCTCATTTTGATTCCGCTCTCACCCGCACCGCAAGTTCAGGGTCATCGGTGAAGATTCCATCCGCACCCCAACTGAACAAGCGACGCATATCCTGTTCATCATTTACGGTCCACACATGGACACGACGATGTAAACGATGGACTCGCAATGCTTCCTGCTGGGTCATATCCTTCAAATACGGATGGAGCGCCTGATACTTTCCGAACGCAAAACCAAATGAGCGTGCCCACGACCCAAGCAGACCATTGAGCGCCAGCAGGCCTCGGGGTACATCTGGAAGATAACTGCGTGCCTTCGATAAATTGGAGATAAGGAATGATGAGAACAATATTCGCTTCTGCAGTTGATGCTTCTTGACGGTCATGCACACTGTTTCAACAAGCTGATCGCGCCGCGTGTTGTAATTCGTCAGTTCAACATTGATGAAGGTACGCTTCCCCACTGTTTCAAAGACTTCATCAAGCGTGGGTATTTTCTCGCCCTGGAATTTTTCTGAAAAGAAACTGCCCGCATCGAGCGCCCTGAGTTCGGCCAGCGACAGATCTTTGACACGGCCTGTCCCATTTGTTGTGCGGTCCACAGTCGCGTCATGAATAACGACGACCTGTCCATCCGCGGATAATTTGACATCGAGTTCAATCGCATCTGCCTGCTGTGTCAATGCCAGTTGGAACGCGGCAAGTGTATTTTCCGGGGCATGAGCAGATGCTCCGCGGTGGGCAAAGATCACGGGTTGAGGGAGGGATTCAAGGGTCATAAAACAATATACGGATCACGCATTACGAACTTGTGATGCGCAATCCGTAATGCATTATAGTGCACGAACTAAATATCAACAAAAAATGCCAGTGCAGCGCGATCCAGCATGTCGCGCGACATCGTTGGCGGCACGGAGAGATAACTGGAGATGTCAAGGATCTGGTCACACAGGTCGCGCGGGTGTGAGGCGCGCAGTTTACGGTTGCGTTTGACATACCATTCCTGCAAAAGATATGCCAGACCCTGATCGCTATATTCCACTTTTTTATCCTGCGCAACTCGCTTGAAGATCTCACGATATTCCTCATACGAGGGATCACCGATCTCGATCTTGTGGCGCAGACGTCTCAGGAAGGCTTCGTCCACGAGGTCTTTTGGCGGGAGATTGGTGGAAAACACGATCAGGACATCAAACGGGACTTCCACCTTGCGTCCGTTATGAAGCGTGAGGAAATCCACGCGGTTCTCAAGCGGAACGATCCAGCGGTTGAGCAGATCACGCGGGCGCACCTGCTGTCGTCCAAAGTCGTCGATCAACAAAATTCCGCCGTTGGCTTTCACCTGGAACGGAGCTTCATAGAATTTATGTACTTCATCGTAAACAAGATCCAGCCCTTCCAGGGTCAGCTCACCGCCTACCACAATGAACGGCCGACGTATCTTGACCCAGCGGGGATCGCGCCGCTGACTGGTCCGCAGGTTGCCCGTGCCTCCCGCGTTGCCGTTCGCCAGGTCCGCGTCGGGTGCGAGTTTGTGACTGACCTGGTCGTACACCTTAATGACCTGCCCATCCAGATATAAGGCATAAGGGATGTACATCGCCTGCGTCAACACCAGGTTCCCGAACGCACGCGCCACGCTGGTCTTGCCATTGCCTGGAGGCCCATACATGAAAATAGATGTGCCAGAGTTAAGAGCAGGTCCGAGCCGTTGAAATGTGGATTCTGACAGGACCAGCTGTGAAAGAAGCTGGCGCATGGTCCGTGAAGTGACAGACATACGTCCTGTCTTCTGTCGGCGGATCGCCTCGTTGTAGACCTCAAAAGGAACAGGTGCCGGCCCCGCATATTGGCTGCGCTCTAGCGCTTCGCGTCCACGGGTGACGCCTGCCGAAGTGATGCCATAGGTATATGCCCCTTCGCCCAGGCCGCCCTGCGAAGATTTGACTTCGATCAGCTTTTCGCGTTTCAGCGCTTCCAGTATAAGATCAGTGATGCCGGCAAAAGGCAATGCCATAAATTCGGCGATTTTGAACCCGCTCATGTATCCCTGTGAATACAGAACTTTCAGAGCCAGGTCTTGAAGCCATAAAGCAGAAAGCCCCGTATCCTCCACTGTATTAATCGGTGGCGGAGAGAATAAGGTGGTTGCAATTGTCGGTGCGGGTCTTCCAAGGGGATTGGACATAACACCTCCCAGTGAGGGATGCTCCATTAAGTCGTTTTTTGAGTGCATGCAAATTATACTGCCTCTTGCAACAATCCCTGCGTTCACTTGATTGCATCTCCATACAGGAAATTCAAGCCTTTAAAGAAAATCTCGAATATAATTTGATTATATGAATCTATCTGTTGTTATCCCTGTCTATAATGAAGTTGACAATGTTCGTGAAATCCTCAGACGGGTGCAAGCCCTAAAATTGGCAAACGAAATCATTGTTGTGGATGACGGCTCCACCGACGGAACACGTAACATCCTAAAAGAGCTGGATGGCAAAGAGAACGTGCGTGTCCTCCTGCATGATCGAAACAAGGGAAAAGGTGCCGCCGTGATGACAGGGTTGAGGGCTGCACAGGGCGATCTCCTGCTGATCCAGGATGCAGATCTCGAGTATGACCCGCGCGATTATCCTGAACTGTTGAAACCGCTTATCGAAGATATAGCAGATGTAGTATATGGATCGCGCTTTCTGGGAGGTCCTCGACGCGTGGCGATGTTCTGGCACATGATCGCCAACAAGCTGCTGACCGCCATGACCAACATTCTCTACGATACGATTTTGACCGACATGGAGACCGGCTACAAAGTCTTTCGCCGCGGAGTGATCGAGGGGATGACCATTCATGCCAAGCGCTTCAACTTCGAGCCTGAGTTCACTGCGAAAGTGCTGAAACGTCGGTATCGCATTTTTGAAGTTCCCATCACGTTCAATCCACGCGATTACGCGCAGGGGAAAAAGATCAAATTGAAGGACGCATTTGAGGCTGTCTGGACTTTATTGAAATACAGGTTTGTGGATTAATTCAGGAAGGCGTGGAAAGGCCCTCTTTTTATTGCTGTCCCAAATAGCCGAGGCTGTATAATTTGCAGCATGAGCAACTGGCAAACTGAAATAGATGCAGAACTTGAAAAAGCCTCACAAGCCCGTCAACGTGGCAATGAGGGGCAGGCACGCGTCTGCGCCCGGCGCGCCGCGGGGATTGCCATTCGAGAGTATCTTGCCCGACGCGGGGTCCGTCCGCCCAGTGCCAGCGCCTACGACCTGCTCAACCTGATCAAAGATGATACACATCTACCCTCCAGTCTAAAAGTGATTGCTGACCATCTGACCATGCGCGTAACGGAGGAATTTAAGCTGCCGCTGCAGGTTGACCTTGTTGCAGATGCAAAAGATTTTTGTGATGAATTACTGAAATAAAAAGATGCCCAGGTATAAAACCCGGGCATCTGCTCATTCTCAACCTGATTACATTTGCCTCTTACCCCAAAAATAGAAAAAAGCCCTCGCTACTGTGATTACCACCAGCAGCCCAGACATGACGCTGCCATAGACCAGGAATAACCGCCTCCAGTTCCCCAACCGTGAGACAATCTCGTCTGCCTGAGGAAAGCGGATCCGCTCCCGCAGGCGCTGAACAAGATCGTTGGGAGGTGTAATAGGCCGGAGCGCGCCTGCAAGGTACTCCTCCAGGCTAAATAACTGATCTTCAAATTCGGTTGCTTCCATCTTTCTTTTTGTCATATTCTTTTACTCATGGGATCGCTGGACTCTGAATCCATCACACGATCGTAATTACGCAATTACTCGCCGTCCAAATTGATGCTCTGATCACCCAGTTGATCCCGTAATGCCAGCAATGTACGGTGATAGAGACTTTTTACAGCACCTTCGCTACGGCCCATGATCGAGCCGATCTCCGCATTCGACATATTCTCAACGAATTTCAGAATGAGGAGACTTTGCCTCTCCGATGGCAGCCGTCGGATCAGTTTGAGAAGCGCATCCTGCTCCTGCGAGTGGACAAGGTTCTTCTCCGGGTGATCGCCCTTCGATGGCAGGACAGGCACATCGTTGATCGGGATTTCCTGCCTTCGGCTCCGGTCCCGATGCCAGTTGGCAACCAGGTTATGCGCGATGCGGTACAGCCACGCAGAGAACGGAACGCCCCGATCGGTATAATTTTGAATATGGTTCATCGCCCGTTGGAAGACACGGGCAGTGAGGTCCTCCGCGTCGTGGAGGTTGCCTGTTCGGTAGTAGACGTAATTGAAGATGCGGTCTATATAACGTTCATACAGCTGACCAAATGCATCCCGGTCGCCATGGGAGGCACGGGTCAAAACATCTTCTTCGTTGAATTCTATGTCCGGCACGGATGATCCTACTGCCGGGATTTATTAAAAATAACCCCGGCGGGTTTTGGAAGTTACTGGCAGTATAACATGCAACGTTTTAAAATCATTGCGGCGTTCAACTGTGGCAGCCTGCTCCCACTTACTCTACAACTATGAATATTAAAAGAGGTTCTCTGGGAATCGCCGTGATGCTCGGCTGGATTGACAAATCCAGCCGCCAGATTCGGCGCAAATGCCAGTGTATTTCCTGCATGTACGGGATTTGGCAATCCCTCGTTAGCAGAATCACGGCAACTCCCAATGAAGCATAAAAGACCTGCAATGCCACGTGGGCACGGTTGGTATAATGAAAGATTGCAAATGCCGCAAAATAAAGCGGCTTACAAGTAGTACAAATGATAAATGAAACAGATGTGCTATAATTGAGTTCCCGAGGAAAAATATGTCATCCAATTCAATCCGCGTAGTGGGTGCTCGCGTACACAATTTAAAGAATATCACCGTCGAGATCCCGCGTGACAAATTCGTCGTCATCACTGGCTTGTCCGGTTCCGGCAAGTCGTCTCTTGCATTCGATACCATTTTCGCCGAGGGTCAGCGCCGCTATGTAGAATCGCTTTCTGCGTATGCGCGCCAGTTCATCGGCCAGATGGATAAACCAGATGTGGACTATATCGACGGGCTCTCCCCCGCCGTCAGCATCGACCAGAAATCGACGTCGCATAACCCCCGTTCGACGGTGGGAACCGTTACTGAGATCTACGATTACATGAGGCTTTTGTTCGCGCGCGCCGGGATCCCACATTGCCCGATCTGTGGGCGTGAAGTCGTCAAGCAGTCGGCACAGGAAATCGTGGATAGGATCGAGACGCAACCCGAAGGGACGCGTGTTCTCATCCTTTCCCCACTGGTGCGCGCCCGCAAAGGGACGTATCAAGCCGTTTTCGAGGAGATCCGCAAGTCTGGGTTTGCCCGCGCCCGCGTGGATGGCACCGTTCACAACCTCGATGACGAGATCAATCTGGATCGATACAAGCAACATACGATCGAGGCTGTTGTGGACCGCCTCGTCATTTCACAGGCCGGCGACAAGGAAGAACGCAAAGCGACAATCACTCGTTTAACAGATTCTGTTGAGACAGCGCTCAAGTTCGGCGAAGGCTATGTTTCAATTAACCTTGTGGATAAAAACGAAGACATTCATTTTTCGGAACATCTGGCCTGTCCTGAACATGGTGTCAGCATTTCAGAAGTGGAACCGCGCACCTTTTCATTCAACACCCCCCAGGGTGCCTGCCCGGATTGCCAGGGGCTTGGCTCGAAGCTTGAGATCGACCCGGACCGTATCATCCCAGACTCCGACCGTTCGTTGAACGAGGGAGCCATCGCCAGTATGGAGTGGAGCGGGCCCAAGGAAGAGGGCGGCTACTACTGGCAGGCATTGGAAGCTGCAGCCAAAGTGTACAGAATAGACCTGGATAAGCCAGTCAGGGAGCTTACCAAGGAACAGATGGATATCATCCTGTATGGCACTGGCAACCAACAGGTTCAGATGACCTATAGGAACGCGAATGGACATGAGTTCAAGTTCTCGCGCGCCTTCGAAGGTGTGATCACCAATTTGGAACGGCGTTATCGTGAAACCAATTCGGAGTTCATCCGCGAGAAAATCTCTGAATTCATGTCTGACCGCCCCTGCCCCACCTGTAAGGGGAAAAGACTGAATCCTGCGGCGCTGGCTGTGACCGTGGACGATGTCAATATCATCACAGTCACATCCTGGCCGATACTGAAAACCCTCGAGTGGGTGAAGAAAATCTCCCACAAGAATTCGCCACTTACCTCCAAACAGAAGACCATCGCAGAACGTGTTTTGAAGGAAATCCATGAGCGGCTGACGTTCCTCGTAAACGTTGGCTTGGATTACCTGACTCTCAATCGCTCCGCTGTGACGCTATCGGGAGGCGAAGCGCAACGCATCCGACTCGCGACGCAGGTGGGCTCACGTCTCGTGGGTGTGTTGTACGTATTGGACGAGCCATCCATTGGACTCCACCCGCGTGACAACGCAAGGTTACTGCAAACGCTTAAAGGCCTGCGCGATCTGGGCAACACAGTCCTCGTCGTTGAGCATGACGACGAAACCATCCGTGAAGCAGATTGGATCATAGACCTGGGCCCAGCCGCAGGCGAGCACGGTGGGCGCGTCATCGCGGAAGGAACACCCAAGCAGATTTTGGCGCACCCAAAGTCATTGACTGGAGCATATCTTTCGGGACGCAAGCAGGTAGAGATCCCAAAAGAGAGGCGCAACGGGAACGGCAAATCGCTGAAGATCGTCAATGCATCCGCCAACAATTTAAAGAGCATGAACGTCTCCATCCCGCTTGGGAAGCTGGTCTGTATCACGGGTGTTTCAGGCTCGGGAAAATCCACGCTGATGAGCGACATCCTGTACAACGCGCTCGCGTCGAAGTTAATGGGCGCACGGACCATGTCCGGCGATCATGAGCGCATCGAAGGTATTGAACATCTCGACAAGATCATCAACATTGACCAGTCGCCGATCGGGCGTACGCCGCGCTCGAACCCGGGCACGTATACAGGGTTATTCGATGAGATCCGCAAGTTGTACGCGGAACTGCCCGAGAGCAAAATGCGAGGTTACAAGCCCGGCCGCTTTTCATTCAACGTACATGGTGGTCGTTGCGAAGCCTGTCAGGGACAGGGCGAACTGCGGATCGAGATGCAGTTCCTGCCCGACGTCTATGTGCCCTGCGATATCTGCCATGGAAAACGGTTTAACCGCGAGACCCTGCAGGTCCTCTTCAGAGAAAAGTATTCGATCGCCGATATCCTTGATATGACCGTTGACCACGCGCTGGAAGAGTTCAAGAACTATCCACCCATGTTGAGCAAATTGAAGCTTCTGCAGGAAGTGGGTCTTGGTTACGTGCGGGTGGGTCAACCAGCCACGACGCTCTCAGGCGGTGAAGCGCAACGCGTCAAGCTCTCCAAAGAGCTTTCCCGCCGCGCCACTGGGCGCACGTTGTACGTGCTGGATGAGCCTTCGGTAGGCCTGCACGCCGCGGACGTTCACAAATTGATCGAAGTACTGCAACGACTCGTGGACACAGGCAACTCGGTGGTGATCATCGAGCACAATCTTGATATCATCAAGGTCGCAGACTGGCTCATTGATTTGGGTCCTGAAGGCGGCGATCGAGGTGGAGAATTGGTTGCCGAGGGCACACCTGAGCAAGTTCTGAAAGTCAAAGGGTCTTATACAGGTCAATTCCTGAAGGAACATTTGAAGAACCACTGAAATAGAGATGAGGGGTGAATTCATCTCTCCTCTTTTTGATTCGAACATGGGCCTATTGATGTGCTTATTTTCTACTCATCAAACCAAACGCGCAAAACATGGTTTTTTCAGGTAGAATTATTTTCACTGCCCAGAGGGACGCAAAACATCCGTATCTCTCCTGCCTCAAAGGACAAAAAAATGCTGAATCGAAACCCGTCAAACTCTTCAAACGTGATCAACTCATACCGAAAACGCAGACTTCAAAAAGGTCCATTTCTGGTGTACGGAGCCGTAGCCCTAGTGATTATAGGAGCCATTATGCTGGTCGTATGGCTGGCAAGCCCGGGCAAACCGTTGGGCGTGATGTTTGCAACCGACACCCCCACTCCGACGATGACCTTTACCCCCACCAGTACATCCACAGCGACGATGACGGCAACGATCACCGAAACTCCCACGGTTACAACAACGTCCACCCCTTCGGGCCCCTTCCCCTATACCATTCAGGAAGGCGATTCCCTCGAATCTATTGGTCAGAAATTTAACCTTGGTGGCGAGGGCAGTCAACTCATTTACTATGCGAATCAGGAAGAAATGGAAGCGAATAATGGTGTGATCTTTGTTGGGCAAACCATCACAATTCCACCTCCAGGCAGTGTACTTCCCACCACAACCCCGATCCCCGCAGATCTACGGAGCGGCACGTTGATTGAATATCGCGTTCTGCCAGGTGACACGCTTGCCGGCATTGCCGCCAAATTCAACAGCCTGACGGAAGACATTATTGAAGAGAACGCGATCGAAAATGCGAATGCCCTCCAGGTTGGAGACACCCTGCAAATCCCGGTCAACCTGATCACACCGACTGCAACGCTTCCCGCTACGTCCACGCCTGTCACACCGACCGCGGCCGCAGGACAGGCCGCCACGTTGGCCGCGTCCTCTACACCTGGCAGCTCATCGTCTGCGCAGTGTGAATTCGACGAGAATAGCGCTTATGTCACTGCGCTGCAGACGCTGATCAACGATGCCCGCACAGACAACAGCCTCCCGGCACTGAACGTGAATACCCAGTTGACCGCTGCAGCGAAGAACCACGCCGTTGACATGCTCTGTAATGATTATTTTAGCCATATTGCGTTGGATACATCCACCCATGAGGAGCGCGTTGCGAAGGCAGGATTCACCGCATCCGTGGTGGCAGAGAGTATCTACGCTTCACCGACCGCCGATCCCCAGGCCGCATTCGACTGGTGGATGAGCAATCCTGAGAACCGGGATGCTATTTTGAACGCAAATACCACCGTGATCGGCGTCGCCTACGTCGAATCAGATACTAGTCTGTTTGGCGGATACTTCGTGGTTGTGTCAGCAAAACCGTAATATTGCTGGACAAATCAACCAGCCTCATGTAAAATACATCGCCGTCAATCAAGAAAGGCAAGAATTTTTTGGAGGAAGACCTTGGCTAATATTAAGTCACAAATCAAACGAAACCGTCAGAACGAGAAGCACCGTCTGATCAACCGTAACGTGCGCGGCGCTGCTCGCACTGCCGTCAATTTGGCTCGCAATGCTTTTGAAGCGGAAGTTCCTGAAACAAGGGAAGCTGTATTGAAGGCCATCAGCGCCATTGATAAAGCCGCGGGAAAAGGCGTGATCCACAAGAATAATGCTGCCCGACGCAAGGGACGCCTGATGAAGAGACTCGCTTCATTCACGCCCAGAGCAGCAGATGCTCCTCCTGTAAAGGCAAAGAAGACCATCAAGAAGAAGTAAGTATTTTTTGGAACATGTAAAAGCGGGAGCCTTGCGGCTCCCGCTTTTGTTACCCCAAACCTCCCCCAAATTGGAGGATGGAGTCTATAATCAAATCATGTTTGAACAGGAACAGCAACTCATCGAAGAAAAAGTCAAAGCCTATTGCGCGGCGAATGATATTGCGCTGGCTGAACTAAAATGGACATCCATACCCTTTTCGGGTGAGTGGGGTATTGCAACATCGTTCTTCCAGACCGCGGCAAATGAAGCACGCGCAGGCAAAGGGAAAAAACTTCCAGTGCCGCAGCGCGCCCAGGAAATTGCCGAGCAGGTCAAGGCTGAGATCGGAAGCGTCTCTGGCATCAGTCACATTGAAGCGGTGAAGGGATACCTCAATTTATATTTCACGACCTCTGAGTACGCGCGTCGAGTTGTGGACGAAGTGCTCACCTCTCAGGCGGACTTTGGACGGGGTGCGCCAAAAAATGAACGGGTCATGGTGGAATACGCCCAGCCCAACACACACCACTCCTTCCATATCGGACATGCACGCAATACAATATTAGGTGAAGCGCTTGCGAGGCTGGTTGCATTTGCAGGCTTCGATACGATCCGCGCATCCTATCCCGGTGATTTGGGCCTGGGTGTCATCACCGTGCTGTGGGCATATGATAAATTTTACAAGGGACAGGAGCCCGCGGATATACATGAACGAGGGCAATGGTTGTTGAAGATCTATGCCGAGGCAACCAGCCTGCTCGAAAAGAAGGAAAACGAAACGCCTGAACAGACTGCAAAACGTGAAGCCTACGAAGCGGAGCGCCGCGACATGTACCGCAAATGGGACACAGGCGACGCGTACGTGCGCGATCTGTGGCGTGTCACCCGTGAATGGAGCCTCGAAGAATTACGCGACATCCTGCGCATTCTCGATGTCAATATGGATGTCTGGTTCTATGAAAGCGAAGTGGATGAACCGTCAAAGGCGATTATCGATGAATTGATCGCCAGGGGAATTGCCGAGGATGAACGGGCACAGGGCGGACCCGTAATCATCAAGATCGATGAAAAACTTGGGCTGACCAAGGAAAGGTATCGCACAGCAGTCTTACTGCGCAGCGATGGCACGTCGCTCTATCTGACCAAGGACCTGGCGTTGGCCAAGGTCAAGTTCGACCAATATCATGTGAATCGTTCGATCTACGTCGTGGATTTTCGTCAGAGCCTGCATTTCCAGCAGGCATTCAAGATATTGGAGATGTGGGGTTTCCCGCAGGCATCCAAGTGTTATCACCTGTCGTATGGCTACGTGACACTGCCTGAAGGAGCCATGTCTGCGCGGCGTGGACGCGTGGCATTATTCAAGGAAGTGTATGACGAAGCCGTGAAACGGGTTCTGGCTTTGGAAACCGAGAGAACTGGGAATATTCCGGAAGCTGAACGGGAAAGGATTGCACAGCAGATCGGTCTCGGCGCGTTGGTGTACTCCATGCTTTCGGTTGATAACAACAAGGATATTGTCTTTGATATCAATGAAGCATTGGCTTTTGATGGACGAACGGGGCCGTATATTCAAAACGCACATGTGAGGGCCAATAGTATTTTGAAAAAGGCGGACGTTCAAATGTTCGAACGTTTGGACGTTTCGCTGTTTGACTATGAGCTGACTAAACACGAGATCGAACTCATCGAGCAGATCTCACGCTTCCCCAACACAGTACAACAGGCGGCGAACGAATATCGTCCGCTGGTGATGGCGGCATATGCCTATGATCTGGCAAATGCCTTCCATTCGTTCTATCACGCGGTACAGGTGCTGCAGAGCGAAGATGCAAGCGTAAAGACGGCACGCCTGAGGCTGGTTGCCGCCGCAAAGCAGACCATTTCCAATGCCCTGCGGCTGCTCGATATTCAAGCGCCCGAGGTCATGTGAGAATCAGGCTAAACGTTATCTTTACGTTTAGCCTTTTTTATTTAAAATCAGACGTGTATAACGTCACCTGGGTAAAAACGAAGAGGCTCAAAACCAAAGCCGAGTCGCTTCGGACACTGTCCTCAGTGTGGCTTTAGTAATAGGAGATTCCTATGCCAATCAAAACTCTTATCATGGGCGCGGCAGGACGTGACTTCCACAACTTCAATACGTTCTTTCGCGGAAACAGGGATTATGAAGTCGTGGCCTTCACTGCGACTCAGATCCCTGACATCGAAGGCCGCGTTTATCCAGCCGAACTGGCTGGTGAGCTGTACCCCAGCGGAATCCCCATCCGGGCGGAGGAGGAACTGCTTGACCTTATCAAGCAGCATGGCGTCGAACAGGTTATTTTCGCGTATAGCGATGTGCCGCATGAATACATCATGCACAAGGCAAGCATGGTCAACGCGGCAGGCGCGGACTTCCGTTTGATGGGCACGAAATACACACAGGTCAAATCCACCAAGCCGGTCGTTTCAGTGTGCGCGGTTCGGACGGGATCAGGCAAAAGTCAGACCACGAGGCGGGTGTCTTTAATCCTGCGCGAGATGGGCTATAAAGTCGCCGCGATCCGTCATCCCATGCCGTATGGAAACCTGGTTGCCCAGGAAGTGCAGCGCTTCGCGGATTACGATGACCTAGATGAGCATCAGACTACCATCGAAGAGCGTGAGGAATACGAACCCCACATTGACAATGGCGTAATTGTGTATGCCGGCGTGGACTATGAAAAGATCCTGCGCCAGGCTGAAAAGGAAGTGGACATCGTCCTTTGGGATGGTGGCAATAATGACTTCCCATTCTATGTGTCTGACCTGCAGATCGTGGTAGCCGACCCGCACAGGCCAGGCCACGAGTCCAGGTATTATCCTGGCGAGACGAACGTAAGGCTCGCGGATGTATTTGTAATCAACAAAGTTGATACTGCTGACCCGGAGAACGTGATGAAGGTGCGCGAGTCCCTGCGGCAGTTGAACCCGAACGCGATCCAGATCGAAGCCGCATCCCCATTGTTTGTGGATGACCCCGAAGCGATCCGCGGCAAGCGTGTTTTGGTTGTGGAAGATGGACCCACACTCACTCATGGCGAGATGGCATATGGTGCAGGGTATGTGGCAGCGCGCCGCTTTGGCGCAAAAGAGATCGTTGACCCGCGTCCGTTTGCAGTGAAGACGATTGCAGCCACGTACGAGAAATATCCGAAGACGGGACCCATTCTGCCTGCGATGGGATATGGCGATGCACAGATGAAGGATCTGGAAGAGACCATCAACAACTCCGATGTGGATATGGTCATTATCGGTACTCCGATCGACCTGACGCGCGTCATCAAGATCACAAAGCCATATCAGCGTGTGAGATATGAACTGCAGGAGATCGGTAAACCGACATTGCAGGATATTTTGATGAAGAAGTTTGGGAAGAAGTAAGTCAGCAGTCAGTTATCGGTAACCGATAAAGTAGGAGTCGGGCGAAGGTTTGCCCGACTCCTTTTGTCTCTATCGTACACTCAATACACGCATCAGCACGTTGCGGCGATGGCCGGCTTTGCCGCGGGCGCGGTGCTCGAAGATATAAATTCCCTGCCATGTTCCCAGCGACAATTTCCCATCATCCACGGGAATGGTCAGGCTTGTATCTGTCAGCATGGCGCGGATGTGGGAAGTGGCATCGTCTGGACCTTCCAGATCGTGTGTATACCAACGATCACTTTCAGGGACAAGACGCTCCATGAAGGTTTCAAGATCGGCGCGGGCAGTAGGGTCCCAGTTTTCGCTCATGACCAGGGAAGCGCTCGTGTGCTGGAGAAAGAGAAAGCACATGCCTTCCTGCACTCCCCAATCACTCAATTGCGCGTGGACGGTATGGGTTATATCGTGAAGCCCTTTGCCCTGGGCTAAAATCCCAAGAGTGGTTTTATGCCAGTTCATCTGCGCGGGATTTTATCATGTTCGGCCAGGGTAATAGTCCTACTCGTCTCTCTTCTTCCCAAACCTGACGATCCCTGCAACGAACACGGAAAGGCTGAAGAAAATGGGGGTGCTCTGCCGAGGCAAAGGGGTGTCGTTTATAATGGAAGCATGTTTACAGACCAGGTAGTAATCAACGTAAGATCAGGGAAAGGCGGGGATGGCATGGTACATTTTCGCCGTGAGAAATTCGTCCCTCAGGGGGGCCCGGATGGCGGCGATGGCGGCAAGGGCGGCGACGTCATCTTTGAGGTAAAGAACACGCTCAATACACTGTCGGCATTCCGCCAGAACCAGAAGTTTCGAGCCGAGGACGGGATCAAAGGCGGACCTTCGCAAATGTCAGGCCGCTACGGGAAAGACCTTATTCTTTACGTCCCGCCGGGCACAATATTATTTGACGCCGACACAGGTGGGTTGATCGGTGATTTGACAAAGCCCGGAGAGCGAATGAGCTTGTGCAAGGGCGGGCGTGGTGGACGGGGCAACCAGCACTTTGCATCACCGCGCAATCAGGTGCCGCGCACCGCTGAAAGAGGCGAACCATTTGAAGAGAGGCGCATCAAACTGGAGTTGAAGCTGATCGCCGATATCGGGCTGATCGGTGTCCCGAACGCGGGCAAATCAACCCTGCTCTCGGTGTTGACGAACGCACAGCCAAAGATCGCCGCGTATCCATTTACGACGCTTGAACCAAATCTCGGCGTGGCAAACATTGACGATGATACGACCGTTGTACTGGCAGATATCCCGGGTCTTATCGAAGGCGCGTCACAGGGCCTGGGGCTCGGGCACGACTTCCTGCGTCACATCCAGCGGACGCGCGTCCTGGTGCATTTACTGGATGGCATGTCTGAAGATCCGGTTGCAGATTACAGCCAGATCAATTCCGAATTATCTCTCTTCGACCCAAATCTGGGAAAGAAGCCGCAGGTCGTTGTGCTGAACAAGATCGACCAGCCCGATGTGCAGGAACGACTCGCAGAGATCAAAAAGAAATTCAAAAAGCTAAAAGTGGAGTTCATGACCATGTCTGCCCTGGCGCGCACGAACACGCGCGACGTGCTAATCAAGGCGCACCAGCTTCTGGCCGAGACTCCAGTACTCGAGGATATGGATCTGCCGCTGCCGGTCTACAAACCGAAGGAAGATCCGCGTGACTACGAGGTCAAGCGCGAGGGCAACCATGAGTGGCGCATTTCAGGTTCAGGCATCGAACGTGCCGCAAAGATGACCTACTGGGAACATGACGGTTCGCTGCGCCGCTTCCAGAAGATCCTGGAAACACTTGGCATCGATGCAGCATTGCGTGAAGCGGGCATTCAGGAAGGCGACACAGTTAAGATCGGAACATTCGAACTGGAGTGGCAGGACTGATATGACCCGGGCGAGGCAGCGGGCATTGATCTTTGCTCTGATCGCCACGGGCCTGATCCTGGCGGGCCTCTTCGGTTTACGGTCACTTAACGCCTACCGCGAATTTAGAGTACATCGCCCGCCGCCCGCCTTTTCCGCCGATTCGCAAACCGTGGAAACGGATGTGGGATTGATCCGCGATTGGATGACCATTCCATTCATTGCGAAGATGTATCGGGTACCGCCTCCTGTGCTCTATAAGGCACTGGGTATTCCGTCCCAGGGCAACAGGGACAAAAGCCTGACACAATTGAACGAGGAATATTTTCCCAAGGTGCCGGGATTTGTAGAGACCACGATCAAAGCTATTCTGCTGGTCAACATTGAAATTCCGATGCCCACGTTGGCCCCGTCGCCTGTGCCTTAAGAAGTATGTCCGATTTTTTGCTGACACAGATTATCAATTATGGAGCACCCTTTCTGGGTGCGGTTGTATTTTTTGGGGCATTGGGGATTCCGTTTCCAGGTACATTGATCGTGATCGCTGTGGGCGCGTTCTGCAAACAAGGCTTTTTATCCTGGCACACGACCGGCCTGATCGCGTGGACCTGCGTGGTGCTTGGTGATTGCCTAAGTTATGCCATGGGATATTATGCGCGCGAACCCGTCCTGCGTCGTTTCGGCAGTTCGGATAAATGGATCAAGGCGGAAACCCTTTTTCAGCGCTGGGGTGGGATGTCCGTATTTCTAACGCGCTTTCTGATCACAGGCATGGCCGTGCCGGTCAACCTGCTTGCGGGCACGGGAAACCTTTCGTTTCGAAGATTCCTGGCGTACGATCTTTCAGGCGAAGCGATATGGATATTTGGCTATGGAGGGCTGGGGTATCTCTTCGGGACACAATGGGAAACTGTCAGCACGTTCCTCAACAATGTGAGCGGATTCCTGCTAGGTGTCGTCATCCTTGCCATTGGTATCTGGCTGGCACTCACCATACTGAGAAAAAATGAAGAAACAAAAGAACAAGTCCCTGAACTTTGAACCCAGGGACTTGTTGATTTAAGCAGCTTTCCAATTATTTGCCTTGGCAATGCGTTCGCCCAACGGCGGATGCGAATAGAACATCCACACCACCCAGTTTTCTGGATCCACTTCCCCAAGATTCTGGTTTGCCAACCGCGTAAAAGCGGATGCGAACGCTTCATATTTACCCGTGGACTGTAACGCGTAATCGTCAGCCATGTTCTCCCTCCAGCGGGACACGGCGTTATCGAACGGCATGGTGATGAGTCCGTAGGCGCCAAGGATGAGTCCGAGTGCCGGGAACGCGGCTACATCGGCGGGACTTGTGAAGCCGAAATAGCCTATCGCCCAATTCAACGCCAGTGAGGCCAGATACAGGCTAAGGGTTGTAGAGAGCGTACCGAAGGCAATTAGGAAGGGAATGTCGCGATGGAGGTGATGTCCCAGTTCATGAGCCAGAACCGTTTCAATTTCATCCGTTGAAAATTCGTTAAGGAGGGTATCGCCCAATACGATGCGGCGCGTATTGCCGATGCCTGTCAACGCGGCATTGGCAGCTTTTGTCCGCCTGGACATGTCAAACTTGAATACGCCTTTTACTCTTGTGTTGGCGCGCCTCGCAAGCTCAAGTAAACGGTCAGCAAGTTCCCTGTGCTCATCGCCAAGAGGAACGTATTTGTTGAACAATGGCATGATCAGGATCGGCGCAAGGTTCGAGAGCAATACTGTAAAGACCAGCATTCCGCCTGCTGCCCACAGCCACCATAGATCGCTCGTGGCGCGCAGAGCCAGATACAGCAGTTCGAGCAGTAGCAGGCCAAGGGGCGCGCCGACCGCGAATCCCTTGAGCTGATCGATGATCCAGTCTCTGAACGTCTGATTGGATTGACCAAAACGATGCGGGAGGATAAATCCGCTGTAATAGCCGAGCGGCAGGTTGATGAGGGAATAGATGCCGCCAAAAATGGCAACAAAGAGGGCGACCAGCAGCCATTCATTGGTTGTAAATGTTTGGAGCCAGTCCCGAAGGGCGTTTGCCCAGCCCAGAAATAACCAGGCAAGGGCATACACCGCGCTAAAGACCGTATCCACCAGCCACAAGCGGCGGCGGATGCGCGCATATTGCTTTGCTTGTTTTTGTTTTTCAGGATCAAGAACAGTCATTTTGATTTCCGGTTTTCATGGCGCTGAACGAAACGACAAGCGCTCTTCGAGGAGATTACTTCGCTGCGTTTGCAACGACATATTACCTGACCATCTCACCTGCAAGGAAGGCGAGGATCTCTTCGCTCTTCATCACTTTGCCGTATGATTTCAGCGCGGCAAGGAACGCCTTATGGACATGTTCCGCAGGGATGGTTGTATCACCATACTTCAGATCGCGTGTGGCACAGGCATCTTCTGCCACAATAACATGGAAACCAAGATCAGAAGCAGCGCGGGCGGTGGCGTCCACGCACATGTGCGTCATCATGCCGCAGATGACTACGCGTTCAACCGTCCAGCTCTTCAGAAGTTCGAGCAGGTTCGTGTTTAGGAATGAGTTTGGCTCATGCTTGTAAACGATCGGCTCCCCTTCGAAATGTGCGACGGAGTCGTGGATATCGGTGCCGCGGTCACCTGAGATAAAGAATGTAGCGTCAGGTTTTTTGGAAATATGCTGGATATGAACGTGGTGTCCGCCGTGCTCGCGAAAGCATTGCAACAACATGTAGGCGTTCTTCGCGGCTTCGAGCGGGTTAACAAGCGGAAACCTGCCACCCGGAAAATAATCTTTTTGTACATCGATAATGATCAGTGCTGTTTTCATCGTAGATCTTTCATCCCTGAAATTACTTCCTTCCAAAATCCGCGGGGTTTTCTCCCCACAATTGCGTATCCCATTTCAAGACCGCGTCATTCTCCAATTCGTTTTCTGCAAGCCATTTCTCAGCAGTACGGATCATTGCGAACAGCGGCGCATTGTGTACCGTATGTTTAAGATTTGTTTTGCACTTGCCTGTATAGACCCAGGCGATCCCATTTTCAGAGTCAGAGTAGACAGGCAGGTGCGATTTATTTTTAGTCATCCACGACAAGGCATGGACGATTGCCAAAAACTCACCGACGTTGTTCGTTCCATCCGCAAAGGGTCCGAAGTGAAAGATCTGTTCTGCTGACTCGGTAAACACCCCCCGATATTCGAGCTTGCCTGGTGCTCCGCTGCAAGCCGCGTCCACGCAGATGGATGGAAGGATCGGCTTGACACTGGCAGTTTTCCATTTGCCCAGGGAGGATGACGTGCCTTTGTACGCTTCATACTCTGACCGAAAGGCTGTTTCCGCTTCCGCGCGCGACCCAAATGCCTTGAACTGTGCGCCCGCAAATCCCTTGACCTGCTTCTCACACTCCGCCCAGGACGCGAAGATACCCGGGGTTCGTCCCTTCCATACCACGTAATACTTCTGATTTGGCATAATGAAAATGCAGGGACAGGGAGATCCATTGCAGGCGAGATGACCTCACCTCCACAGGATTCCTATCCTTCTTCCTGCCAGCCTGTTTCTTCCACTGCCATGAAAATGTCGGTGTCGGAGATTAAGCCAATTAAGGCTCCACTTTCGTCAGCAATCGGAAGATGGTGAAAATGATGCTGCTGCATGACGAGTGAACATTCCATCAGGGTCCAATCCGGGCTGCCGGTGATGAGCGGACCCGACATGATCTCACGAACGGTCGTTTCAGCCGGGTTTCTTCCTGCCGCAGCGATTTTGTCACGAATATCTGTGGAAGTCACAATCCCATAGGTGGGATTCTTTTCAGACATGGCAACGACCACGCTTCGAATTTTGCGGCGGCGCATGAGCGTCAGCGCATACTTGACACTTGAATCAGGATCAACGACGACGACAGGGCTGGACATCCAATCACGGACTGTGTTTGGCATGGTTTCCTCCGATACGAATAAATTTCTCGCGTCTCATCTTCAAGTCACGCGAGG
Source organism: Chloroflexota bacterium (assembly GCA_039932795.1). Taxonomy (GTDB): domain Bacteria; phylum Chloroflexota; class Anaerolineae; order Anaerolineales; family Villigracilaceae; genus Defluviilinea. Next base: position 27,555 of record JBDTPH010000293.1, read on the forward strand.
ATAACATTATTTTACAACCAATTCGACCGAATCCATCGCAAGTAACGAATCATCCGCTGCGCTAAACTCCTGAACTTCAACAACGACTACCGCGCTCGACAGGATGCTTCCGATGGGAATCAGCGCATCAAATGTACCGGGTGCTCCGAGGTCGGCCGCAGAGACGCTGATCGCACCGCGTGAAAGTTCCACTCCGCCCACATCCCTGATACTGTACGTCAGATTGTTTTCAAAGGGCGCAATCGCAACACTTCCCTTCACCTGAACAGAGCTGAACACCTCAGCGCCATTTGCAGGAGATTCGATCGTAATGGTACGCGGTCTGCCATCGGGCGTGAACGTTGCGTAATCGGTCATATCCAGTTGATCATTGACCAGACGATAATGACGCGTTGTCCGAAGTGTGGGGCAGCACATGGGTTCATCGGTACCGTGGATCACTGCGTCCAGAAATATTTGGTCGTTCTCAATCGAAAGCGCGTTGAGTTGGGGGCGGTCATCCACGATCGCTGAAGTGAAGAAAGTGGGGGTTCCGTTCACATCAGTGTACACAGTGAGAAAAACAAACACTCCCGTTCCACCATAATTTTCCGAAACAAGAGCGGCAATCTCATCAACACCATCCGCATTCAAATCGCCTGCTGTCACAAAGTCAGTCATGGATACTGAAATATAATCCGGGTCAGCAGGCGCTCCCCGTTCAAACTTTCCATCGGTCAATTGCACCACCTGCAGGGAGTCTGGCAGGCCAAGCTGATATTGCGCGTTGCGAAGCTGTTCGACATAATCCGGCGCGGCGGTGGGTGTTTTGGGGAGGGAGGTCGCCTCAGGCCCCTCAAGTGACGATACAGCGGGAGCAGCCGTCGGCGTGGGCGAAGCGGGTCTGCATCCGATCAAAAAGATCGTGAGCAGGACGATCAGGGAATAACGGGAAACCATGTTGCGCCTCCATCGTTGGTTCGATATAGGGAGCGGTGATTATCGGCGGGGTCAAGCGTAATCACCCAGCCTGCCAATGTGTTGACGAACTCCATGTTCGCAAAGGATTCGCCGAAGACGATATCCGGCGAGACCGCGACCCATGTACGCGCCGAATCACGCGTGACGTGGAACTGCCCGCCATCATACATGATCAACTCCTCCGCCGACAAAAAATCCATTGCCCCTGCGCCGTCGATGATCGCTGATCCAGGAGACCATGTATTGCCTGCATCATGCGTGACGTACACGACGGTCTGTGTAGAGTCACCCGCCATTCGCAGCACGAAAAAGCCGTCAGTGGCAGATACAAATTGCATCTGATCCTCGTCTATGCTGAGTTCGAAATTTTCAGCGCCCGCGGGCAATGCAAGGCGAACTTGATCCCAGATGTGCCCGCCATCCTGTGTGCGATACAGGTACACCTCGCCCGGAGCATAGACCACGCCACTTATCCATGCGGTCTGCCCATCCAACGCCACCAGATCAGATTTGATCCCACCGAGTGGCAACGAGTCGCTGGCGTCCGGACTGTTTGGGTCGTTAATATAAGTTTGTTCCCAGATATCGCCGCCGTCCGTCGTTTGATACACAGCGACGGCATTCGAGCCTGCACCCACGCCGAGGTCGGCAAGCACCCAGCCATCATTTGAATCAACAAAGTTGATATCTGCCCGGCTGAATGGCGAGCTGGCGTTTGTCCACGTGAGTCCGCCATCGGTTGTGCGGTACATGAATCCGCTATTGGGAAAATTTTCAAAATCGGGTTTTTGCAGCCAGGCGGTGTTGTTATCGAGAATAAACGTATCCACGCTGAAACCCAATTCCGCCACATCCGGGGGCGTGACGTTATACCAGGTGATTCCGCCATCATTTGTGCGGACGATCTGCGTCTCGGTCACGCCCCAGCCATCCAGCTCATTGAACATATCCAGTTCCAGCAACGCAGGGGCTTCCACCAGCGGCGCGTCGATCTCAGCCGGAGAGGGTGTATCGGGGTAGGGCGTAGGTGAAAGTTCAGCAGATCGAGGGGATGATGTGTTGTTACTACAGGCGGTACTAAAAACGAGTAGAAATAATAATGTGAGAATTCGTTTCATGATCCTCCAGGGATTGCCTATCCGAGATATTCCACGATCGTTGCTTCGCCCTGACCGACACCGACACAAAGAGTCGCAAGACCATATCTGACATTCCCGCGCAAGCGCATCTCATGGACCAGGGTCGTCATCAGGCGCGCGCCCGAACATCCAAGAGGATGGCCGATGGCAATCGCGCCACCGTTGACATTGACGATCTCAGGGTCAACACCCAGGTCTTCGATCACAGCCAGTGATTGAATTGCAAACGCTTCGTTGAGTTCGACGAGTCCGATATCGTTCATTTGTAAGCCGGCACGCTGCAATGCTTTCTTCGTTGCAGGGACGGGTCCATATCCCATCACGCGTGGCGGCACACCTGCAGACGCAGAGGTAACAATACGCGCCAGCGGTTTAAGATGTAGTTCCCTGGCTTTATCTGCGCTCATGACAAGTAATGCGGCGGCTCCATCATTCAGTCCGGAGGAGTTTCCTGCCGTCACGGTCCCGCCTTCCTTGGCGAAGGCGGGCTTCAGCCTGGCAAGCGACTCCATCGTGGTATCACGACGCGGACGTTCGTCCGTATCCACGATCTTCGGATCACCCTTCTTTTGAGGGATTGCAACAGGCAGGATCTCTTCCTTAAATCGTCCGGAGTCAATCGCGGCGATGGCGCATTTATGGGAACGGACCGAGAAGGCGTCCTGTTTCTCGCGCGTGATGTGCGGACGCTCTTTGGCGATATTTTCCGCGGTCTCACCCATTGAGTCGGTTCCGTACATTTCCTTCATTTTGGGATTTGGATACCGCCAGCCAAGCGCAGTGTCATACGCCGTCAGGTTTCCGAACGAAAAACCTACTTCTGCTTTGGGTAATGAATATGGCGCGCGGCTCATCGACTCGACTCCGCCTGCAATGTACACATCCCCTTCGCCTGCTTTGATGGCGCGCGCAGCCTGGTTGATCGCATTCAAACCCGACGCGCATAAACGGTTTACGGTCACGCCTGCCACTTCCACGGGCAGCCCCGCCAACAGTGCGGACATACGCGCTATGTTGCGATTGTCTTCGCCTGCCTGGTTCGCGCAGCCAAGAAAGACTTCCTCCACAAGTGCGGAGTCAAGCTGATTGCGTTGGATGATTTCCTTTATAACGAGGGCAGCCATATCATCGGGGCGCAGCGAGGAGAGAACCCCGCCCAAGGCACCGATCGGCGTACGGATTGCGTCAATAATGACAGCATCTGTCATGGTTTCCTCCAAATGGATTTCATACAACGATTCTACCATCTATAAAAAGAGCGACAGATGATCATCTGTCGCTCTCGTCATGGTGAAAAAAATTACACGGCTGGCATAAGAGTAATAAGATTTTGCCAAATCTCGGAGTTAAGACGCTCTCGTTGTGCCTGAGCAAATTCCCAAAATAAGGATTGAACGCGTGTGAAAGGCTGGGTGACATTACGAGATATGTAAATTGTACGTCGTAGATCAAGCCCATCCACTTCAATCTTTTTGATTCTTCCCAAGGCCAGGCTGCGAACAGCGACCATCTCAGAGACAAAGGCAATCCCCATGCCCTGTTCGACTGCCATGGCGATTGCTTCGGGGTTCCCGATCTCCATAACAACATTCAGCATCTCGAGGGTAACATCGAGACTCTTCAATCCCTCCATGACCGTTTCACATGTGCCCGAGGCTTCTTCACGGCTAATGAATGGCTGATCCAAAAGATCGGCTGGTAGAGCTCGACCATATTTTGTCCATGGGTGTTCAGGAGGAACAATCAAAATGATGCGGTCTTCGAATAAGGGCAGACATTCCAGATCACGGTAATCCAGATACTTGCTTGCGATCCCAATTGGAAGAGTTTCTCTTCGCAGACGTTCGGAGATGATATCACGGCCCATGATCTTGATGCGCGGTCGAACGGCAGGATACTTACGGCAAAATGCGGCGAGTGCGGTGGTCATGATGTATTTACCGGCTGAAGTGGAACAACCGATAGCTAATTCTCCCCCAATCTGATCCTTGGTGCTTCGTAGACCATCATCCAGCAGGCGGGCGGCATTGAGCACATCGCGAACAGCAGGAAGAATTACCTCACCGACTTCGCTAAGCTCGATGGAACGCCCACGACGCCTGAACAGCTCCACGCCATAGATACGTTCCAGTGTTTGGATGTTCTGGCTGACCGCCGACTGCGACATGTGCAGTCGTTTGGCAGCCTGGGAAAAATTTTTTTCCTCCGCAGCGACCAGGAAGACACGCAAATTGGATAGTTCGACCATTGGCTTCTCTCTATGTGATAAGTTCCCGTGATGATTGTTATCGATAAGCATAAGAGATTCTCATAATGTTGGATAGTGATAATCGTCAATGGTTGCCTATGACGGTGATAGGTAAATTCCCCCATGAACTGCCCGCAAGAAAATCTTGCGGGCAGTTTTACTGGATTGATCAGTCTACTTCACCACAGGCAATTCAGCGGCAACCCAGGCATTCATGCCACCCGCCAGATTGCGCACATTTGTGTAGCCGGTCATGCGCAGGTACATCGTGACGAGGGCGCCGCGATGACCCGATTGGCACAGCACCACAATGGGCGCGGCCTTGTCTGCGGGGAGTTGCGCAAGGCTGGTGGCAATATCCTTGAATGGGATAAGAAGCGCGCCTTCAATGTAGCCGTTAGCCGTCTCTTCAGCCGTGCGGACATCCACAAGGATGGGCGCAGGCGTGCCAGTCAGCTCCACATTCAGATCCGGGGCTTTGACAGTGAAATAGCCTTCGGGCAGGCTGGTAAGGAATGCACTCAAGTCACGGACGAGGACCGCGTCAACCTCGGGAGCGGTACCAGCGGTCGGCTCAGCAGGAAGCGTACCTGTTTCCACGGGGAGTTCAGCTTTCTTCCATCCATTGAGTCCACCCGCAATATTCTTCACATCTGTATAGCCAAGCATTTGCAGGGATGCCATAACGAGGGCAGCACGATGACCAGAGACACAATAGACCACAATCGGCTGATCTTTTGCGGGAAGCTTATCCAGGTTATTGAGCACTTCACGGATCGGGATGTTGACTGCGCCGGCGATGAAGCCATCCTTCTCGGGTTCAGCGGCTTCACGCACGTCGAGCACGAACGGGGCAGCCTCGACAAGAGCAGTATTAAGGTCAGCCGGCTTGATTGTGGAATAGCCCTCGGGCATATTGGCGATATATTCGGGCCACTTGACTGCCCAATCCACCCAGCCTTCCACCGGCAGACTAGCGGCTTTCCATGCATTAAGTCCGCCAGCGAGATTCATAACATTCTCATAGCCTAGCAAACGTAAGCCCATGGCAACGATGGAGCCGCGATGACCAGAAACGCAGTTCACCACGATCGGCGCATCCTTGGCAGGGAGTTTATCAAGATTGCCGAAAATCTCCTGCATGGGGATGTTGATTGCACCTTCGATGTATCCATCCTTGGCAAATTCGTCAGCTGTGCGGATATCGATGATGGTGGGAGGCGTCGCGCCAGTGAGCGCTTCCGCGATCTTGTCCGATTTGATTGCATAGAAAGTATCGGGCATCGCAGTGAAGAAGCCATTCAACATATCGAATAGCGGCTGGTCAGTAATTTCAGGCGTGCCGAGTGCAACGGGAGCAACAGGCACGGAGCCCGTGACAACAGCCAGGTTGGCTTTCTTCCAGCTATTCAAGCCACCGGCCAGATTGCGGACATTGGTGTAACCCAATAATTTGAGTGCGGCGAGAGCCATGCCGCCACGATGACCGGAGGCACAATAGATAACGACAGGCTGGTCTTTCGCGGGAAGTTTATCGAGATTGGCAAGCAGTTCGCGCACAGGGATATTTACTGCCCCTTCGATGTAACCATCAGTTTCCACTTCAGCAGCTTCGCGCACATCGAGGAGGAATGGCGCCTTGTCAACCAGCTCTTCATTCAGCGTAGCGGGCTTGACAGTGCCATAGCCTTTGTCGGCGGGCAGTTCAGTGATTAACCCTGCAAACAAAGCTTGTGTGTCAATGGCAGGCGCCTCAACAACAGGCGCTTCAGTAACAACAACTTCCTGTGTGGCAGGAACTTCTACAACTGGCTCCTCCACGGGAGCTTGCGCACCACAAGCGGACAGAAGCATGCTGAACGCCAGCAGTAGCGCAAAAAACAGATTCAACTTTCTAGACATTGTTTCTTCTCCTTTAGAAATTCTTATTATTTTTGAACAAGTTCATTCAGGCAACTTGTGACAAGCTTGACATTGATCTTTTGAATACACCGCATGGCTTTCAGGCGTCAGTGGTGCGTTCCCGCTTCCGCTGGTATGACAGGTGGCACATAAATCGGATGCGATCTGGGCATGTGCAGCAGGCATCTCCGCTGAAGACAAGATCACGTCGATGGAGACAGGCAGTGCATCGACAACGACCGATTGGTTTGCTTCCATTTCTTCGGGCTTGATCTTGTCGGACGTTAGGAACAAATCTGTGCTGCCGCCATGACAATTCTCGCACGCAGAATTCTGTGGTGTCTTACGCTGAATATTGTGCGGTGTGGCATAGACCCAGGTAGGCAATGCATTGAAATTGCTCAACAGGTTTTCACCATAGAACTGATAACTCGTCTCTGCGACAGGCACATGCCGCACAGGGACATATTTGTATGGGCGGTCTTCACTTGGATTCGAATTGCGGCCGATCAGGAAGGTCATGTAGGTGGCTTGCGTTTCAAAGTATGGCTTTCCACTTGTTTCACTCACAGCCACATGACAACCATCGCAACTTGTATATGTGACGGAATGACAGACCTGGCAGGACAGGGTTTCTCCGTGCGTTTGGTGCATCGGATTACTATCGCCGCCGGGTACAACAGTGGCATGGCAATCCACGCATTTTGGATCCTCTGCGCCGGCAAGACGATGTTCCGACGCGCCATCAGCCGAGCCATGCAGGTCCGCGCCTTCGTGGCACTTTACACAGTTCATACGTGCTTCGCGAAAATGTACATCTCCGGGTAATTCTTCATTCTTCCCAAGAAACTCATTGCCAACACGGCTTCCATGACAGGCTGTGCATGACCGTGTCATGGGTGGGGTCTTTTCGAACAGGTGTCCGCTGAACAGACCACCGCCCACGTTCTTGGGCTGGGTTACATGACATTCACCGCACGTGGTATGGCACGTGGCACAGTGATTGTTGAACGCCGTTTCCAACGCGGGATGATCTTCTGGCGCGCTGCGCGCGTTGATAGCTGTCCAGTAACCAGCCTGGGTATTGTGCAAACTATTTTCGTATGCGGCCGTCTGGTCTGCGTGACATTCGGCGCAAAACTTTTCGGGCTGCGCACTGGGGCTGGCAACCAGGCCTTGATGCGCAGTATCTTTATCGGTGGATTGAGTGCCACTGTGACAGTCAATGCATGACTTCTGTCCATGTGTGGATTGCGGGAACTTCTCGCCATCCACCAAAACTTTCTCCCATGGCTCCAACGGAGCCACATCGCCCCCTCAGCCAACTCCCTTGGATTCACTTTCAGCAACCTCAAACGGTTTTGCTGTAGAGATCAACTGCTCCTTATCAGTATGGCAGGATACACAATAATCCACAGCCTCAACTGTAGGAGATGCTGGAACCGCACTTGGCGTTTCAGTGGGTACACTGGTAGGCGCAGGAGTAGCAGCCTTACATCCCACCAGCCAGAAAGACACAAGCATTATAAAAACAACAAGGAACTTTCGCATTTAACCTCCGAAGTTTGTGCAATTGTTCACAAGTTTAACGAACCTTCATCATAACCATTAGTGATGAAGATAACTGCAACCAACAGTTTTGCTTATGCTTATTGATGAGTTGTGCTTATCTCAAATCAGGAACTTATCGCGAGTCTATTATTCAAACGCTTCGACCCGTACTCCCTCATTTATAAATATGACCATTCCCCCAATTGTCAAATTCACAGCTGGAAAATTTCCTTATTGGCAAATTACACATTCCCGAAGGGATGATATTTGTATCATCGCAAGCATGACGCTTGGCACTACACGCTTCCACCATAAAAAGTCATAATCAAGGTGAAAGTTATCTGGTTACGAAGTGCCGCACGCATATCTGATATGCGTATCTAATTGAACAATTGATGTTCGCCTTCCAATTGATTTGGAAGTTCAGTGATGTGTGAGACAAGCGGCAATTATTAGACTTCTCAGACAAGGAGAAATAGATGCCTGCAAAAGGTTGGATTGAGGTCAGCGATACCTACTGCAAAGGATGCGAGCTATGTCTTAGCGCATGTCCGCAGGAAGTAATGGAGCTGGACATGACGAGGCTTACCCCCAAGGGCTACCACCCCGCGCACACGTTCAAGGACGGTTGCACGGGGTGTGCTATTTGCGCACTGGTCTGCCCGGACGCAGCCATCACGGTATATCGTGAAATCACCAAAGCGGTTCCCACCACGGCAGGGGCGTAGCATCAACCTACGCCCCTACTATTTGGAGAAATAAATGACACGTGAATTATGGAAAGGCAATGAAGCCATCGCTGAAGCATCGGTCCGCGCCGGGCTGGAGGCGTACTTTGGCTACCCCATCACCCCGCAGACAGAAATACTTGAGTATCTTTCAAGGCGTATGCCTGAACTCGGACGCGCATTTGTACAAGCCGAATCAGAACTGGGCGCGATCAACATGGTCTATGGCGCGGCATGCGCGGGTGTACGCGTAATGTCCACATCCTCGAGCCCGGGGGTCAGCCTCATGATGGAAGGCTTATCCTACATCGCGGGTACGGAAGTCCCGGCGGTCTTGGTCAACGTGATGCGCGGCGGGCCTGGTCTCGGTAATATCGCACCTTCGCAAGCTGACTATAACCAGGCGGTGCACGGCGGCGGTCACGGTGATTATCACAACATTGTGCTTGCGCCTGCTTCGGTGCAGGAGGCAATTGACCTGACCGTCCTTTCATTCGATCTGGCGGAAAAATATCGAACGATCTGCATGGTCATCCTGGATGGCTCAGTGGGTCAGATGATGGAGCCAGCGAAGATGCCGGAGATGAAGGCGATACAGCGCGCAAATTGGGATTGGGCAACAGATGGAAAGATGGGAAAGCGCGAGCGCCGCGTCCTGACTTCGATCTATCTTGATCCCATTGAAGAAGAGAAAACCAATCTGAGGCTTTTATCGCGCTGGAAGAAGATACAGGAAAACGAAGTTCTTTATAAGGAATATTTCCTTGATGACGCAGAGTTCGTCATCATTGGATTCGGCACGGCGGGACGCGTGGCACTGTCAGCGGTGCGGCAGGCACGTCAACAGGGGATCAAGGTTGGATTATTGAGGCCGATCACCGTCAGCCCGTTTCCATCCGAGGTGATCGAGCAGCTGATCGGGCGCGTGAACGGATTCCTCGTCACCGAGATGAATTCCGGTCAAATGCTGGAGGACGTCCGCCTGGCAGTCAAGGGACGCGTACCGGTTGAATTTTACGGTCGCATGGGCGGCGTAGTCCCCTTCACAGAAGAGATCCGGCATGAGATCGAACGGATCACAACGAGCAAGTTGAGCCTGGAAACAAATCCGCGTGATGCCTGGCTTGAGCGTATGACACAGGCACAGAGGTAATGATGACAACTCCAAATAACCTGGTTTATGAACGGCCCGAAGGCTTTACCGATTCACCAACACATTACTGTCCGGGCTGCACACATGGTGTGGCACATCGCCTGATCGCTGAAGTCCTGGAAGAAATGGACTTGATCGATAGGACGATTGGCGTGGCTCCTGTGGGGTGTTCCGTGTTCGCGTATAACTATTTCGATACCGATTTTGTCGAAGCGCCGCATGGACGCGCACCCGCCATGGCAACAGGCATCAAGCGCGTTCTGCCTGACCGCATCGTCTTCACCTATCAGGGCGACGGCGACCTGGCTTCGATCGGCATGGGCGAGATCGTCCATGCTGCAGCGCGCGGCGAAAATCTGACCGTGATCTTCATCAACAATGCCAACTTTGGCATGACCGGTGGACAGATGTCTCCCACATCCCTGCCCGGCATGAAGACCACTTCATCACCCAACGGGCGTGATGTGGAGACACAAGGCTTCCCCATCCGCGTGGCCGAGATGCTCTCCACGCTTGATGGAGTTGGCTACTGTGTACGCAGGTCGCTGCATGACCCGAAGAACATCCGTCTCGCAAAGAAGGCGATCCGTATGGCGTTTGAAACCCAGGCGCGCGGACTCGGCTTCTCGATGGTGGAGCTGCTCTCGACCTGTCCCACCAACTGGAGGATAACTCCTGTGGACTCGTTGAAGTTCGTCGAACAACATATGGTGCCCGCTTATCCGCTTGGTGATTATAAGGTCGCGGCAGGCGTGGCTCAAATCAAAATATAAACATACCGGATATTGGGTATTCAGGAATCGGGTAAGCAAGTCGGGAAATCTGGGTACCGGATAACGAAGAAAGCGAAGTGACAATGCAAAAGGAAATCATTATTGCAGGTTTCGGCGGTCAGGGCGTTTTGTTTGCCGGACAAGTGCTGGCCTATGCCGCCATGGATGCAGGCAGGGAGGTCACCTGGATTCCCTCCTACGGCCCCGAAATGCGCGGCGGCACTGCCAACTGCACCGTCATCGTTGCCGATGACGAGATCGGTTCGCCGCTGGTAAAGAATCCGCTGCTGGCAGTTGCCTTGAACCTTCCATCGTTCGATAAATATGAGGCGACCCTCGCGCCCGGTGGAACATTGATCGTCAATCAATCCATGGTGGACCGCGGCGCAAAGCGCGCTGACATCAACGTCATCCTGGTGCCATGCAACGAGATCGCCGAGGAGATCGGGGACAAAAAATTAATGAACATGGTGGCAATCGGCGCGTTATTGACCGCGTTACCGGAAGTTACGATCAGGGATGTGGAGAAGGCACTCGAAGGTCATTTGCCCGCACGGCACAAACATCTTCTGCCCCAGAATTATCAGGCACTACAGAGAGGCTTTGAGGCAGCGCAAAAAGTGCCGGCATAACCAAATAAACAGTAAATAGTAATTGGAGACCCGTCTCTTGTGAGGCGGGTTTTCTTGTGTAAAATTAGGCGAACTGTTGAGCCGAGAGACAATTTAAATTTTTGGAGGACGATGCACGAAGTAACCTTGCTTATTAATATTGCAGTGGCATTGGTCGTGGCATTTATCGGCGGGATACTCGCGCGTCGTATTGGTTTGCCAACAATTGTAGGCTATATGCTGGCAGGTATCGCCATCGGCCCATTCACTCCGGGGTTCGTCGGCGATACGGAAACGATCAGCCAGCTTGCTGAGCTGGGAGTGATCTTTCTTATGTTCGGTGTGGGCCTGCACTTCTCGATCAACGATCTTTGGAAAGTACGTTCCGTTGCGCTCCCTGGCGCCCTGGGTCGTATGGTACTGACCACTCTGCTGGGCTTTGGATTTAGTCAATTGTGGGGTTGGCCCGTCACATCTGGGATCGTAATAGGTCTGGCGATATCGATTGCCAGTACAGTTGTCCTGCTTCGAGGACTGACGGACAATGGGTTGCTCAACACTCAGCACGGTCAGGCGGCTGTTGGCTGGGTTGTTGTGGAAGATCTGGCCACCGTGTTGATCTTGGTCCTGATGCCCACCCTGGCAAATACATCTGGCGGATTTAACTGGGGACAACTTGGTCTAACTCTGCTCAAGGCAGCTGGTTTCGTACTCCTTGTCCTATTCGCTGGCACAAGGTTCATTCCGTGGGTGTTGTTGCGCATTGCACATACGCGGTCTCGCGAATTATTCATCCTTGCGATTCTGACAATTGCACTCGGCATCGCTCTCGGCGCAGCTGAATTGTTTGGAGTATCACTGGCCTTGGGCGCATTTGTGGCAGGGGTTGTCGTCAGTGAATCGCCGCTGAGTCATCAGGTGGGTGCGGATGTCCTGCCGTTTCGGGATGCCTTTGCCGTTCTGTTCTTCGTTTCTATCGGAATGCTGGTTAATCCGCGTTACATTCTGGATAACATTGTCCTTATCCTCGGACTGACAGGTTTGATCGTGATCGGTAAAGCCATCCTTACCCTTTTGATGGGCTTTGTGTTCCCATGGCCCGCTCGCACGACACTGGTTCTGGCGGCTGGCTTGAGTCAGATCGGTGAATTTTCGTTCATTCTCGGTCAGGAGGCCATGGGACTTGGCTTGCTGGACCGGACTCAGTATTCCCTGATCCTGGCCGGCGCGCTGCTATCCATTACGCTCAATACCCCGATGTTTCGATTGGTGTATCCGATGGAGAGATGGCTGCAGCGATTTCCAGCACTCTGGAAATTGCTGGATCGGCATGGTCCGGCACCGATTCTGATTGAGGAATCGATCAAAGATCATGTCGTCATCGTTGGTTATGGACGCGTCGGCCGCCATATCGTCAGCCTGCTGGGGCAAATGTCAATACCGCACCTGGTCGTGGAGGCGGATGCGGAGCGGGGCGAAGAATTAAGCGGGCGAGGGATCCCCACTCTCTATGGCGATGCTGCCAACTCAGAGGTGCTAACCCACGCAGGGCTGGCCCGTGCCCGTGCGCTCGTGGTGGCGGGGCCCGATGAAGATGCAAGCGCGCTGGTTGTCACCGCTGCGCGCGACCTGGCCCCGGAGCTGCCCATCATCGCTCGAGCTACTTCTGAAGAAGGGACAAAACGCCTCACCCAGCTCGGCGCAGGAGATGTGATCCACCCTGAATTGGAAGGTGGGCTCGAAATTGTGCGCCATACACTTCTACAACTTGGCTTCCCCTTGCAGGAAATTTATCGCTACACGGATGCAGTCCGTCGTGATCATTACGATATGCACGTCAATACTGAGGAGGAGCATCGGCTTCTACACGACCTCCTCGCTGCATCGAACAGCATCGAGATCAATTGGTTCCGCCTTGCAGAGGGCAATCCCCTCGTAGGGCAGACGCTGGCTGATGCCAACCTGCGCGCACAGACCGGTGCGTCTGTGGTGGCAATCCTGCGCGAAGGCCAATTATTCGCAAACCCGAAATCCATAACGGTATTTCAACCCGCTGACCGGATCGGTCTGATCGGTGATCAGGAGGAAATAGACGCGGCTGGAAAGGTGTTGTTAGCGTCTGAAAACGATACCGAACCGGAAAAGGGAATACCCTAACACTTCAGAGATATGCCGGATGATGCATTTTGTATGGAGGAAAACCATGATAAAAATAAGAGCTGCCACCAAACGTCTGCACGAGGTGAAGAATAGATATGAAATATGAAACCGTCCATAATGTGACTCTCCCCAAGATCGGGCTCGGCGCCTGGAGCATCGGCGGCGATTCCTCCGCGGACTCCACGCTAGACTCCGCTTCACTGGCCGCCCTGCGCGCTGCACTGGAAGTGGGCTACACTCACTTTGATACAGCCGAATTTTACGCGGCGGGACATTCAGAGGAACTGATCGGGCGCGCGTTACGCGAGACGAACACAAAACGCGAGGATGTGTTCATCACGACGAAGATCTCACCCGAACATCTTGCCTTTGACGACGTATTCAGATCCTGTGAGAACAGCCTGCGCCGCCTGAACATGGACTATGTCGACCTGTATCTGATCCATTGGCCGGGCAGAGGCATAGATTACGAAGAAACGTTCCGCGCCTTGAACAAACTTGTCCGCGATGGCAGGGTGAAACATCTGGGGGTGAGCAACTTTAAATTGAAACTACTGAAACAAGCAGAGGAATATTCAGAAACACCCATCCTCACAAACCAGATTCCCTATCGCCTGCCTGACCGCGCATACGTGGAGAATGGAGTAGTTGAATACTGCCAGCAAAATGACATTCTGGTCACGGCTTATTCACCTGTGAAGTTCCGCAGTGTGCGTGTCAACGCAACTATTAATGCAATAGCCAAAGCACATGTCGCGACGCCATTTCAAATTGCATTGGCGTGGCTCATCAGGCAGCCGCGCGTCATCACCATTCCGATGTCCTATAATCCGAAACACATCCGGGAAAACTTTGAATCAGCCAGTATCGAGCTGACAACTGAGGAATTCAAAGCCCTCAATGAACTGTGGTAAATTACTCTGCACCTGATAAATCCAGAAACGCTGAAAAGTACGTATCAATAGATGAAACTGCAGATCGCGCTGGAAATCCAGATCATCGCAGAGCAGCAGGATGAGACTGAGCTCGAGCCGCTCTACCGGGTCATCATCCATAATGATGATGTCACGCCCATGGACTTTGTTGTGCATATCCTGAAAACAATCTTCTATCTTTCCAATAACAGGGCTGCCGAGATCATGTTCACTGCTCATTTTTCGGGCATCGCCTATGTGCAAACCCTTCCAAAATCGGAAGCGGAGAAACGCATTCAAAAGGCACATTTTGCTGCAGGGCTTGACGGCTATCCGTTGCATTTTTCGATGGAACCTGAGTAAGATCGATTGCGTTCAACGGACGCATGTACAGGTAATCTGTCCTTCCACTACAGGGCTGCAACAAACATGCAGCCCTGCCGCGTAGGACGAGGAAGGTTTTGGAGTACGTATGCAAGTCCCAGCTATCACATCTCTTTCAAGCAGGCAGGTCTTCGACATGTCTCCCGCCATTGATGTGCTCACGCGCATCAACCTTGACGACCTGGTTTCATCCTTCGGCTGGCAGGGTCAGCCTCTCCTTGCAGCGGTGCTGCGGCGGTTGTTTCTCAAACCTGCGCACAAGTTCGCTCAACAAATAGTGGGGTACGATTATCTGGTTGGGCACGTCGGACTCAACGAAGCCTCCTCTCAGTTCCTGCAAACGCATTACATCAGCGATCTACGCGTCCACGGGCGCGAACATGTCCCAGCCAGTGGACCGATCCTCGTCCTCTCCAATCACCCCGGGCTGACAGATACTGTCTGCCTCTTCAGCGCCATCAACCGCTCAGATCTCCGCATTCTCGCCTTGCACCGTCCGTTTTTGGCTTCGCTTGTCAACGTTACAAAAAACCTCTTTTACCTCAGCGACGATCCTGCTGAACGCATGCGCGCCGTAAGGCAGGTCTCTGCGCACTTACGCGCGGGTGGCGCGGCGCTCACCTTCCCGGCAGGAAAGATCGAACCCGATCTGGATGTTCACCCAGGGGCGCTGGATTCGCTCAACGATTGGACGGATTCATCGGCAGTCTTTCTCCGCTTCGCGCGGGACACAAAAATTGTTCCCGTTATCGTGAGCGGAGTCATCTGGGAGCGGACCGCGCATCACTGGCTGACGCGCCTTAAACGGACGCGTGATGACCGTGAAAGACTTGCAACTGCCCTGCAGTTGCTCGCCATGGTCGTCCGTGATGCCCGCCCGACAACCGTCCATGTGCGGTTCGCGAAACCCATCAGCGTGGACGAAGTCGGTTCAACAAATCCCGCCTGTGTCCATGAGGTGCTCATGGAGCGGATGCGCTGCCTGATCGAAAATCAAAACGACGGGGATGGAGAATCCATCCTTTGAGCACAACGTCTCCACCTTATGAACACAACCCACTTCTCCCTCCGGGGGCAGGGATGAGGGCCAAACCAAGATATCTGCGCACGTTCGTAATCTATCTTGCTCTCATCACGCTTCTTTACTTCTCCCTGCGCAACGCACCTTTCATTGAGATCTGGGGCACACTCAAACAATTACGGCTCTCTCAGATTGGGATCCTTTTTGTGATCAACGCGCTTGTCATCCTGGCAATGACTGCACGCTGGTGGATCATTGTGCATGCAAAGAATCCATCCGTTCCATTTTGGCCGTTGGTCAAATACCGCCTGTCCGTGTTTGGCTTGAGTTACTTTACGCCAGGTCCGCAGGTCGGAGGAGAACCGTTGCAGGTCTTTTACCTGCAACGCAATCATGGGATTACCTTTGCCCGCGCCACATCTGCAATGATCATGGATAAGCTGCTCGAGTTCCTTGCCAACTTTATCCTGATCGGGGTGGGGTTAACAGCCGCGCTGCGAGTGGGGATGATCTCACAAAACGGCACCCAGTCACTCGGGAGTATGATTCCGCTGGCGGTGATTTTGGTCTGGCCCATTGTCCATTTGATGTTGCTGTATAGGGGTCGTTATCCCATTTCGGGCCTGCTGCGCGCCGCCGCACCCATCATCAGAAATCCAGACTGGGTACGGCTCATCATCGTATCTGAGCGAATGGCGGCGTCGTTCACGCGCAGAAAATTGCCCGCGCTGCTGATTGCGCTCTTCTTTTCAATAGTTGCATGGGCAGGCATGGCTGCAGAATATTTTTTGATGGCATCATTTTTAAGGACCGATCTTTCGTTCGAACAAACTCTCGCCGCGCTTACTGCCGCGCTCTTCGCTTTCCTCATGCCATTGCCCGCTGGGTTGGGCGCGCTGGAAGCGAGCCAGGTCTACGCGTTGACATCCATGGGCTACACACCTGCCATTGGGATCAGCTTAAGCCTGCTCATGCGCGCCCGCGATATTTTGAACGGAGGCGTTGGGTTATTGCTCGCCGCAAAATTCATTCGCGACTTCAATTCCCAACGAGCATTTAATAATGTGCAATCCATTTTGAAATAAAGGAGTAAAACATGAACCTTACTGGCAGACATTACGGCATCATCCTCTTCACCCTGGCTACCGCGTTCCTGCATATCGTGTTATATCCGGATATCATGTTCACGTTGAATGGGCTTGGGTATCTCGGTCTGCTCGGCGCCTATTTCCTGCCTGTTTCATTCTTTCAACAAAGGCGCAATCTGGTCTGGTGGGCATTGGTTGGCTATACGGCGCTCACTATCATCCTATGGGTGGTCATGGGCGATAAAACCTTTGTAGCAGGTACATCGAGCGCAACCGGTTATTATGCAAAAGCCGCCGAAGTAATTTTGATGGCATTCCTTTTTGCAGACAAACCGAAATGAGATTCAAGTCAGGGGGTAAAATAGCTCTGTGAATCGAAAAACAATTTATTTCACTGCGCCGGGACAAGTTACACTGCGCGAGGAGACTCTTCCTGTGCCTGGTGTGGATGACGTGTTGGTGGAGACGATTTGCTCCGCGATCAGCGCAGGTACCGAAATGCTGATCTATCAAGGCCGCTTTCCGCGGGACGTTGAAACTGATTCCGTTATTTCAGGTTTGCGCGGCAGCTTCCAGTATCCAATGGCATACGGGTACGCAAGCGTTGGGGTGGTGAGGGAAACAGGTTCACAAATAGAAAAGTCATGGCGGGACAAATTAGTCTTCGCATTTCAACCGCATACATCTCACTTCATCGTTCAGCCTTCATCCCTCATCCGTTTACCCGAAGGGCTCTCCCCTGAAACAGCCTGCTTTCTTCCGAACATGGAAACAGCGGTCAATCTGGTGCAGGACGGCGCGCCGATATTGGGCGAACGTGTCCTTGTGCTGGGGCAGGGAATCGTGGGGTTGCTTACCGCATCCCTGCTCAGTGAGTTTCCACTGGATACATTGGTCACTGTGGATCGCTTTGAATTAAGACGCCAGATGTCAAACATTGAACGGTACGCACAGCATGTCACGCCTCCCACATCGCTTGACCCCCGCTCTGCACATTTTCGCGAACATGCCCTATCTCTCCTCCAGCCAGGCGCCGATTTGACGTTTGAACTAAGCGGGAATCCTGCCGCGCTAAATGATGCAATTGCGCTAACCACATTCAGCGGACGTATTGTCATGGGCTCGTGGTACGGCGAAAAGCAGGCAGAAGTTGATCTGGGTACCGCTTTCCATCGCTCACGTATCAAGTTGATCTCTTCCCAAGTCAGTACCATTTCACCAGAACTCAGCGGACGCTGGGATAAGGCACGCCGCTTTGACGTGGCATGGAAGGCACTCGAACAAATCAAACCTGAAAAGTGGATCACGCATCGTTTTTCACTGGATCAGGCAGAAGAAGCCTATCATCTGCTGGATGAGAATCCACAGGAAACCGTTCAAGTAGTTTTTGATTACAAGCCATGAAGTTCCATTACACAAATCTCGAAGAATGTCACATTGCGACAGGAGTCGTGATCGTCATCGATGTCCTGCGTGCATTTTCCACCGCGGCCTATGCCTTCTCGCGCGGCGCAAAAGAGATCATCTTCGCCAGCACGGTGGAGGAAGCTTTGGCGCTCAAGACGGAAATCCCGAATTCAAAAGCCATGGGCGAAGTCGGGGGGTTGCCGCCTGAAGAGTTTGACTTTGGCAACTCCCCCACTCATATCAGCGAACTGGATCTTGGCGGCATCACACTTATCCAGCGCACAGGTGCAGGGACACAAGGCGCGCTGCGAAGCCAAAAAGCGGATGTAATGCTCGCAGCCAGCTTTGTAGTGGCGGCAGCAACGGTCAGGTTTGGGTCCACGCTGGGTGCGGATGAGGTCACCTTTGTGATTACAGGCAAAACCTACAGCGGCGGCGATGAAGACCTCGCCTGCGCCGAATATCTCGAAGCGCTGATGAAAGGCAATCAGCCAGACCCGAGGCCTTTTATCCAGCGCGTGTTTGAGTCAAGAGACGCGCTCCAGCATTTGGACCCCGCCCAGACAGGTTTCCCATTGTCCGATTTGGAGTACTGTACGCAAATTGACAAGTTTGATTTTGCCATGCCCATCATACGCGAACATGGAAAACTCATCATGCATGCGATAAGACCAGATTGATCCCTGGTTATGTCATGCTGAGCGCAGCCAAGCATCTCTACAACCATGTCCTGAGATCCTTCAGTCGCAACAAGCGCTTCCTCACACCGTTCGTGCCGCGAACACGTCGGTGCGAGACGGCATCGTCCCGACACCTGCACCCACCGTGATTTGCTAAGCAAATCATGCGGTGTGTCCTTCGGGAGGATGACAACATCCAGGCCTGACAGCCTTTCTGAATATGGAGAACTGATATGTATACACTCGGAGTAAAGCGGGGCTTTATAGCCAGGCACTTCCTCATCGGCGGAGATTGGGGGCCGGAGAATTTTCCCAACTCGCATCATTATGTCCTTGAATTGCAGCTGACGGGAACAGAACTTGATCAGCACGGCTATCTCGTTGACATTGTGGATGTGGAAAAACATCTCGATGAGATCGTGAATTATTACAGAGAGCAAATGCTAAATGATAAGCCCGAGTTTGCAGGCTTAAACCCATCCATTGAGCATTTCTCGCGCATCCTCGCCACCTCCCTGAGTGACCGCATCAAAGCGGACAATATCACCGTCCTCAAAGTTATGCTGTGGGAAAACGAGTCTGCGTGGGCAGCGTATGAGTTGAAACGTCAGGGTCTCGATACGAACGGGGCGGTGGTTAAGTAGTCCCGCAGGGAGGTATGGAAACCCGCCCTGTTCTACTCGACCACCACAGCCAATGCATATCGGATTCATTATCTACGGCTCGCTCGATATCTTGAGCGGTGGATATTTATATGATCGCAAGGTAGTCGAATACCTGCGCGGACAGGGCGACTCGGTCGAGATCATTTGCCTGCCCTGGAGGAATTACGCTGCGCATTTGACTGATAATTTCCACTTTAGGCTTCCAGGCTCAGATGTCGTTGCGACCCGCCAAGCGGCGAAACGATCTCCCGTTGAACGAAGGCTTGACATTTTGATCCAGGACGAACTCAACCATCCATCCTTGATCTTTGCAAATCGTGAGAGACATCCATACCCCATCATTTCGCTGGTCCATCACCTGCGTTGTTCAGAGTTAAGGCCAAAGTGGCAGAATGCCTTCTATCGCTTCATTGAGAAGCAATACCTGCGATCCGTGGATGGATTCATCTTCAATTCAGAAACGACACAGGCAGCAGTAACCAGCCTATTGAAGAGTGATAAGCCAAATATCGTTGCCTATCCCCCGACCGATCGATTCGACCCACTGATTTCTGAAGATGAGATCATGCAGCGCGCACGGTCAAACCCCTTACGAATCTTATTTTTAGGAAACGTCATACCACGCAAGGGACTTCATACGCTACTTGATGCCTTACTCATCCTTCATCCTTCATCCTTCATCCTTGATGTCGTGGGGTCCCTGACTTCTGAACCAGAGTATGCCAAGCAAATGCAGGAATTTATTGCAGCCAGCCATCTTTCCTCATTTGTCTTTCTTCACGGATCACTGGATAAGGAACCTCTCATCGAAAAACTCAAACAATCACATATACTTGTAGTTCCTTCGAGCTATGAAGGATTCGGTATTGTCTATCTCGAAGGGATGGGATTCGGCCTGCCTGCAATTGGAACTACGGCAGGGGCGGCAGGTGAGATCATCCAACATGGACAAACTGGCTATCTCATAGCACCAGGGGATTCGAAATCACTTGCAGATCATATTCAGTCACTGACGGAAGATCGCGGCTTGTTGACACGTCTATCATTGAAGGCTCGAGAGCGCTATGCCCGTCAGCCGTCGTGGGAGGAAACTGCAAGGAATATTCGCGAATTCCTATATTTCATTGTAAACTCTGCAGAGTAGTCCCAGTCGCCGGGTCACTTCTTGAAGATCACAATGGTACAAAGAGAACACTATGGATTACTCATTTCCCCGCTATCTGCTTTCCAAACAAACTGTGGATGACCGCGCCCTCAACAAGGATGTGGTCAACGCGTTGCGCGTCAATTTGCCTTCTGAGCCTGTTTCCGTGATCGAGATCGGGGCGGGGATCGGGACCATGCTCAAGCGGCTAATCGAGTGGAACGTCCTTTGCGCCGCTGAGTATGTGATGGTGGATGAAATGGCCGGGAACATTGCCTACGCCCGGGCATGGGTCCCACAATGGGCAAAGGAAGCAGGCCTGAGCGTGGAACGCATGGAGTGCGATCAGCTCAGGATTTGCGACCAGAACCGTGATATCCGAATCCGCTTTGAGTGTGCAGACGTCTTTGATTTCATCGAAAAAAATAAGAAGCCCGCTGATCTGTTGATCGCGCATGCCTTTCTGGATCTGCTCCCCATGCCCGTGAGTCTGGAAAAAATATTGTCGCTTACGAATGGCCTGGCATGGCTGACGATCAACTTCGATGGCATGTCGTCATTTCAGCCTGTCATGGACCGCGTGCTCGATGAAAAGATCGAATGGCTGTATCACGAGTCCATGAACACTCGCTCCACGGGTGGGGATAGCCGCACAGGCAGGAAATTATTTGAACATCTGCGGTCTGTGAAAGCGAGGATTCTCGCGGCGGGCGCCTCGGATTGGGTGGTGTACGCGGACGATGGGAAATACCCTGCCGATGAGAATTATTTCTTGCACTTTGTTTTGCATTTCTTCGAGAGTTCGTTGAAGGAACGCAGCGAGCTGGAAAAGGCGGAATTGGCAGGCTGGCTTGCGACGCGGCACGAACAGATCGAGTGTGGTGAGCTGGTTTACATCGCGCATCAAATGGATTTTTTGGTCAAACCTTGACCCTCATTGCGAGCCTTCGGGAAGCAATCCTGAACATGCTGAGCGGGATTCCTTCGCGCCCGGAGTTTACCTTAACTGGCAAAGCCGTATCGGATGGGCAATCGCAATGACGCGAAAATTTGCTGAAACGAATTTACAGATTTTCCGTATAATGAGTACGGAGCAAAAATGATTTATACGTATCAAATCGAAGGTATTACGTTACAAACAGGCGACGTCATCTGCACAATCAACGGTAAACCCGACATTTTGCCCGGTGAGTTCTGGCGTCTCATTGGCCGACTCGTGCCCGGAGACGTGGACCATGTTGCCGTCTACCTCGGGCCTAATGGACGCTGCGCCGAAGCCGGCGCGCGCGGTGTCATCACCTTTGATGTGCCGGGCGGACATTGGGATACCGAACGCATGGCGCGTCAACGCGGCCTCTTATTCGATACCTTTTACGGAGTCGCTTCTCCGCTGGATGGTCTCCAGATCTCGGAGGACGAGGAATTTGAACTGCGCTCCCGGGTCGCGGAATACTGTCTTGCACAGGTGGGCAAGCCATACAACTTGAACTTTCTCAACGCCGAAACGGATGACGCGTTTTATTGCAGCCAGCTTGCATACAAGGCATATCAGCAGATCGGCATCGACCTGAACACCGGCCTTGCCATCGAGCAACTGCCCGGTACGAACGCGATCGTGTACCCGCAGGAAATATGGAATGGATTTGGTCATCGCGCCGCGAAAAGTGATCAATATAGAGTGAACAGCAATCAGTTATCAGCAGACCCGCCTCAGTAGGAGGCGGGTTTTGTTTTTGGCGACAGATCAACACAGATTCACATGGATTAATTTTCAGGCCCAATGCTCCCACAGCCGTCCTTGGCGGCGCTTATGTTAACGTGAATAATGTTTAAGCCAAATTTACTATTATGTCGCCCTGAGGGAGCGGTTTTGCGCGACCGAAGGGTCTCGGACATGCCTTGGTAGAGATGCTTCGGGGCAGACAACGCCCCTCAGCATGACATTTTATTCTTATCCATTATTGACGTTATGTTATAGTAGCCAAGACATCACCAAAACAGAACACATGAAACAACTGACAGGGATTCTACTCATCGCGATATCTGCCGCATCATTCGGGACGCTCGCCATTTTTGGAAGATTCCTCTATGCAGACGGCATGGACACGTTCACGATGTTGTTCCTGCGCTTCGGTTTCGCCGCCATAATCATGATGGTCATTCTTCTTGTGCGCAGGGAAAAATTTCCCCGCGGGAAGATCCTATTGCAATTAATCGGTATGGGGGCACTGGGTTATGTGGGTCAATCCTTTTCCTATCTTAGCGCAATCAAATATGCATCTGCGGGGCTGGTCGCATTGTTGCTGTATTTGTATCCCATGTTTGTTTTCGTGCTATCCGTGTTTGTCCTACGCGAAAAAGTGACATGGCTCAAAGTCGCCGCGCTCGTCCTTGCGCTGACAGGCACTGCTCTAACTCTTGGTCCCGCAGGCGGGCAACTCACTGGCATCCTGCTCGCCCTTTGTGCAGCATTGATCTACTCGGTCTATATCATCGTAGGAACGGGCGTGATGAAACACGTCTCTGCTGTGCAGTCGTCCGTGGTGATCTTTGCCTCAGCAGCGGCGGTGTATGGGATTCTGATGGCTGTGAATGGCGTGTATCTGCCTTCCACAAGCTCGGGCTGGGTCAACATGGCTGGCATTGTCCTGGTAGCAACGGTCATCCCAGTTGCCACGTTTCTGGCAGGCCTGGAGCGCATTGGGCCCACCCAGGCGGCCATGCTCTCGACACTGGAGCCTGTCGTCACGGTTCTGCTGGCAGCATGGATATTCGGGGAAAAACTTGGCGCCATCGTCATGCTCGGCGGTGGGTTTATCCTGATTGCGGTGATCCTGCTGACCCGCGCTGAAATGACAATGATCCATGAACCTGCCCGTTAAATGGCTGGTTTCGTGAATTTGGGTGATTCCTGTACTCTTCCCTGCTTTTTCTGATAAAAACACTACGCAGTTTCCGCACAGTCTGTGATGAAGCAGTGTATAATCCTCTTATTACATCTTATCGAGTCCCCGATTTACCAATCTACCGACTCACATATCAGCAGTCCACCGCTGTTTTCGCTGTTGAGCACTCACTCAATTCCCCAAACATCTGCACGACTTCTGAAGACAAGGAAAAAGTTTTGAATTTCGAACAATTTAATTTGGATTCCCGCCTTATGCAGGGAATCAAAGTTGCGGGCTACCAAACCGCGACTCCCATTCAGGAAGCGGCCATCCCTGCCGCCTTGCGCGGGCGCGACATCATCGGCACCGCCCAAACGGGCACAGGCAAGACCGCCGCGTTCGTCCTCCCCATTCTCAACAAACTACTCGATGGTCCACGCGGCATGCCGCGCGCTCTCATTGTCACGCCGACGCGTGAACTTGCAGAGCAGATCTATCAGGTTGTACGCGCGCTGTCTGTGGGTACAAAGCTGCGAAGCACGACTGTTTATGGGGGAGTCACAGCCACCCGTCAGATCAAGGCATTGAGGGAAGGTGCTGAAATTTTGGTTGCAACTCCAGGCCGTCTGCTGGATCTCATGCAACAGCGTTATGCCAAACTGGAGCGTATCGAAATCCTGGTGCTGGATGAAGCCGACCGCATGTTCGACATGGGCTTCCTGCCGGATGTGAAACGTATTATCAAGGCAGTGCCCGTTGCACGACAGACCATGCTGTTCTCAGCCACCTTTCCTGCAGAAGTGGAACAACTCGCCTCGCTCTCGCTCAAAGACCCACAGCGCATTACCATGGGTCTCAGCCGCCCCGCACATACAGTGACACATGCGCTGTATCCTGTGCCCGCGCATCTCAAATCGGGCTTGTTATTGCAACTGCTCAAACAGACTGCCACCGAATCGGTGCTGGTCTTCACCCGCACCAAACATCGTGCAGACAAAATTGCGCGCCAGATCGCACACGCGGGATTCCGTGTAACGAGTCTGCACAGCAATCGCACGCAGGGACAGCGTCAGCAGGCGCTGAGTGGTTTCAAAAGCGGACATTTCCCCATTATGGTTGCCACCGATATTGCGGCACGCGGCCTGGATGTGGAAAATATCTCGCATGTGATCAACTACGATATGCCGGATACCGCTGATGCCTACATCCATCGCATTGGCCGAACGGGACGCGCGCAACGTACAGGCGATGCATTTACGCTGGTCACACCAGACGACAACGACATGATCCGCGCCCTCGAACGCATCATGGGCGGACCTATCAGACGCGAGGTTCTCGGGGACTTCGACTACTCGCCTCCTGCGCCGCCGAGGTCTGCATCAGATAGACGCGAAGGGACCCGGCCCCCACGCCCCGCTCACACGCCCACGCATTACGGAAAGAATCGCCTGGCCCCTAGACGGAGAAAATAATCAAATAACGGTAACAGCCGCCCGCTTTGTAAGAAGCGGGTTTTTCGTCCCCCAATCCCTGATTGATTTTTCGTTGATTTTCCTGTGAAGTAAGGACATGCACTTATCCCACCCATGTAGAAAGATCGTACAAGATTTCCCTGGAAAGTCCACCGTATCCGAGGCAACTGTATGAGGAGAATAAATGATGAAGAATAAGATCCTGGCATTTGCACGTATCACATTGGTCAGCGTTATAATGTTGAGCATGGTTTCATCGGTCTCTGCAAAAGGAAAAGGGGATGGCGCATACCAAACGGGTTTCACCCGCTGGCGCGCCGCAGACAATGGCTTTGGGGGCTGGTCACTCAATGGCGTAAAACTGAATGCAGGCGGGGCGCTCGAATTTAACTCAGCAACGGCAGGCACAGGTTCAGATCCGTATGCAGCAGGAGCGTACAATGGGGGAAACTATTACAACGGCGGCTCATTCTCTGTGGGTGAAGCCACCAGCCCCGAGATCACAACTCCATTCAACTATAAGGAAGCCATTGCTTCGTGGAACGCGTCCACGCCCGCAGGCACATGGATGGAGGTTCAATTCCGTGCCCAGTATGGGGGGACGCGCTGGAGCAAGTGGTACATACTCGGCATCTGGGCCTCGGACTACTCCACGATCAATCGTCATTCCGTGAAACTGCAGGGCGACACAGACGGATTTGTGGCGGTGGATACGTTTGTATCCTCAAGTAAAAAGGAAACAACAAACAAATTCCAACTTAAATTGCGATTATTCAGCGAGGACGGTATTTTAACACCCACAGTGCAAAATGCTTCCGTGGCCTATTCGACAGAAACTCCGAAATCGGCAGGCGTTTCTGCCGGTAATCCCGAACTATGGAACACCCTACTCAACACGCCAGAATATTCGCAGATGGTATACCCGGATGGCGGTGAAGTATGGTGCAGCCCAACGTCCACTTCCATGGTGCTGGCTGATCTGGATAACTATACTGGCCTGCCCGAGCCGCGCGTCCGTGCCGCAGTGGATGACGTATTTGACTGGATCTATGATGGTCATGGCAACTGGCCGTTTAACACCGCGTATGCGGCACGTGAGGGTGTGTATGAAGGGTATGTTGCCCGCTTCACCAGTCTTGAAAGTGCTGAGAGATTCGTCGCTGTGGGGGTGCCTGTCATCATGTCCATTGCCTGGGCAAAAGGTGACCTGACGAATTCAGATATCGACTCCACCAATGGACATCTGCTTGTATTGGTTGGATTCGATGAGGCAGGCAACCCGATCGTTAACGATCCTGCCTCCCCTGCCAATGCCACTGTCCAGCGGACTTATCTGCGCTCTGAATTCGAGCCGCTCTGGCTCGAGGCATCAGGCGGGACGGTCTACCTGATCTATCCACAAGGCGCGTCGGTTCCTGCGATTCCGTAAAACACCCAGGTGAATCAAAAAGAGCCCGATGCTTTCGCATCGGGCTCTTTTTACGTCAATGACTAGTTGCTCATTGTGACGTTGCTGGCCTGGGGTCCCTTGGGACCTTGCTCAACATTGAATTCGACTTTCTGTCCTTCTTGCAGGTTACGGAAACCGTCACCCTGAATAGCGGAGAAGTGGACGAAAACGTCCTTTCCGCCTTCGCGCTCGATGAAGCCGAAGCCCTTGTCACCATTGAACCATTTTACGGTACCAGTTATTCGTTCAGACATTGTATTTGCCTCCTTTGGCAATTCTAAAAAATTTAGGCGTCCTGTTTAGTTCCATCGGAGGGTAAAACAAAACAGCTCCCGGATTGAAACCGTGAGCTGTGGCTGTTCTTCTAACCAACGTAACTTACCGTTATCCTACAAAAATAATAATAACAGATGACTGCCATTGAGTCAACCAAATCGGACAGCAATATTCCAGATTGCCACACATCGGCTGCCTGGGAAAAGTCGTTTCTACGCGTATTTATTTGGGTCGTTTCGCTTATAATCCTAAAACTATGAACTTTCTCATCACCGGAGCCGCGGGATTCCTCGGCTCTTCCCTTGCCAATCAGCTCGCCCGTGAGGGGCATCAGGTTCGCGGGATTGACGATCTTTCCACGGGTGACCCACAAATGCTCGCGCCCGATGTCCATTTTACGCGTGGAGACGTCAGTGACCGCCCCAAACTGTGGACACTCCTTCAGGAAGTGGATGTGGTCTACCATCTTGCGGCACGTGTTTCGGTGCCTGAGTCTGTGCTCTATCCGCGCGATTACAACAACGTCAACGTTGGCGGGACAGTGGCGCTCATGGAAGCGATGCGCGATGTGGGCGTGGGCCGCGTGGTGCTGGCATCCTCAGGCGCAGTGTATGGCGATCTTGCCGGGCAGCCGTTGCGCGAGACTGTGACTGCAAATCCGCGCTCGCCCTACGCAGTCTCGAAGCTGGCGGCGGAGTATTATGTCCGCACGATCGGCGGTTTATGGGGAATTGAAACGGTCAGTTTGCGGATCTTCAACGCTTATGGCCCAGGTCAGCGCATGCCGGCGTCGCATCCGCCTGTGGTGCCGCATTACTTGAAACAGGCGCTCCGCAGCGGGACACTGGTTGCGCATGGCGACGGAAGCCAGACCCGTGATTACGTCTATGTGGATGATGTGGTCAGCGGAT
Organism: Chloroflexota bacterium; assembly: GCA_039932795.1. Taxonomy (GTDB): domain Bacteria; phylum Chloroflexota; class Anaerolineae; order Anaerolineales; family Villigracilaceae; genus Defluviilinea. Next base: position 55,080 of record JBDTPH010000293.1, read on the forward strand.
TGGTCGCAGCCGCAACTGCGCCAAACATCAATGGACTGGTGATCAATGTTGGCTCGGGCAAAGAGACGAGCATCCGCGACTTGATCAAGTGCGTGATGGAAGTGACGGGCAGCAACGCGGAAGTGATCTACAACCCGAAGACTTCCAGCGGTGTCTCCCGCCTGTGCGCAGATCTGGCACTTGCCAGCCAGAAATTGAACTATCGCTCCTCCATTGGGCTAGCCGAGGGATTGCGATTAACCCTGAAACGTGATCCCAGGTTTAAGTAATTCACCACGGAGCACACAGAGAGCACGGAGAATTACCATGGGCGAGAGAGAAGAACTGAATAAGCTGACCGAGGGAATAATTGGAGCGGCTATTGAAGTACATCGTACTCTTGGACCAGGTTTACTCGAGTCTGCTTATCAGGCGGCATTGGCTTATGAATTAGGTCAACGAGGTTATAAGGTTGAGCAACAAAAGCCAATACCGATGCTTTATAAAGAAATTAAATTAGATGCTGGTTACAGGCTTGATTTTCTTATAAACAGTAAAGTGGTATTGGAAATAAAATCTTCTGACAAGATTTCCCCAATACACGATGCACAAATTATTTCATATTTGCGATTATCAGGTTATAAACTTGGTTTGCTTATTAATTTCAATGTTAAGTTACTTAAAAATGGAATTAAGCGCTTCGTTAATGGCTCTCTCGATTAAACTTTTCTCTGTGATCTCCGTGCTCTCTGTGGTGATAATTTGAAGTCACTGCCTCGTTCTTTTTACAACCGCCCCACATTGACTGTCGCACGTGAACTGATCGGTGCGCGCCTGGTTCGGATTCTCGATGGCGTGAAGTTAGCAGGCCTCATCACCGAAACGGAAGCATACATCAGCGGAAAGGATCTGGCCTGCCACGCTAAAGCAGGAATAACCCCGCGCACAGCTGTCATGTTTGAAGAACCTGGGCATGCCTACGTCTACTTCACATATGGCGCCCATTGGATGCTGAACGTAGTCACCGAACGCGTCGGGTTCCCTGCAGCAGTGTTGATCCGTGCGATACAGCCGATCGAGGGAGTGGATGTCATGCTGGAGAGGCGGAATGGGCGCGACACATTCGGCCCTGGGAAGCTTTGTCAGGCAATGGGAATTACCAAAAGTGAGAATGGCGTCGATCTAACGGAAACAAGTGGCAGCTTGTGGATCGAAGCCGGTGTAAAAGTCCCAAATTCAGCCGTGAC